>NZ_CP043420.1:604103-906154 GCF_008247605.1 Kushneria phosphatilytica | reverse complement strand
TCAGGACGCCCCTGCCAAAGGCGCGAACCGGTCGCACATTGAAGGTCTGGCATAAACAATGTATTTTTATTGAACGTTCAATCAATAAAATTTCGTTCTCATTTATCCCTTTCAACCACGTCATTCACCATCGCCAACGCATCGTTATGGCGTGCGCTGTTACAGGGGCAGCATCGATTTCATCAAAAGCAAGAGAAGACGTATGACCCATCACCCGCATGATGCCGCAAGAGACCGGCTCAACCCGGTCGTATTCTTCGGCTCTGCCATCTGTATCCTGCTGTTTTCCTTCTGGGGCATGGCCTTTACCGAGCAGGCCAATACCGTCATTTTTGCCGTACTGAAGTGGATCAGTAACACCTTTGGCTGGTACTACTTCCTGGCCGCCACACTCTACCTTGGCTTCGTCCTGGTCATCGGCTTTTCCCGGTTTGGCAGAATTCGCCTCGGCCCGAAGCATTCTCGTCCGGAGTTCAGCCTGCTCTCCTGGGCCGCCATGCTGTTCGCCGCCGGTATCGGTATCGACCTGCTGTTCTTCTGCGTCGCCGAACCCGTCACCCAGTTTCTGGCGCCGCCCAGTGGTGAGGGCGGCACGCTCGCGGCAGCCCGCCAGGCGACTGTATGGGGAATGTTCCACTACGGTGTCACCGGCTGGGGCATGTATGCGCTGATGGGCATGGCACTGGCGTACTTCAGTTATCGCTACAATCTGCCCCTGACCATTCGCAGCGCGCTTTACCCGCTGTTCGGCAAGCGCGTCGAGGGCGCGATCGGCCATGGCGTGGATATCGCAGCAGTTATTGGCACCGTCTTCGGCATCGCTACCAGCCTGGGGATTGGCGTCGTGCAGCTCAACTATGGGCTGACCTTTCTGTTCGATATTCCGCAGAGCCTCCTGGTCCAGGGAGGCTTGATTCTTCTATCGGTGGTGCTGGCCACCATCTCGGTCATCGCCGGCGTGGAAAAGGGCATCCGGCGACTTTCCGAGTTCAATGTCCTGCTGGCAGTGATCCTGCTGCTGTTCGTGCTGGTCGAAGGCAGGACGACCTTCCTGCTCAATGGCCTGATTCTCAATATCGGCGACTACGTCAATCGCTTCATGGGCATGACCATGAATACCTTCGCCTTTGATCGTCCGACCGGCTGGCTCAATAGCTGGACACTGTTTTTCTGGGCGTGGTGGATTGCCTGGGCGCCCTTCGTAGGCCTCTTTCTGGCTCGTATTTCACGCGGGCGCACGATTCGCGAGTTCGTCATTGGCACCCTGATCATTCCCTTCATTTTCACGCTGATGTGGATCTCCATTTTCGGCAACAGTGCCATCAGCATGATTCTCGATGGAGCAGCAGATTTCGGACAGCAGGCGATGAACCATCCCGAGCAGTCCATCTACGCACTACTGTCACAGTATCCCCATGTGACATGGACAGCGTCACTGGCAACGCTGCTTGGCATGCTGTTCTATGTGACTTCAGCCGATTCCGGCGCGCTGGTGCTGGGCAACTTCACCTCGAAGCTCTCCCACGTCAATAACGACGCGCCGACCTGGCTGCGCATTTTCTGGTCAGTCATCATCGGTCTGCTCACGCTCGCGCTGCTGATGGCAGGCGGTGTCAGTGCGTTGCAAAGCATGGTAGTGATCATGGGTCTGCCTTTCTCGTTCGTGATCTTCTTTGTCATGACCGGCCTCTACAAGTCGCTCAAGGAAGAAGCCTTCAAGGAAGACAGTTATCGCGCCAGCCTCGCAGGACACCTGTCGAGCCGAACCGGCAGTGAACGAGGTGCGCGCAGCTGGCGTCAGCGTCTTAATCGGGCGATGAGCTTTCCCAATACTCGCCAGGCGCAGCGCTTTCAACAGGAGATCGGTCGTCCGGCCATGGAAGAGGTCTGTGCAGAGCTGGCGCTCAAGGGCGTCTCGGTTGAGGTCATCGAAGGGGTGGATGAGCCAATTCCGCATCTGGAGCTGAACGTCGGACTCGCGGAAGAGCAGAACTTCACCTATCAGATCTGGCCGCGCGCCTTCTCGACGCCCTCTTTTGCGGTACGCGCCTCTTCCAATACTCGCTACTACCGTCTTGAGGTCTATCTGCTCGAAGGTAGTCAGGGGTATGACCTGATGGGCTACAGCAAGGAGCAGGTGATCGAGGACATTCTCGATCAGTACGAGCGCCACCTGCACTTTTTGCACGTGAGCCGCGAGGCGCCGGGTACATCGGCCAATATCCCCGATGATCCAGGCGTGGCGGCCACACAGTAATGCGGGATGCCACCACCAGTGTGACGATAAAAGGGCCACCCCTCGGGGTGGCCCTTGCCATGAGCGCCAACGGCCAGCGAGGCGTGTTCACTCCTGCAGGACAGACAGCAGCAGTTTCGCCGTGGGCGCACTCGAGGCCGGATTCTGGCCGGTGATCAGCAAGCCATCGCGCAGCTGGAAGGGCGCAAAGTCGGTGTCATTACGCTCATAGATGCCACCAAGGCGCACCAGCTCATCCTGCAGCAAATGGGGCACCACGCTGCTCAGGCCGACCGCCTCTTCTTCACTGTTGGCAAAACCGGTCACGCGACGTCCATCAACGATCGAGCGACCATTCTCGTCTTTGACGTTGAGCAGCACGGTAGGCGCATGACAGACCGTAGCAACCGGTTTTTCGGCAGCGAGAAACTCACGAATCAGACGCTGCGAGTCGGCATCATTGGTCAGATCCCATAGAGGCCCGTGACCACCCGGATAGAAAATCGCATCGAAATCCCCCGCATTAACCGTTGAGAGCGGCAGCGTATTGGCCAACTGGGTTTTGGCGGCCTCGTCACTCTCGAAGCGCCGGGTCTCGTCAGTGCTGGCCTCTTCGGTAGTCGAGTTGGGATCCACCGGTGGCTGGCCGCCGGCTGGCGACGCCAGGGTCACCTCGACACCGGCATCCCGGAAAACATAATAGGGTGCAGCAAACTCCTCGAGCCAGAAGCCGGTCTTGTGACCGGTATCACCCATGGCGTCGTGCGAGGTCAGTACCATCAGTACCTTCATCATTTACCCCCTTTGGGTAGATATCCCGATGAAGAATTCATGATGACGGCGGCGCAGATTTCAAGTAGCCAGCGCCGCCGAGAGGCGTCTCAGGCCGGTTGGGAAGCCACCGCCTGCTCGCCGCGCTTGATCACCGAATAGCTTAACCCGGTAATGACCGCGCCCACGGCAATCGCCAGCAGATAAAGCAGGGCGTGGTTGACGGCATTGGGAATCAGCATGACGAACAGGCCACCATGCGGCGCCATCAGCTGTACATGGAAGAACATCGACAGTGCCCCGGTCACCGCACCACCGACAACGCAAGCCGGGATGACCCGCAGCGGGTCCTTTGCGGCAAACGGAATCGCCCCTTCGGTAATGAAACACAGCCCCAGCACGAAGGCTGCCTTGCCTGCCTCGCGCTCGGCGGTGGCAAACTTTGCCCGCGCCAGCATGCTGGCAATGCCCATCCCCAGCGGTGGCACCATGCCAGCAGCCATGATTGCCGCCATTGGTGCATACGTCTCGCTGGAAAGCAGCCCAACCCCAAAGGTGTAGGCCGCCTTGTTGATCGGACCGCCCATGTCGATGCACATCATCCCACCCAGCAGCAGCCCCAGCAGGATGGCATTGGTCGACCCCATCGAGTTGAGGAAATCGGTCAGCGTCGAGAGGATCGCGGCCACCGGTGCACCAATCACATAAATCATGATCAGCCCGGTAAACAGACTCGCCAGCAGTGGAATGATCAGAATCGGCTTGAGCGACTCCACGCTTGCCGGCAGCTTCACATAGCGCACCACCCCCTTCGCCGAGTAACCGGCCAGAAAGCCGGCGAGGATGCCACCGATGAAGCCCGCACCAATGGTACTCGCCAGCCAGCCGCCGATCATGCCCGGCGCGATCCCCGGTCGATCGGCAATGGAGTAGGCGATATAGCCCGCCAGTACCGGCACCATCAGTTTGAAGGCACTGCCACCGCCGATCTGCATCAGCGCCGCAGCAAGCGTGCCTTCCTGCTCATAGGCCTTGATACCGAATACGAAGGAGAGCGCGATACACAGCCCGCCCGCGACCACCATCGGAAGCATGAAGGAGACCCCGGTCAACAAGTGCTTGTAGACCCCCTTCTCCTTGAGGCTGCGCGCCTTTTCAACTCCGCCACCCTGCGCGGCGGTACCACTGCCTTCACCGCCTTGCCGCTCTACTTCCGCATTGGCCAGCGCTGCTTCAATGGTCGGCGTCGCCTGCTTGAGCGCGCTACCGGTGGAAGTCCGATAGATACGCTTGCCGGTAAAACGGCTGTCATCAACCTCGATATCACAGGCCAGCAGCACCACATCCGCCTCGGCGATCTCTTCCTCGGTCAGGGCATTCTGAGCGCCCACCGAGCCCTGGGTCTCGACCCGAATATGGTGGCCCAGATTGCGTCCCGCCTGGCTGAGCGCTTCGGCGGCCATGAAAGTATGCGCAACGCCGGTGGGACAGGCTGTTACCGCCACGATATGCTGACCGCCCAGCTGCGATGTCGTGGACACCGTCGCCGGCTGCGCGTCCTCTGCGGCCGGATGCTCGGTAGAGGCCTGCTGCTCGGCGCGGGCCAATAGTCCGTCAGGATCGACAAGCGCCTGCTCAAGCGTGTCGCGATAGAGCCGGCGACCGGCAAAGGGCGAGAGATCGACCGGCACGCTGGTGGCCACTACGATCAGCTCGTCCGACGGATGACTGTCAGACTCGCCGACCGGATCGTGCTGGACTTCCCAGCCGCGGCGCTGCGCCGCCTGCTCCAGCCGGCGCGCTGCCAGCCAGGATGTGGTCGTGCCGCCCGGGCACCGGGTCACAATGGTGATTTTCATACCGGCCTCTCCTGACTACCGCTTGCGGTGGCGGCTCTCCCCCACCGGTCGATGATTGCTGCTGAGTGCGCTACGCGCATCGGGTTCATGACGGCCGCTTTCATGACACGGCCTCAAGTCGGACCTGCTCGCATAACGTTGCAAAATCGTCCCCATCACTGCGCCCGACGCCGATACGCCGGACTGCATCAGCCGACAGCGCAGTGGCAAAGCGCAAACCGGCCTCACCGGACCATTGTGACAACCGGGCATGCAGCAACCCGGCCAGCAGAGTGTCGCCGGCCCCCACGGTATTCACCACGCGCACCTGTGGCGGCCGGGCGCGCAGCATCATCGTCTGCCCGTCGGGGGTGCGGTAACACCAGCACACACCGCGCTCACCCAGCGACAAAAACAGATCATCAATGCCGCTCTCGACCAGTTGCCGCGCCGCGGCCAGTTGTTCGGCTTCGCCGTTCAGTGCCGTACCTACCCACTCGGCCAGTTCATGCTCATTGGGTTTCGCTGCCGTTGGACAAGCTTTCAGGCCGGCTATAAGCGCCTCGCCGCTGGTATCCAGCCAGACCGGAATACCCCGCTCGCGAACGAGAACGATCAGCCTGCCCAGTTGCTCCGGCACCACCCCGGGGGGCAGGCTACCGGCAATGACGACCGCCGCCGGCGAACGCGCCAACTGTTTATCAAAACGCTGTTCCAGCTGCTGCCACGCCTCGGCCGAGATGGACGCTCCAGCAGCATTGATATCGCTGACTCGGCCTGACTGTTCTGCCAGCTTGATGTTGATCCGGGTATCGCCGGGAACCCGGACGAATTCGTCGATGACGCCCCAGTCGGCGAAGGCCCGCTCGAAGACGCCCGCATTATCGCGTCCCAGGAAACCCGATACCGTCACCTCGTGACCAAGTGCGGCCAGCACACGGGCCACATTGTTGCCCTTGCCGGCAGCACTCATCCGGCTCTCGCTGGCGCGATTGACCGTACCCGGCGTCAGGGTATCGAGCGCCACCGACAGATCCAGCGCCGGATTGAGCGACAGCGCCAGCACTTCCCCCATCAGAACGCCTCCAGTGCATCACGCACCGCCGCACTGGTCGCCTGTTTCAGTGCCAGCTCGGCCTGCCGGCGTGCATCGTCGAGATTCAGCTGACGCACCCATGCCTTGACCATCGGCACCTGACGCGCTGAAACCGATAATTCATCGACGCCCAGCCCCACCAACACCGGCACGGCCTGGGCGTCACTGGCCAGTTCACCGCAAACCCCCACCCAGCAGTCATGGGCATGCGCCGCCTCGACCGTCATGCGGATCAGTTGCAATACGGCGGGGTGCAAACCATCGGCCTGCGCCGAGAGCTGGGAATGACCGCGATCGATGGCCAGGGTGTACTGGGTGAGATCGTTGGTACCGATCGAGAAGAAATCGACGTGCTCAGCCAGACTCGGTGCCAGCAGTGCACAGGAAGGCACCTCGATCATCACCCCGAGCTGGACGTTCGGCGCCCGCCGGGTATCGGGGTAAAGCTCGGCAACTACCCGCTCAAAGATGGCCCTGGCGGCAAGAAACTCTTCGACGTCCTTGACCATCGGGAACATGATCCGCAGCGGCCGCCCCTCGGATGCTATCATCAGCGCCCGCAGCTGGGTCTCCAGTACATCCGGGCGAGTCAGTGCCAGGCGAATGCCACGCAGTCCCAGAAAGGGATTGTCTTCCTGAGGGACAGGCCAGTAATCCAGAGGCTTGTCACCGCCAACATCCAGGGTGCGCGCTACCAGCGGTCGTTCCGTCCCCAGTGCTTCGAAGGCACGACGATATTCGGCCACCTGAGTCTCCTGATCAGGTGCCTGCGGATGGGCCATGAAAATGAATTCGGTGCGTAACAGGCCGACGCCCTCGGCGCCTCGTGAGACGGCATCCTCGGCATGTGCGGTATTGCCCAGGTTGGCGCCCACTTCGACACGATGCCCATCGCGGGTAACAGCAGGCTCGAAACGCGCCTCGAAGGCTTCCCGCACTCGCTGATCATGCTCGCGAATCGAGAGTTCCGTACGCGCGCGCCTGTCGCTGCCGGGTGAAGCAACGATGCGCCCTCGTACACCATCGAGAATCAGCTCGACATCATTGTTCAATGACATTACGCCGAGACCGGCGCCGACCACAGCAGGGATTCCCAGCGCTCGGGCGAGAATGGCGCTGTGTGAGGTCGCCCCGCCGCGTGCGGTGAGCATACCCTTCACGCGCCGGGTATCCAGGCGAGCCACATCGGACGGCCCGAGATCTTCGGCCACCAGGATATAGGGATGATCGGGAGGATCCGGCATCGTCACGCCGCACAGCACGCCCAACACCCGACGTCCGACATCGCGCAGATCGGCCGCTCGCTCGGCCAGCACCCGATCGGCCAGGGTTTCCTGGGCACGAGCCGATGTGTCGATCGCACGCCACCAGCCCGCTTCAGCGCTCATGTGCTCATTGATGGCCTCACGAGCCGCTTCGCGCAGTTCAGGGTCTTCCAGCATCTCCTCGTGCATGGAGAGGATTTCCGCCACCTCTTCACCGGCGGTACGAATCAGGGCTGCCAGCTGATCGTGCGCTTCGTTGATGGCCTGATCCAGGCGCGCCTGTTCCCAGGCAGCATTATCACTGTGCTCGGCATACTCGAAGGTCGGCAGCCGCATGACAAAAACCGGCGCGATCGACATGCCCGGCGAGGCAGGCACTGCCATCAGCGGGGTATCCGCCTCGGGCGGCGGCTCAGGGGCTACCGGTGTGGTGCGATTGCGCGAAGGGCGTGCTTCACTGGTGTCATTCAGCGGCGTAACCGCTTCACCGAGCCCATCACGCACCTCAGCCGCCATGGTCTCCAGTGCCTCGCGAGCGCCCTGGCCCTCGGCAGAAAACACCAGCATCTGGCCTCGCCGGGCGCCCAGGCTTAACACCCGGGTCAGACTGGCAGCGGAAACGGCCTCCCCCGGTCCATTTTCCAGTCGTACCCGAATGGGAACCGATTGACTGCGCGCAACCTGTACCAATTGCTTGGCCGGCCGGGCGTGCAGGCCATGGGCATTACGCACGCGTACACGAACGGTTTCGGCACTGCTCTTCTCACCTGAGAGACAGCTCAGCAGGCGTGCCGAATCCAGTGTTGCCAGTTGCTCGCCCTGGCCGGACTCGAGCAACTGAAACAGCCGTTCGAGTAGCGCCTGCCAGGCCCGGGTAATCTCGGTATCATCATCCACCGGACATGCCAGGCAGAATACAGCTGCCGTATCGTCCAGAGCGTGCGCTGGCGTCGCCACCCCCAGAGCCGGCTGATGGACATCCTGCTGACCCTGTACAAGCCACAGTTTCTGACCCAGTGCCACAGGCTGGGCCGCCATGATATCCACCATGAAGGCAGGACCGACACAGCCGGCATCCAGCAGTCGACCGGCGGCCATGGCAATCAGGCCCTGACGACTTTGTACTGGCACCCCCGCGGCAATCGTGCTGTCATCGAAGCGCCCCGTGATCGGCGGTCGGGACAGCAGTTCGATAACGGCTTCGGCACTCTCGGCACTGGCCAGCTGCTCAGCGACTCCGGGGCGATCCAGCACATGGGTCAGGGCGCGCAGAATGTCGAGGTGTTCATCACTCTGCGCAGCAATGGCGATCAGCAGCGTGACCCGATTACCATCATGCCACTCCACGCCCTCGGGAAATTGCAGCACCCGAATACCGGTCGCCCGGACGGAATCACGACTTTCCGGTGTGCCATGCGGGATGGCGATACCATTGCCCAGCCAGGTGGAAGACTGCGCTTCACGGTCAAACAACGCCTGCGCGTAGGCAGGCTCCCCCAGACCGGCTTCGACCAGTGCCCCACCGGCCCGGTCGAGCGCCTCGCGCCAGTCGCCGGCCGACTGCCGCAGCAGTACGGCATCGGGTGTCAGCGTCAGCATGCAGCATCCCCCTGAAGCAATAAGTCGAGCAGTGATCACGTTGCATCATGCCATACCAATCCTGTTGGCGCCGATGTAGCTGACAGGCTTGCTGAATCGTGTCACCTTATCCATATCAACATGCTGAAAGCTTTCAGTCAGGGAAGCAAGCGATTCATGGCTTCCCTGGACACAAGTCTTAGGCCGATGCTGCGCGGCACAGAGGAGAATGACAGCCATGAAACCCAGGACGCTGGCGGAAATCGCTCGCCTTGCCGGTGTATCCCGTACCACGGCCAGCTATGTCATCAACGGCAAGGCCCATCAGCATCGCATCAGCCCACGCACCGTCGAGCGGGTCATGGCAGTCGTCGATACCCATCACTTTCAGGTGGATGCCCAGGCCGCTGCCCTGCGACGCGGCGCAACCCGAACACTGGGATTTATCCTGCCGGATCTGGAGAACAGCAGTTACGCCCGACTGGCCAAGCTGCTCGAGCGCGGTGCACGCGAGGCGGGCTATCAACTGCTGATTGTGGGCTCCAATGACGAGCCCGAGACTGAACGTGCCCTGGCCCGCAGTCTGCGAGCCAGACGCTGCGATGCGCTGATCACCGCCTCACGACTCGAACAGGACAGCAGCTTCTATCGTGAGCTGATGGCCGATGGGTTGCCGGTCATTGCCGTGGACCGGCAACTCGACCCACGCTATTTCCGGTGCGTGACCAGCGACAACCGCGATGCCGCTGCCCGACTGACCACCTCGGTCATCAAAGCCGACATGATGCACATTGCATGGTTCGAGGCCGTGCCGGAATTGTCGATCAGCAACGAACGACGCGCCGGCTTCGAAGCGGCGCTCGCGGTCGGAGCCCCGCGGGCGCAGAAACAGGTGCATATTGGTCACTACTATGACCGGGTGACCGGCAATGCACTGATGCATCGCCAACTTGAACAGGCGGGTATGCCCGATGCCCTGGTGACCGCTTCCTATGCACTGCTGGAAGGGGCGCTGGATGTACTGCTTGAAGTGCTGGTAGCGCAGCCCTCGACCACGCCCCCTCGTATTGCCACCTTCGGCGACAATCGGCTGCTGGATTTTCTGCCGATGCGCGTCAACTCTCTTCCTCAGCAGCATGAGCGAATCGCGGCGCTAGCGCTCAGGCGAGCACTTGCCGCCATTGAAGGAGAGTATGAACCGGGCTGCGATATCGTCGAACGGCGCCTGATCCAGCGCTGAATACCTAACGCCGCGCAATCCGACCGGCACTCCCCATCACACCCAGCAGCGCCAGGGCGATCAATGCCAGAGCGAACGTCAGTGACGTTAGCTCGGAAATCAGACCAAGCGCCGCCGGGCCGGCCAGCAGACCGGCATACCCCAGTGTGGTGACCGCCGAAATGGCCAGTCCCGGAGACATGTCGGGTACCCGACCGGCCGCGGAAAACAGCACCGGGACCAGGTTGGACAACCCGAGCCCTACCAGCATGAACCCCACCAGCGCCATTACCGGCCAGGGCGCGATTAGCGCCACTGCGTATCCGAATGCGGCCAGCAGTGCCCCCCAGCGCAGCACCCGTATCGGGCCGAAGCGTCGAATCAGACGATCACCACTCAGTCGCCCGGCGGCCATGGTCAGTGAAAACAGCCCGTATCCCATACCGGCCAGTGCCGGTGAGGCATCGCGCGAATAACGCAGAAAGACCGCGCTCCAGTCGAGTACCGCTCCTTCCGCCAGAAAGGCAATCAGACAGAGCAGCCCCAGCACTACCACCGCACCCCGCGGCCAGGTGAATCCGGCACTCCCCTGGGGAGCCGGCGGGTCGTCCAGCAGTTGCCGTCGCCCCGCCAGCACCATCAGAGTAATGGCCACGCCACACAGCGCAGCAATCGTGACTAGCGGTAGCCCGAGCCCGATCAGCAGACTCATCAAACCAGCGCCGAGCAACCCACCGAGGCTGAACAGGCCGTGAAAGGTGGCCATGCGCGAGTGTTCGGCAACCGCCTCGATGGTCACTGCCTGGGCGTTCATCGAAACATCCATGGCACCGATCAGGGCACCAAACAGGAACAGAGCGAGTGCCAGCGTGATGGCCGTAGGCGCGATGGCCAGCAGTGGCAGCAATAGCATCGGCGATAGACCGGCCAGCACGACAATGCGTCGACTGCCGAAGTGTCGTACCAGCAGACCGCTCAATGGCATCATCAGCATGCCACCAGCTCCCAGCGCCAGCAGGATCAACCCCAGGGTGCCATCGCCGATGGCCAGGCGTGCCCGCGCCATGGGCACCATCGGCGCCCAGCAGGCAGTGGCAATGCCACACCCCAGAAAAATCGCGCCATTGGCGCGAGTCGCACACTGAAGTGCTACTGGCGCCGGAGATGAGTCCACGGATGTCAGTTCTGCGGTCCTTCGGTCAGTACTCGATACATGACCAGCGCGTCGACTGCCCCGGCGCGGGGATGGATGAAAGCCCCGGGCAGGCGCCCGACGATCTCGAAACCGTGACGCTGCCACAGTCGGATCGCGCCTTCGTTGGTCGCAATCACGCTG
Source organism: Kushneria phosphatilytica (assembly GCF_008247605.1). Classification (NCBI taxonomy): domain Bacteria; kingdom Pseudomonadati; phylum Pseudomonadota; class Gammaproteobacteria; order Oceanospirillales; family Halomonadaceae; genus Kushneria; species Kushneria phosphatilytica. The sequence continues at coordinate 894,815 of NZ_CP043420.1, read as the reverse complement.
TTGTATTGCATCGCGGTAAATCCCAGCGCATGAGCAGTGTGCAGAGAGTGGCGACACATTTCACCAGCTACTCCCTGACCACGCGCTGCTTCGGAGACGATATAGCCGCAGTTGGCAACGTGCTTGCCGTTGCCGCCGAAGTTGGCCTTGAGGTAATAGCTGCCAAGAATTTCACCATCACGCTCGGCAACAAAAGTGGCTAGTGGCGCTTCCAGCCACAGCGCACGCGCCTGATCGGTATTCAGGTCGGTATCCAGGGCATAGGTTTCACCGGCGGCGAGAATCGGCCTGAAAATGGCCCAGATGGCGGCAAAGTCATCATCGGTGGCGGAGCGAACAGTCAACGACATGGCGGCAAATACACTCATATGTATTCAATGAAATGACGGCGCTATCAAGGATAGCGCCGTTGATCACGAGCATAGCATGCCGTCAGACGATCATTTTATTGCCCGGGCAGACGTGCCCACCAGGCCAGCAGCGCTTCATTGACTCGCTCCGGCTGCTCCAGCGGCGCCAGGTGACCACAGCGCTCGATCACAGTGAACTCTGCGTCGGATAGCGCCTCCACCATGCGCTGATGATCCTCGGGCGGTGTAATACCATCCTCACGGCCGCAGATGACAGCGGTGGGACAACGAATGGAGGCCAGAGTCGAACGACTATCGGCACGATCCATGATCGCCTGCTGCTGACAGCGGAAACCCTCGATACCCACGGCATGTGCCATGGCGCGCACGGTCGCGGTAAAGGCAAGATCCTGCTGACGCGTTTCGTGAAGCAGCTTGCCGATCAGGGTATCGATCACCCCATCAAAATCCTGCTGAGCCTTTTCGATCATGCCGCGACGCGCCTGTCGTCCCTCTGCGCTATCCGGCGCCGCAGAAGTGTCGATCAGCGCCAGTCCGGTCACTCGCTCGGGCGCCTGACGCATGATCGCCAGGGCCACATAGCCGCCCATTGAAAGCCCTGCCAGGGCAAAACGTTCAGGCGCTTCTTCAAGTACAACCTCGGCCATGGCCTCGATCGACTCATATCGGGTCAGATCGGGCACATGTATTTCGGCCCGATCAGCAAGCGCGGCACGCTGAGCTGTCCACAAGCGTTCATCATTGAGCAGGCCCGGCAACAGAATCAGGGGATGCTTGTTGGATACATCATTATCGCTGTCACTCATGACTCGGCCTCCCAGCGGGGTGAAATTTTCAGCGTAGCATTCACCTCTGCGGGTCACCTGCCAGCATCTTCAATTCGAGGTGGGCTGGTCCCGGTTCTCCCCGCTGGCCTCACCGGTACCACTGAGGTCAGCATGAATCCGTTGCAGATAGGGTTTGAGATCCTCGCCCGCCAGCGCGCCGGAACGAAATTGCTCGACCGCCCAATCCAGCAACGCGGTCGCCACCACCGTCTCCTGGCGCTCCTTGCCGGCAGCGGTCATCACCACATCCCGGCCACCGATGGTTGAGCGAATCACCGAACCATAGAGCTGACAATCAGCCAGTGCCCGTTGCACCTGCTCATTGAGCCGATCGAACTGGTCGCTGTCATCATCTCGCATGCGCTATCTCCCTGGTTGAAACGTCACGTGCATGGACCCTGGCACATCAGCGTACACAGCGCACTGCCGGACGAGACGACATCGCCATGGACAATCAGTAATTCCATGACCGCAGGATGTGCTCGACGCTCTCATCGGATGGCCGGCCATAGAACTGCAGCAGGGCCGAAGTGTGGTTGGTAAAGAAGCCATCCACCCCGCGGTTACTATAGGTACGAAAATCCTGTGGCTGGTCCACCGTATAAAGGTGCACCAGCAATCCCTTCTCATGACTCATGTCGACCATCCAGCGTTTGGCCAGATCCATATAGCTGAACTGACTGCTGAATTTTCCATCATGTTCCGATTGCACCGCCGATGGGCCAACACCTACCGCACCATTCGATTTCGCAAAATCAAGCCAATCGGCGTAAGCCTGCTGTGAAGCGACCTGTTCACGTGCGTAAAAATCAGCTGCCGACTCATCTTCACCCTTGCGAATACTCTCATCCGCCGGGATATAGCCGTCTCCCAGCCATAACAGAAGAATCTTCGGCACCTCGGGCATCTGCTGCTGCAGGTTGACCAGACTCGATTTTTCAAAGGTCTGCAGCACGACCCGACCCGGAGTGAACGCCACCCCGACATGACTTTTCTGATCAAAATTCTTCGGCGCCTGGAGTGCCTGATCCCCCATCCAGTGATGTGTCTCGAGATAAGCCTTCAGATCCGCCTCGATGCCGGGAAACTGTTTTGGCACCTTGGTTTCGATATAAAGACCGGGGTGATTGTCACCACCTTCGGCGATACTGCGTACTTCATCGAGGGTGAGGATCTTGAGTCCCTTGTAGCTTGACCGGGCACGCGCCGGATAGCGTTCGTTGAACCAGCTACCGGCATCAAGCTGTTTGAGTTCCGCCAGGGTGAAGCTGCTGATGGGATCATCGGCACGCTCGGGAAACACTTCTTCCACATTGGTGGTGCGCTTGAGCGTATCATCATGAAAGGCAACCAGCTGGCCGTCTTTTGTCCGCTGCAGATCAAGTTCGAGATAATCGGCGCCCAGTGCTCGAGCCAGCAGATAGGCCGGTCGGGTTGACTCGGGGGCATCAAAGGAGTCGCCGCGATGGGCGATCACTGCATGCCAGGGAATGCCTGATTGCTCACTGAGTCGCTTGCCCACGGCCATCGGCTCATCGGGAGCGTGCTCACTGCCCAGCGCCGGTCCGCTCAGCAGGCTGAACATGACAAGTCCTGTCATGACCTGGCGTATCACTGCATCAGCGTTCATCATCCCTTGCTCTCTTCTGTCGTTATGAGTTCTTGCCCCGGCTGCGTCACTCAACAGAGCCTGCAGCCCCTGCGGTCACATTACAGTATATGCACCCGAGAGCTGGTTGCCGCTCATCCTGTCCTTCAGGCATTTGTCACGAGAGACCGAACCATCGCGCCCGCCGCAGATAACCACGGCCGCTTACCAGCCATGGGGTTGCCACGACACCGGGCATCAGGTCATGAAGCCGGTGCTCAAGTTTTTACATTGTCAAGCCGATGTGAGTATACGTGGTGCCAGCGTAGCCTCTTGTCAAAAATCGTCCGTACCGGATAGATCCAGCAGTCAGATACGCTCTGCGTCAGGCATCCTAAGTCTGCTTTGCGATATGCATACTTACGGTACGCAAGCTGCCAGAACATCAACGGAAAGACCGATGCTGTTACCTTCATCGCTGCGTACACGGTTCATCATGACTCTGGCCCTGACCTTCCTGGTCATGCTGTTCGTGCTGGGATGCGCGTTCTACCAGCTGATGATGCCCGGTCTGATTCGTGAAGAGCATCAGCACGCGCAGTTGCATATCAGTCATATCCAGCAGGCCATGGAGCATCGCCTGGAAAGCCTGAGCAGCATGGCGCATCAGTGGGCCAGCTGGGACAGTACCCATGATTTCATGACCGGCGCACAACCGGATTATCCACGCATCCACATTACCCCCCGGGTCTTCGAGAGCGGCCAGATTTCACTTCTGCTTCTGACCGATTCGACCGATAGCGTCAGATGGGTGGCTGGTAGCAACCCGCTCAGTGGGCAAATGGACTCCTGCCCGAAAGCGAGTGGACAATGCGCCTGGATGCTGCCAATGGTACGAGCCCTACAGCGCAGCCTGACGCAGGATACCCCCGACGACTCGCCCGGCCATGATTTCATGCTGGCCGTGCCGAACTATCTCATGGGCAGCAGTTGGCCGGTCACGCGCAATAATGGCACCGGCCCCATGGCCGGACACCTGACGCTGGCTCGCAGGCTGCCTGCCATCTGGTCACTGGGCAACATTGATGGCCTCCCGACCCTGCTGACAATGCGCACCATCCATGACTCGGCCCGGCGCCCCGAACACTCCAGCAGCAACGATTACATCGAGGAGATCGATGACAACTCGCTGCTGCTGAGCCTGTCTCGCCCCACCGGGGCACCGGATTACCGGCTTCTGATGCAGACCCGATTACCCAGAGATCGCTTTCAGGCAGGTTTGCAGGGGTACTACCAGGTCATGCTCGGGGTGTTCGGACTGCTGCTGGCGACCCTCATCCTTGCCCTGTACCTGTTCCATCGGTTGGTACTGCGACCGATTACCAGTCTGTCACGCTATGCCAAGCGGTTGCGCCACAACAGCGAAAGCCTGGAAAGGCCTCCCCCCTGGCTTCAGGCACGCAGGGATGAGCTGGGGGTCATGGCACGAGAGTTTCAGCATCTGATTACCAACCTCGATGAACGCAACTCTCACCTTGCAGCGCTGATCGAACTGGATGCCTTGACCGGGCTCGGTAATCGGCGCCTGCTTGATCGTCGCCTGCCCCAGATACTCTCGCTGACCCATCGACTCGATCGACCCGTTGCACTGATCATGATCGATGTCGACCACTTCAAGGCTTTCAACGACTACTATGGTCACCCCGAAGGCGATGAGTGTCTCAAGATACTGGCTGCCACACTCTCGGACATCTTCCAGCGGGATTCGGATCTGATCGCCCGAATCGGCGGAGAAGAGTTCGTGATCGTGCTGCCGGACTTCGACGTGGAAGAGGCCCACAATATTGCCAGTGGCGTGCGTACAGCCATCGAAGCTCAGTGCATCGAGCATGCCCGCTCACCTACCAGCTGCCATGTCACTATCAGTGCCGGGGTAGCGGTCTCGTACCCGACTACCCCCTTGAGCGCTGCCGAACTGCTCAAGCAGGCAGATCTGGCGCTTTATCGGATCAAGCGCGATGGCCGCAACAGTGTCGGTTATTGCCAGGGCAGCGACGACCAGTTCTCGCACAGGATCGAATCGATCAACGACGACTGAGCGTCCTGCCCTTCTGATCTACAGCGGTAGCATCGCCGCCCAGGTCCACAGTAGTGTGGCGGCAGCCAGCGCCGTGACATCATGATTGTCAAAGGGAGGTGAGACCTCTACAACATCCATGCCAACCATGTTGCAGTGTCGCAGGCTCTCCAGCAGTTCCAGCGCCTTCATGGTGGTGATGCCGCCGATCTCTGGCGTCCCTGTGCCTGGCGCATGCGCCGGATCGAGCACATCAATGTCAAAGGTAACGTAAACCGGTGCATCGCCAATGCGCTCACGCACATGACGTGCCAGTGCTTCACCCTCGGTGCGCATCAGCTGTCGCGAACTCATTTGCAAACCACCCTGACCGATCAGCCACTCCCGAGTGACCGGATCAACCGGCGAGCGCAGCCCCAGGCTCATCGTCCTCGTCGGATCGACAACGCCTTCTTCAATGGCATTGCGCAAAAAGGTCCCGTGACCGATATCATCCCCGAAGTGACGGGCCCAGGTATCGCAGTGAGCATCAAAATGGATCAGGGCCAGGGGTTGATCGAACCGGCGACGCAGTGCCCTTAATACGCCCAGCGTCGTAAGATGATCACCGCCAGCCATCATCAACCGACACGACGGCCGCGCCTGCCCCAACGCAGTAACAGCCTCTTCGATCCGTGCAAGAGCCGCGTGCTGAGCCACCTGGGTAATATCGATATCGCCCAGATCCGTAACCCGCTCGCAGGGGTCGGTCGCGAACTCCGGATGATGACCATCGGTCAACATCATGCTGGCGCGACGAATGGCATTTGGCGCCAGCCGGGCACCAGGGCGAAAGGTCACTGAGCCATCATAGGGAATCCCCACGAAACCGAAGGGGCGATGAGCGTCGAGTGGTGATTTGAGAAAGGTGGCGACACCCTGATAGGGCAGTCCGAACATACCGTGTCCTTGTAGTGCACCCGATATCTACGGGCGTGGCAGCTCTACGGGAGCAGGACCGGAAACCCGTCGGATTGGCAGCCAGCCGACCTGAAGGATTTCGGAAAGCGCCAGTGTCGCGATTTGATGCCGCGTCTACAAGCGCCGAAAGTAGAACGCCGTCGCCCAGGGCCCGCTGCCATCGGGATCAAGTGAATAGCCCGGGATGTCACCCATTTTCTCCCAGCCCAGGCGCTGATAGAGCGTCTCCGCCGGCGACCCTGCACGGGTATCAAGGCTCAAAAGCGATAGTTCGAGCGCACCGGCATGCGCCTCGAGCGTTGTCATCAGATGGCGAGCTACGCCCTGCCCTCGAGCACGCGAATGCACCATCAGCTTGAGCACTTCCCCGCGGTGGCGTCCACCTGGCTTTTGACAGGCGCTCAACTGGACGACGCCATCAACCTGTTCGCCGTTACACGCCACCCACAGCGGTGTATCCATCCCTGGCGCCAGCGCATCGTATTGCCACCAATGACGGGCAGCCTCATGTGAGAGCGGCGCCAGAAACCCCATCGCGGCACCCCCTGACACACTATCGACCAGCAATTCAGCCAGTGCTGACAGCGGTCGCCTCGTGGGTGTTTCGATGCGCTCGATCTCATGCATTCTTTTGCCTTTCGTTCACTTCATGGTATTACGACGCGGCGACTGCCCCGAGGGCGACAGACTCACACTGCGAATCATGGCGACCACTGGCCGCTCACGTTCCAGACCAAGTTCATCAAAAGCGTGGCGAGTCACGCGCGAGCGCAGTCGTTCCTTTCCCACCCGCAGCGTCAGCTCGACCGTAGCGCGCTCACGCTCGGCATCGTGCTCCTCGATAGTAGCAGTGAGCAGATTGCGAAAACTGGTCCGGGCAGGTGCCTCCAGCGCCAGCGCCACGTCGCGTACACGAATGCGCAGCGCGATGCGCTCACCGGGCTCACCGGCCTCCGCTGGCAACAGCAGCAGTTGCCCGTCCGGTAGCCGCGCCCGAATCAATTGATAGTCCGGTTCGGGAGCTTCCAGCACGGCATGCAACCGCGAACTGGCTTCGAAGCCTCCCAGCTGGTCACTGAGATCGAGTCGCGCGAGCATATCATCCAACTCGCCACTGGCGGTGATCCGCCCCTGCTCGACCAGCGCCAGCCGAGTCGCGACCGCCATCAGTTCATCGGTGTCATGACTGACAAAAATAATGGGGATCTCCACCTCCCGGGCAAGCCGGGTAATGTAATCCAGCAGCTCCTGTTTGCGGGCGCCATCGAGTCCGGTCAGTGGTTCATCCATCAGCAACATGCGCGGCCCTGACAGCAGCGCTCGTCCAATCGATACGCGTCGCGCTTCGCCACCGGAAAGCGCCCCGGGCATGCGATCCAGCAGATGATCAATACCCAGCAGCGTCACAATGCGCTCGAATTCAGCGTGCATTGACGAGTGCAAGGCATAGCAAAGATTGCCGCGCACCCGGTAGTGCGGGAACAGGCGCGCCTCCTGGAATACCACACCCAGCTGACGCTTGTGCGCCGGTACATGGATACCGCGTCCGGTATCCACCAGCGCTTCGCCATCGAGACGAATCACTCCCCTGTCGGGCCGGTCCAGCCCAGCCAGCAGGCGCAACAGGCTGGTCTTGCCGCTACCGGATTCACCGAACAGTGCTGTGACTCCCTGATCGGGGGCGGTTAACGCGGCCTCAAGCGTAAAATCGCCCAGTCTGCGTGTCACATCGACTTCAAGCATCGTGCCCTCAGCGATCCCGTGACGCCATACGCCGTCGAGTGCGGCGCGCCAGTGCTTCGGAAGCGATCAGTGATACCATCGCCACCACGACCGAGATGACACACAGCCGGGCAGCGGCAGCCTCGCTGCCGGGCATCTGGATCAGCGAATAGAGTGCCAGCGGCAGGGTGCGGGTTTCACCGGGAATGTTGGAAGCAAACGTCATGGTCGCCCCGAACTCGGATAACGCTCGCGCGAATGCCAGTACCGCGCCGGTAATGATGCCCGGCAACGCCAGCGGCAAAGTAATGGTGGCCAGCACCCGCAGCCGATTGGCTCCCAGCGTACGCGCAGCCGCTTCCAGCCCGGGGTCGACCGCCTCCAGCGAGAGCCGCACCGCCCGAACCAGCAACGGAAAGGCCATGACCCCACCGGCCAGTGCTGCACCCTGCCAGGTAAACGGCAAACTGAAGTGAAACCAGTGCTGCAACCACTGCCCGATCACGCCCTGGCGACCCATGGTGACCAGCAACATATACCCCACCACCACAGGCGGCAGCACCAGTGGCAGATGCACCAGGCCATCGATCAGAGACTTGCCGGGGAATTCGAAGCGCGCCAGCAGCCATGCCATGATCACACCGGGCAGCAGAATGGCCGCTACCGCCACGCCCGCCACCTTGAGACTGATCAGCAGCGCTTCGATTTCCAGGGGGGTCAGCATGAACAATCGCTTTCCGGTCAGATGATGGATGCCGCCTCATCAAAGGAAAGACGCGGGCCACGCGGATGCGCCGACTCGGGTTTGCCCACCCCCAGGTTACAGAGAAAGTTGACTCGATAGCGGCCATCAGGGAAGAACTCGGCGTTGACAGCCTCCTTGTCAAAGCCTGACATCGGTCCACAGGAGAGTCCCAGCGCACGGGCCGCCATGATCAGATAGCCCCCCTGCATCGATGAGTTGCGAAACGCGGTCTCCTCGGCAAGAGCTGCGTTGTTCTCATACATCGGTTTGGCATCGAAAACCGGGAACTGGGTCGGCAGGAAGTCAAAGAAGCGACTGTCCCACGCCACGATTGCCACCACCGGCGCCCCCAGCACCTTGGATCGATTTCCCTCGGCCACGCACTCGGCCAGACGCTGACGCGCGGCATCGGTGGTCACGAATACGATGCGTGCCGGCTGGCAGTTCATCGATGTCGGCCCCATCCGGGCAATGTCATAGAGCTCGCGTAGCGTGCTTTCCTCAACCGGCTCATCGGTAAACTCATGCAGACTGCGGGCATCGAGAAAGAGCTGTTCCAGTGCGGCCTGTGGCAACGTCTTCATGGGATCTCCTGTTGGAATTGTACTGATGCCGGTGAGCCTGCCCCCACCGGCACGGGTCATGCCCGACAGCGATTGTCAGCTGCCACTCGGGGCAACCGGCTGAAAGCCGAAGCGCTTGAAGATGGTGGCCGCGTCGCTGCCAGCCAGCCACTGGCGAAACGCCCTTGCTGCATCATCGGAATGCTCACCGACCAGCGCCACCGGATAGGTAATCGATGAGTGACTGTCGGCCGGGAAGTAGCCCAGTGTTTTCACGCCGTCGCTGGCCTGGGCATCGGTGGCGTATACGATACCCATTGGCACCTCACCACGCTCGACCAGTGCCAGTGCCGCCCGGACATCATTGGCACGTGCCAGTCGCGGCATGAGGGCCTCCCATTCGCCAAGGCTCTTGAGTGACTGTTTGGCATAGATGCCGGCCGGTACATGATCCGGGTCACCCACCGCCAGCCGATCACCATCGTGCAGCTTCACTGCGAGCGGATGACGGGCATCCGGTGTAAAGGGTGCCACCTCGCTATCCTTCGGTGCGATCAGCGCCAACCGATTATTGAGCAGATCAGCACGATCGGAAAGTGGCACGCCCTGTTCACTCAGCCAGTTCATCCATTTTTCATTGGCCGAAAAGTAGATATCTGCTGGCGCGCCATGGGCGATCTGACGTGCCACAGTCGAGGAAGAGGCATAAACCGGTACGATATCGATATTTTCGTGACGCTTCTCGTAGCGGCTGGCCAGGGCATCCATGGCATCGGTCAGCGAGGCTGCAGCATAAACATGGATCTGCTGGCCAGCCTGCGCAGTAGTGGCCAGCAGACTGGCGGTCATCAGGGCGGCACCCAGCAGGATACGTTTACAGGCGGTCGGTCCGGGTTCAGGCATCGGTCACTTTCCTGTCAGTGATGGGTGAATCAGCCGCCGATACCCCGGGCACCGTTATGCACGACTGAACATAGCGATAACGACTATAATTCACCCCGCCGTCGGACACAAAGCGCTCCTCACTCGGTGGGGGTCTCTTTTTTCAGCTGACCGGAGAGATACTTAAGTTCGGAAGCGGCGTCAGCCCGCGCGCGTGCTTCCAGCTGTTGATAGCGCTTGAGCAGGTCGCGTCCGAACGGCGTCAGCTGTGCCCCACCCTGGCGGGCGCCGCCGCTGCTGGTTTCCACTACCGGTGACACGAAATGACTGTTGAGTGTTTCCATCAACTGCCAGGCCTTGCGATAGCTCATCCCCATGGCGCGACTGGCAGCCGAAATCGACCCCGTATTTTCAATGCCAGCCAGCAGATCGGCCTTGCCGGGACCAAACACCAGCCCCGGCGCCAGCACAAGGCGCAGACGGATATAAGGGGTGGTGGTCTCGGTCAGCGGGGTATTGGTCATGACAGCTCCATCACTCGATCAGCCAGCCGGGGTTGCATCCGACTACCGTGCGGGCATCATCGGTCGAGGCCAGCACAACATCAAGCCGCCCCTTTTCGAGCCGACAGGAATGCCATCGTGATGCAGCTCCGCCCTTACCGTAACAGTGATGAAGTTGCCGTCATCCAGCTCTGGCAACGCTGCGCCCTGACCCGGCCCTGGAATGATCCGCACCGTGACATCGCCCGCAAGTGCGCGGAAGACCCGTCACTGTTTCTGATCGGCACTATCGATGAACAGGTCATGGCCAGCGCCATGGCAGGATATGATGGTCATCGCGGGTGGCTGTACTATCTGGCGGTAGCCCCGGAGCGCCAGGGTCGCGGCTTCGGACGCGCACTGATCGAAGCCGTTGAAAGTCTGCTGATCGCGCGCGGATGCCCGAAGCTGATGATGATGGTCCGCCCCGGCCAACCGCGTCTTATCGACTATTATCACGAGCTGGGCTATGAAACCGGAGAGTTCACGACCCTGGGCAAGCGATTGGTTGTCGATGAGTGATCCGATATGACCGGATTCTGCATCGCCCCTCTCAGCGCTCGGCCAGATCCAGAATTGTCAGCGCCAGCGCCTGAGCGCGTGGCACCAGGGTATCCAGCTGACAGTACTCGTCCTCGGTATGCATCAGTGCGCCTACCGGGCCGGTGCCACAAAGCGTCGGGATGCCGAGACTGGCCGTCGTACCGGCATCCGAACACCCACCGGTAAACTCGCCCTCGACCGCAAAGCCGACAATGCGTGCCTGACACTGATAACGCGCGAACAGCGCTTCGCTCATGACGCTCTCCAGCGGCAGAAACTCACTTTTGGGAATCAGCCGCGCCATCGTGCCCGGAACACCGGGATCGCCCACGATGGCGTTCAGTTCAGCGATCAGGTGTTCCCGCTGCTCAGCCGTGACAAACCGGGTATCCAGTTCGGCTCTGGCAAAGGGAGCGACGGCATTGCGAGCTGTACCGCCACTGATGGTGCCGATATTGGTGGTCACCCCACTGTCGTAGTCGGTCAGGGCGTGAATGCGGGTGGTCATTCGGGCCAATGCTTCGATGGCACTGGCCCCATCGGCATGACTCACCCCGGAATGCGCCGCCTTCCCTGTTACCTCGATTACAAAACTGGCGCCACCCTTGCGAGCAGTGACCACATTACCGCTGACCCGCCCCGGCTCGGCATTGAAAACGGCCCGGGCCCCTTCGGCGGTCTGACGAATGAAAGCCGTGCCGTCAGGCGAGCCGATCTCTTCGTCAGCGGTAAACAACGCCTGCACCGGAAACGGCAAGGCCGTACAGTGCCTGAGCGCTCGCAATACGAAAACATTGAGCACCAGCCCGGCCTTCATGTCGGCCACGCCGGGGCCAAAGGCCGTATCGCCCTGACAGCTGTAACCGCGTTCAACGACAGTCCCGGTGGGAAAGACTGTGTCACGATGCCCCATCAGCAGTATCGGCGCCTGTTCAGCGTCGTCGCAGCCGGGCAGTGTTGCCAGCAGGATATCCCCCGCTTCCGGCCGTCGGATGCGCTCAACGGCGATACCATCCTCGACCAGCCAGCTCTCGATGACTTCACCCACACGATCAACACCAGCCTTGTCAGACGAGTGGGAATCGATATTGACCAGCGTTTCCAGACACGCCGTCATCTCCTCGAAACGCCCGGCCAGCCAGTCGCGCACCTGCTCGCTTATGCTGTTTGCCACTGCTTTCGCACTCCCGAATAACTCCGAACACCTCGCAAACGAAGATGCCCGCCACAATCACCCCATTTCAGGGCTTCTCAGGGCAGAATACGACTCACCGTATCGTTCTGCTCGCCATCCTCGCGAGCATGCTCGGCGTCGTCACTCCTGTGCTCCTTGCCACTTCCGCGGCTGGTCACCCAGGCCACATGACTTTTCGAATCCACGGTCAGTCCATCCGGGTGAAGGCCGATGTGCAGTGTCGCCAGCCGATCATAATCATCGGCGTCCAGCACCGTCACCGTGCCAGCCCCGTGGTTGGCCACATAAATCCGGTTATCCTTGCTATCAAGAGTGACATTCAATGCACCGGCACCGGTATCGATACGCTTCATGACCTGGCCGGAATCGAGGTTGATCACGTCCATATCACCGGAGCCCTGATTGGCCACCAGCAAACGCTGACGCTGGCGATCCAGTGCCACACTGACCGGGCCGTTGCCATCCACTTCAAAGCGACGAACCACGCTATGATTATCGAGATTGATCTCGACCACGGCATCGGACTCCAGCAGGGTCACATAAAGCCGCTGATTATCGACGTCCAGAGCCATCCCGGCAGGCGTATCACCAATGCCCTCGATGTTACCCATCAGTTTATTGCTACTGCCATCGAGCACCCAGACCATGCCATCACGCGAGACGCCGGAGATATAGACCCGATTATGGGCTTCATCGACCACGGCCTCACGTGGCCGCGTCAATTGCTTACCTTCCATCACCGGCGCCTGCTCATTTTCAAGCCGGATGGTTTTCATGACCTTGCCGGTTTTGGCGTTGATGACCGAAACCGAGCGATCACCGGTATTGGTGGTATAGAGCGTATCCGTGGCATTGTTCAGCGCCAGTCCAAACGCTCGCGCCGGGGTGGCAATACGCCGGGTAACCTTGAGCGATTCGGGATCGAGCTGCAGCACGGCACTGGTATCGTCCTCGCCTTTCCGACCGGTAGCCGTCACGAACAGCTGGTCGGTCTGATGATCATGAACGATCTCATGAAGCCCGCTGCCTGTTCGAACGCTCTTGTCGATATGCGGCGCTGCGTTGGCTGCCAGGGGCATGGCCGCCAGCCCCGCACCAATCAGTAGTACCTTCACCAGGTGAGAGGTTTGGGGCGCCATACGCGGCCCGATCGATTCGCTCATTACTGCTCCATCCTTGCCTGATTGATTGCTGTGCGGATCCGGTCTGCCCATGCCGATCAAAAACCATGGATCAGCATGGTGACATTTACCGGAAGCAGAACGCTTTGCCAGTCTGGTGAATTCAAACTTAACACGCTCTGCACCCGGCCTCTAACAGGCCGGGCACGAAGACTCGGAAAAGGACAGGAAGCGAGCGACCACCATATCAGGCGCGCAACATGCGCAGACCATTGAGGACCACCAGCACGCTGGCACCCACATCGGCAAATACTGCCATCCACAGGGTGCCCCACCCGAACAGCGTCAGGGCCAGAAATACCGCCTTGATGCCCAATGCCAGGACGATGTTCTGGATCAGTATCGAGCGGGTCGCCCTTGAGAGCCGAATGAACATCGGTACCTTGCGCAGGTCATCATCCATCAGTGCCACATCGGCGGTTTCAATGGCGGTGTCAGTCCCCATTGCGCCCATTGCAAACCCGATGTCAGCGCGAGTCAGTGCCGGCGCATCGTTGATGCCATCGCCAATCATGCCGACACGGCCCTGAAGGGTCAGTTCCTCGATGGCCTGCAACTTGTGCTCCGGCATCAGTTCACCACGTACGCTGTCGATACCTACCGATTTACCGATTGATTCAGCTGTGTGCTGATTGTCACCGGTCAGCATCAGGGTGCGAATACCCAGCCGATGCAGTTCATCGATCGCCTCACGGCTGGTCTCCTTGACCGTATCGGCAACGGCGAACAGTGCCAGCGCCCGATGCTCTGACATCATCAGTACTACCGATCGGCCCTGTCGCTCCAGAGCTTCCAACCGGCGCTCGATCTCCGGCGAGCAGACATCGAGCTCATGTACCAGCTGGTGATTGCCCAGCCAAAGCATCTGCCCTTCGATACGTCCCTTGACACCTCGCCCGGGCAACGCCTCGAACTGCTCGACAGTCACTTCGTCACACTGGGCTTCCCGGCCCGCAGTGGCAATCGCCATGGAGACCGGATGATCCGAACGAGCTGCCAGAGCAGTAGCCTGAGCCTGTAACCATGATGGCTCGCCATTCAATGCCTCGAAGTCGGTCTGCACCGGCCGGCCATATGTCAGCGTACCGGTCTTGTCGAGCGCCAGCCATTTGAGCGTGCGCCCCTGCTCGAGATGGACGCCACCCTTGATCAGAATGCCCCGCCGCGCTGCATTGGCCAGCCCGGTGACCACGGTCACCGGAGTGGAGATGACCAGTGCACAGGGGCAGGCAATTACCAGCAGCACCAGTGCCCGGTAGATCCAGTCCAGCCAGGCACCACCGGCGATCAATGGCGGCAGGACCGCCACCAGGGCCGCCAGCACAACCACTGCCGGGGTATAGATCCGCGAAAAACGATCGATGAAGCGCTGAGTCGGTGCCTGCGCGCTTTGAGCTTCTTCAACGGTGTGAATGATGCGCGCCAGAGTGGTATCGCTGGCAGCTGCCGTGGTGCGAAACTCGAGCTCCCCGACCTCATTGATGGTACCGGCATAAACAGTATCGCCAACGCTCTTTTCGACCGGGAGGCTTTCACCTGTAATCGGCGCCTGATTGATACTCGATTGTCCGGCCACAATGTGGCCATCCAGCCCGATCCGCTCGCCGGGGCGCACTCTGATCCGTGAGCCAATGGCGATCTCCTCGATGGCCATGGTCTGCCACTGCCCATCGGGTTGCTGAACCGTCGCGGTCGCCGGCGACAGTTCGACCAGCCCCTCGATGGCATTACGCGCCCGATCCAGCGAGCGCGCCTCGATCAGCTCGGCAATGTTGAACAGCACCATCACCATCGCCGCTTCCGGCCACTGACCAATGGCGAGTGCACCGGTGACCGCGATACTCATCAACGCATTGATGTTGAGATTGCCATTACGTACTGCGGTCCATCCCTTGCGAAAGGTGGTCAGGCCGCAGCCGGCAATGGCTGCAACAGCCAGCAGCGCACTCAGCCAGACAGGCCCCTGAAACCAGTGAACCGCTTCCGAGGCAAGCGCGGCTACACCACTGGCCGCCAGCGGCCACCAGGATGTCTGCTGTGCGGGTTTCTCGCCCAGCTCACCCGAGGCATCAGGCAGTTCCGGGGTAAAGCCCAGCGAGCGAATGGCAGCAAGAACCTCTTCCAGCGCATCGGGTGCGTGGACTACCGTCAGTACCCGCTGCACAAGATTGAAATCCATGCGCTCCACACTCGTCATGCCATCGAGCTTCTTGCGGATCATCTGCTCCTCGACGGGACAGTCCATCTGCATGATGCGCATGGAGGTACGCCACTTGTCGCCTTCGGCCACACTGCCATGCAGGCCGGAAAGCTCCGCGGCCTGCTCGGTACTGCCATGATCATGGCCACAGCCGCCATGGTCGTGATCGTGCCCATGATCATGACCACAGCATGTATGCTCATGGTCGTGGTCACAGCCTGCATGCTCATGGGTCTGGTCGTGCTCGTGGTGTCCGTGACGACACCCGCCAGCAGCCGAGCCCCTGTCTGCACGCACGACCGGGCCCGATGCCGACGCCTCGGCATCCGGTGCTACCGGCTGAAAATACTGCGCGCGTTGCAGGGAAGTTTCATCACTCATGAACTGGTCACCCGAGGAGATTTGTGTTGCAGTAAAAACCCTCAAGTGGCTATAAGGTCAAGTCGACCGGGAGACATTGATGAAAATCGGCGAACTGGCCAGCGCTGCCGGCTGCACCAACCAGACCATCCGTTTTTACGAACGCGAGGGGCTGCTGCCGGAGCCCGCCCGCGATGCCAGCAACTATCGCTACTATCACCAGACGCACCTGGATCGGTTGCGCTTCATTCGCAATTGCCGTGCGCTGGTGATGAGTCACGAGGAAATTCGCTCACTGCTCGAGCTGATGGATCGACCACTGGAAGAGTGTCAGCCGGTAGAGGATCTGCTCGAAAATCATGTTGGCCATGTCGAGGCCCGTATCCGTGAGCTGCTGCAACTGCGCTCACAGCTGCATGAGCTGCAACGGCGCTGCGGCCATGATCGCCATGTCGAGAACTGCGGCATCGTTCAGGGGCTGGCAGAAATGGTGACAGAGCTGCCGCCCCGTGGCTCGACCCACCTGGGTTGAAGTGGCTTATCGGCCATCAATGCAGAAGGCCCGTTGTAGCAACGGGCCTTCTGGCAACGAGCACTCTGGACCGGTGAGTCAGTTCGAGGCGAGATCACGCACCGTGGTGGCATTACGGGCAAAGCCCTGGAACTCGTCGAGCAGACGATTCTGCCATTGCATGACCACATCATCCTCGGCCAGCAGCGGCTCGGCACGCATGACATGTGCTGTCATGAAGATACCGAAAGCGATGTAGTCGGCACCACCAGCCGTCTGGCCATCGAGAAAGGGCAGATCCTGCAGGTGCGAGCGCAATGGCGTCAGCGCCCGATCCAGCATTTCCAGCCCCTGATCGACATTGCGAAATTCCTCGAGCGTGGTGCCGAAGCGCTTTTCGCGGGTCTCACGAAAATAGGGCTGATCACGCTCATCGAGATTGTGGAAGATATCCAGAATGATGGCTCGGAAAATGGCCGGCGCCACCTGGGTCTCCGACCAGTACTTGATGAAACGCGCTCGCGACTCTGCCTGATCATGTGCCAGCAGGGTCATGCCGGGATAGGCATGATCAAGGTAGCGCAGGATTTCGAAGCTGTCGGTGACTACCCGGTCATCATCGTCAACCAGCACCGGTACGGTGGCCTTGCTGCCATCTCCTTCCACCGAGAAGGCAATCTCGTCCTTGTCGGTGAATAACCACGGCCTGGCTTCATAATCCAGCCCCTTGTGTTTGAGCGCCATGTGCGTGCGCCAGCAGAAGGGAGAAAAACGCAGACGCTGATCCGCACCACACAGATCGTATAAAATGCGAGCCATGCCAACTCCTGATGAGGGGCCATTGAAGGAAAAGGGGGCTCGGACCCTGACGAACCCAACCCTCAGACTGTAGCAGCGCCCTCCCGCCCCTGTCGCACCACCCCGCCATCGACCCGACCGAAGAAGGGCCCTGGGAGCGTGCTAGACTGGCAGTATTCGTACGTATCACCGTGACCGAGGATTCGCCCCACTTATGTCGATCGAGGATCTCCACCTCAACCTGCGCAACCTCGAGCCGAATGACTACCCCCGGCTCAAGGGACTCATGGACGCCGTTTACGATGATATTGGCGGCGCATGGGAGCGACACACCATCGAGCGCCTGATCGCCGAGTTCCCTGATGGCCAGATCGTGATCGAGGACGAGGATCGGATCGTGGGCGTCGCCCTGACAGTACTGGTCGATTACGACACTTTCTCCAATCCGCACCGCTACGACGATCTGATCGGCAATCGCGAGATCATCCTCAATAATGCTCAGGGGGATGCCCTCTACGGGCTGGACGTGCTGATCGATCCCACCTATCGGGGCTACCGTCTGGGGCGGCGACTGTATGAGGCGCGCAAGGATCTATGCCGCTCGATGAATCTGCGTGCCATCCTGGCCGGCGGACGCATTCCCAACTATTACGAGCATGCCAGCGAGCTCTCGCCGACCCAGTATATCGATCTGGTCTCGCGCAAG
Source organism: Kushneria phosphatilytica (assembly GCF_008247605.1). Lineage (NCBI taxonomy): Bacteria > Pseudomonadati > Pseudomonadota > Gammaproteobacteria > Oceanospirillales > Halomonadaceae > Kushneria > Kushneria phosphatilytica. Next base: position 877,044 of record NZ_CP043420.1, on the reverse strand, counting down.
GAGCTGTACGATCCGATCCTCTCCTTTCAGCTGGCCAATGATTTCCTGGTCAAGCGACTGCTCAGAAAATACCTGCCCGAGGATGAGCGCTCGCAGGGGTACGCCACCCTGCTGGAGTGGAACAACATCCTCTATGAACCGGTCGAGCGGGTACTGGAATCACGCAAGACCCAGGTCCGGATCGGCGCGGTACAGTGGCAGATGCGCGAGTTCGCCTCGGTCGAACAGGTACTGCAGCAGGTGGAGTACTATGTAGATGCCATTGCCGACTATCAGAGCGATTTCGCCGTTTTCCCGGAGCTGTTCAACACGCCGCTGATGGGGCTGACCGATCAATCCGATCAGGTGAAGGCCATCCGTTTCCTGGCCGGTTTCACCGAACGCTTCAAGAGTGAAATCTCGCGCATGGCCGTCTCCTACAACATCAACATCATCGGCGGTTCGATGATCGAGGAAGGCGAGGATGGCAAGCTCTATAACGTTGCCTATCTCTGCCATCGTGATGGCGAGATCGAGCGTCAGGCCAAGTTGCACATCACGCCCCAGGAACGCCGTGACTGGGTCATCGATGGCGGCGATGAACTGCAGGTCTTCGAGACCGATGCCGGACGCGTTGGCATTCTGGTCTGCTATGACGTCGAATTCCCCGAACTGCCACGACTGCTCGCCGACCAGGACATGGACATCCTGTTTGTACCGTTCTGGACCGATACCAAGAACAGCTATCTGCGGGTGCGTCACTGCTGCCAGGCACGGGCGATCGAGAACGAGTGTTACGTCGTGGCCTGTGGCAGCGTCGGCAACGTACCGTCGATCGAAAACCTCGACATCCAGTACGCCCAGTCGTCGGTCTTTTCGCCTTCCGACTTCGCCTTTCCTCACGACGCAGTCATGTCGGAAACCACGCCCAACACCGAGATGGTGATGTTCTCCGACATCGACCTGACGCGACTGCGGGTAGTCCGTAGCGAAGGATCGGTAACCAACCTCAAGGATCGCCGCAAGGATCTGTTTGACCTGCGCTGGCGCGACTGGTCCTGGAAATCGGGTAATCCGGGGCACTGATGCCGAAGGCGCCGGTACTCCACCGGCGCTGCAAGGAGGGCCGCTAACATGAGCTGGCTGCGATCACTGCGCACCCGCCACGCCCTGACCCATCATCCCCTGCCGGAAGCCGAGTGGCAGGCAGCCGTGATACGGCTGCCTATCCTCGCCGGATTTGATGCAGCCACCCTCAACGAGCTGGGCCATCGCGCCTGGCGCCGGCTGTTTGAATTGCGGCTGACGCTGGCCGAGGAGATGGAATGGGATGATATCGATCGTCTGGTGCTGGCCGCTCAGATTGATCTGATGACGCTGGGGTGGCGCAACCATGCGTCGGCCTTTGCCAATCTTCATGAAGTCATCGTGCTGCCCGATGCCTTTCGTCGACGGGTCGAGGAGATGGACGAAGCCGGCGTGGTACATGAGTACGTCGATGAGCGCGCCGGCGAGACCTCCTATCAGGGGCCGATTGTACTCTCGCGCGCGGATCTCGACGCCAGTGGCCATTGGAACGGCTTCAACGTCGTCATTCACGAATTCGCTCACAAGCTCGACATGGCCAATTCGATGGATGTCGACGGCTGTCCGCCACTGCCGGCGGACATTTCCGCCAGGCAGTGGTATCGGATCTTCACGGCAGTCTGGGAGGAGCTGCAGGCGTGCCTCGAATCCGGACGACCCACACCCATCGACGCCTATGCTGCGACGCATCCGGGCGAATGCTTCGCGGTCTGCTGTGAAGCCTTCTTTACTGCCCCCGCCCAGTTGGCCAATCATTGGCCCGAACTCCATGAACTGCTGATGCGCTACTTCCGCCAGAACCCGCTCGAACGCTGGCAGCAACTCTCCCACAATGCGCCGACCACAGCGATATTCTGATAATAACCGTAACGCTCAAAGCATGATCTCATCGCTATCGGGGCGAATCCGGCGCTCATTGAAAAACGCCTCACAGCTATCAAGCAGCCGGCGAACTCGCTGCGGCTGCGTGCGATCGGGATAGACACCATGAAGCCCCAGTGTCGGCAGCGGCCAGTCATCAAGCAAAGTGACCAGCTCGCCATTGGCCAATGCCTCGCGCAACATGAAATCCGGTTGCAGAGTAATACCCATGCCGGCGATGGCAGCATCCCTTAACACTTCACCGTTGTTGGCCTGCAACACCGAGCGCGCACGCACCCGCTGTTCACCCAATCGCCACTCCTGACCGTGTCGGGCAAGGCTATAGTGCAAACCATCGTGGCGATTCAGTTCCCGAGGATGTCCAGGCGTACCACAGCGAGCCAGATAAGCCGGTGAGGCACACAGGATCAGGCGCAAACTGCCCAGGCGACGGGCAATCAGAGAGGAGTCTTCGAGCTCTCCGATGCGTAGTGCCAGATCAAATCCTTCTGCTACCAGATCCACACGCCGATCGCTCAACGCCAGTTCGATGCGCACTGCCGGGTGACGAGCATGATACTCCGCCAGCAGTTCTCCCATGCATCGCGCTCCAAAGGCGAGCGGCGCACTGAGCCTGATCCGGCCACTGGAGGCGACCCGATCTTCTTGCAGGCTACCCGCCAGACCATCGACCTCGGCCAGCAGATGCTCGGCTCGCTCCAGCATCAGCTGACCGGCCTCGGTCAGCCGCAACTGTCGGGTCGTACGGTGCATCAACCGCGCATCAAAGTGTCGCTCAAGCTGCGCCACCTGCTTGCTGACGACCGAACGAGAGAGTGAGAGCTGATCGGCCGCGGTGGTGAATGAGCCCTGACGCGCCACTTCGACAAAAACGCGCATGGCCTCAAGAGTATCCATAACTGTTTCCAAAACAGGGATAGTGATTGCGCCTTTGGCCAGTTTATCGTCAACAGTATTGCCGCGACACTATGGCCATGAATCAGCCTACCCCCCTCTCGCAGGAGATTATTCATGACCACATCGATTGAGCGCTCGCGGACAGCACCACTGCTGGAAGACGCCATCGGTACGGATGCTGCAGCCCTGCTGCTACGACTGGCCCTGGGCGTGATGTTTATCGCCCATGGGGCGACCAAGGTGCTGGTCTGGGGTCTCCCGGGCACCGCCGCCTTTTTCGCTTCCATCGGTTTGCCCGGCTGGTTGGCGTGGCCGATCACGGCGCTGGAACTGATCGGCGGCGTACTGCTGATTGCCGGCATCGGGGTGCGCTGGCTGGCGCTGATTCTAGCGATCGAGCTATTCGCCGCTTCGGTACCCCACTGGTCGCATGGCTGGATGTTCTCCGCCCCGGGTGGTGGCTGGGAATACCCCATTTTCATGGCAGTCAGTGCCCTGGCACTGGCGCTGTTGGGCGGCGGCCGCTATTGCCTGAAGCGTACTCGTACGCCATGAAATCCCATGATGCATGAGCGGGCGCTGGCGATGGATCCTTATGCCTTCGGCGTCCCCGAGCCATCGCTGTCCGCTTCCTGTCCGGCCTGATCGGCCAACCACGCCCAGACCCGGCGCGCCGGCTCGCGAGGCGAGCGCCTGGCAGGCCGGGTCAGCCAAAAGCCCTCTTCGGTGGGACACTCGATCTCGAAAGGCGCTACCAGCGTTTCAGCAAGCCCCATCAGACGCCGATGCGCCAGCGCCACGCCACACCCATGCGCGGCCAATCGCAGCGTCATGACCTGGGTATCACACCACAGATGCCGCGTATCATGAGCGATTTCCTCAACCCCTGCGGCAGCCAGCCAGGCCGGCCATCCCACGGCAAACCCGGCAGCATGCAGCAGGGTCTCATTGCCCAGATCAGCAGGTGAGACCAGGCGCTCGGCGATGGCAGGCGTGCACAGAGGCGTCATCCGCTCTTCTCCCAGCGACTCGCACACCGTCTCTGCCCAATCTCCCTGACCATAGCGAATCTCGATATCAGCGTCCTCCCCGACAAAATCCCGGGACCAGACGCCCGTGACGATCCGTAACGCCAGGTCAGGGTAGGCACGATGCAGGGCACAAAGCCGGGGCGCCAGCCAATACTGCTGTACAGCCGGCGTCGCCCGAATGATGACCGGCGCATCCGGCTCCGGCCCGAATACCTCGGCAGTGCCCTGGGCCAGGCGGGCAAAAGCTTCCTGAATACTGGGCAGCCAGGCCTGCCCTGCCTCGGTCAGGGTCAGTGAGCGCGGATGACGAACGAACAGCGCCTGGCCCAGGCGGTCCTCGAGCAGTCGAATGCGCTGGCTGATGGCTGACTGTGACACCGCCAACTCCTCACCGGCACGCGTAAAACTCAGGCTGCGTGCCGCCGCCTCGAAGGCCTGAAGCCAGGTCACCGGGGGCAGGGATGACATCTCGACTCTCCATAAAGTGTGCTGAAACGACGCCCGCCATGGAACTCTGACGCTGGTTGTGGTCACTGGCAGGGGGCAGTTTCAAGGAAAGGAAGCGCCAGGCACAACGAACCTGCAGCGCCAGATATTGTGACGTATGCTGTCGCATTTCACGGCCTTCGGGCAGCGCCGTCAATTCGCAGCAAGGGAATACAAGCATGTCGCGACGACTTTGGCTTTTGATCACCATCGTCGCCCTGATGATCGCACTGGGATGCCTCTGGCAGTGGCTGGCCATGGGCGACACCGTCACTCCTGAAACCATGGAACGGCTGCTTGCCGATACCATGCAGATGCGTGAGGCGCTGTGGGCACCGGTGGTATTGCTGGCCATTTATCCGGTCGCTGCGGTAATCGTTTTTCCGCTGACCGTGCTGGTGGGGGCTACCGGCCTGATCTTCGGGCCCTGGTGGGGCACCGGCTATGCATTGGCCGGGACCATGTGCTCATCGATCGCCACCTACTGGCTGGGGCGCGCCCTCGGCCGGGACGTACTGGCCCGCTATGGCAGCGACCGTATCCATGGCATGGCCGATGCCCTGGCCCGGCACGGGATTCGCACCATGATCATCTTCAACCTGCTGCCACTGGCGCCCTTCACCTTTACCAATATGGTGGCCGGGGCCTGCCGACTGCGTTTTTCCGATTACCTGATTGGCTCGGTCATCGGTATTGCGCCGGGACTGGTGGCTGTCACCGTGGCCGGGAGCCAGCTTGGCGTATTGTTACAGCAGCATCATCTCGGTAATACCGGTGTCGCTATCGGTGCTCTGATCGCCGCACTGGGCATACTGTTACTGCTACGCTATCTCGGCCGACGTCACAAGGGGCCCTGAGCGCCGGGTTCTCCTGCTGGAAGCGCTGCCGAAGGGTCCTCTCGATTCAGCGGATCGCGCTCGCTATCCGGTGGCAGCGAGTCGTCAGCGTCATCAAAATCATCAAGCACCGCCTTGAGCACACGTCCGCGGTGTCGAAACAGCTTCCATTCCGAGTTGAGGTGCGCCCGGGCCGTCTGCCAGGGCGTACGATGCAGGCGCCGGCGCCCACGCCGACGACTATTGTCCGCCATCGCAGCCCGGTAGACTGCCAGACAACGCTCGGCGCAGACCCATTGATCAAAGCGTGCAGCCGTATCCCAGGCCCCCTGGCGCAGGGCGGCAAGGCGCGAAGGATCGTTCAGGGCCAACAGCGCAGCAGCAAAATCGGCTTCGCACTCCTTTTCGAGGAGTACACCGTTGACGCCATCCTCGACCACCTCACTCACACCGGGCGCCGCCAGAGCCACGACTGGTAATCCGGCGGCCATCGCCTCTACCACCACCATGCCCTGGGTTTCGCTATGCGAGGCAAAGGCAAAGCAGTCCATGGCGCTATAGGCATCTACCAGCGCGCCATCGCGTAATACGCCGGTCAGATGTACTCGCTCGCTGACACCGTACTCGATGGCCAGTTCGCGAATCTGTTCTTCCTCGTCGCCACTGCCGACCACCAGGAAGTGATAGTCACCATGCTCCTGCAATGCGCGACACACCCCTCGGCTCAGAAAGCCAAGATTCTTTTCCTGCGCCAGTCGGCCCACATGCCCGATGACGCAGGCCTCTTCTCCCAGCCCCAGCCGTGCACGCATTCCGATCCGATCACCGCCATGAAAACGCTCGGTGTCCACGCCACTGGGGACCACATGAACCGGACGCTTCAATCCGCGTTCATACAAAAGATCACGAATGCTTTCACTGGGTGCAATTACGGCGTCACTCATGCGCGCAAAACCGGTCGCAACCGCGATCGCAAAACGCCGCATGGCCGCCGGATCACCAGGCACATAATGGGTGTAGTGCTCATAAAGCGTATGGTGGGTAAAGATCAGTGGCAGACGATGAGTCCGTGCCACTCGCGCCGCAGTATCGCCCAGCAGAAAGGGATGATTGGCATGAACCACATCCGGTTCGAAACTGCGTATGGCCTCATCCAGAATACCGGGCAGCATGATCGGCCACGAAAAATCGCTACCGTTGAAGCGTTGCAGTGCCGGCACGCGGATGACACTTTCCTCGCGCTCCGGCTGACCCGACAGGGTCGGCGCCACCACCAGCACCCGGTGCCCCAGTGCTTCGAAGGCATTGACGAAGCGCTGCACCGATTCGCTTACGCCGCCCACGATCGGACGGTAGGTATTGGTGAACATCAGAATGTTCAATGCCGGTCCTCCCGGCCGTTCCCATGACCCATTGCTGCATCATCCTGGTCCGCCGAATTCCATCGGCCTTTCTCCCTATTGTGGCATCGACGTCCTGCTTATCCCACCGTCTCTAATGAACACCCACCGTCAGACTTAAAAAAACAGGGCCATTGCACTTTATTGGCCCAGCTGAGCTAAGCCTCAGAGGCGATATTCATCATTTGTCGCATTGCCATGCCTGTCTCATCATGTGCCGCAACCCCTCATTGATAGCGGGATTTATACCCGTCACCGATCAGAAGGAGCGTCCATGTCCTCGACAGTTGAACGCAGTCGTACCGATATGAAGGAACTCGCGGACTACAGCGAAGGCCCGGCACTCACCTCGGCCACGCTGGAGCAGCCTGACGGACGATCCCGTATCGGGTTGGCATGGGAGGATGGCACGCACACCTGGCTGCCACCCATCTGGTTGCGTGATCACTGCCCCTGCGACGTCTGTCGGCATACCAGTTCACGCGAGCGTCTCTACAAGATCATTGATGACGAGATTGGCGTACCGGACGTCTCACTGGACGATAACATGCTGGTACTGAACTGGCCCGATGGCCATGAAAGCTGCTTTGATGGGATCTGGCTGCATCAGCGCCGTCCCGGTCAACATCATTTTCAGCCGGCTATCCCCGAAGCCCGTGCCTGGCGCGAAGGCTTTCTGCCCGACCATGTTGAGCACCGAGACTTCACCGAGAGCGTTTCCGGTAAACGCGCCTGGCTGGAAGCACTGATCCGCGATGGATTGGTCATGCTCGACAATGGGCCGACCGAACTGGATGAGGTCATCCGCATTGCAGAATCGATCGGTCCGCTGCGCGCCACCAACTTCGGTGCTCGCTTCGATGTCCAGTCCAGGCCCAATCCCAACAATGCGGCCTATACCGCTATCGAGCTGGAACTGCATACCGATCTGCCCAACTGGCGTCATCCGCCGGATATCCAGTTGCTTTACTGCCTGGAGAATGACGCTCAGGGGGGTGCTTCAACCTTTGCCGATGGCTTTGCCGTGGCCGAAGCCATGCGTCGTGAAGCCCCCCACCACTTCACCATGCTGGCGGAAACCCCGATTGATCTACGCTTCCAGGATGATAAACATGATATTGCCGTACGCGAGCCGATCATCCGGGTCGATGATCACGGCGTCCTGCGCGAAATCCGCTTCAACAACTGGATTCGCGATGCGCTCGATCTCGCTCCGGAACAGATCGAAGCCTGGTATGACGCTTATCGCGACTTCTGGGCCCGGCTACGCGAGCCGCGCTATCGCGCCGATTTCGAACTCTCCCCGGGCCAGATGATCGCCTTCGACAATCGGCGTGTACTGCACGGGCGCGGTCAGTTCGACCCCAATACCGGCAAGCGCCATCTTCAGGGCTGCTATCTCGACTACGACATGGTCGAATCGAAGTTACGGGTACTCAGTCGCCACGACTGAACCCTGCCAGAGGAGCACCAGGCTCCATCCCTTGAGTGGCAGGAAGCCCCGATCTGCGGATCGGGGCTTTTTAATGTTCATACGCCCTTTTATCGGGATCTTATCCCAGCAGCGTTTTTGGTGTTCTGCCTGTGTAATTGCCTCGAGACGTCTACGCTGTGAGACGATCGATGGCCGCTCTGACCCGCGCCATCGAGGATTACCAATACTTCCCGGGACCGGAGATTGAGGCCATGAGCACGATTTTTGATGAAATCCGCAAGGACCATGACACCCAACGCACTCTGCTCGATCTATTGGTGAAGACCCATGGCGACAGCGAAGGACGCGAAGAGCTGTTCCAGCGAGTCAAGACAGCCCTGCAGACTCATGAAGCCGCCGAAGAGCGCTATTTCTACAACCCGCTGATGGAGTATGACACCGCCATCGGCAAATCCCGTCATGGCATTGCCGAACATCATGAGATGGATGAGGTTATCGAGCAGATGGAGAATACCGACTTCAGCTCGCCGGCCTGGATCGGCTATGCCAAAAAGCTGCAGGAAATGGCGCTGCATCACTTCGAGGATGAGGAGAAGCATTTCTTCATCTCTGCCGGTCAGAAGCTCAGCGACGAACAGAAAAGCCAGCTGGGAAGCGAGTATCGCAGCGAGATGGATCGACTCAACAACCACTGACTCGCTTTCAGACACCCATCAGCGTCTTTTCTGTCATGACACTGCCCACTCCATCGGGCCATGACATGATCCCCTGACTGTCCGACCGGGCGAGAGGGGGATCGTCATGAAACGGCGATACGTATCTGAAGCTTTCATCGACGTGACACCGGCCATCAGGATGATAGTCAAAGTCCTCTTCTGACATGCTCCAGACGCCTCAGGCATGACATGACCCGAGCCATTGCCCGATGGTCCGATCATCATGTCGCTTGTGACCCGCTAGACTGTCAGAGCATCCATTCGGTTCGCTCAGGAGTCCTGCCATGAGTCAGCGTATCGCCGTTATTCCCGGCGACGGTATCGGTAACGAAGTCATACCGGAGAGCATTCGCGCTCTGGAAGCCGCAGCACGCCGTTTCGACCTGCAACTCGATTTCAGGCACTTTGATTTCGCCAGCTGCGACTACTATCTCAATCACGGCCGGATGCTGCCCGAGGACTGGAAGGAACAGCTGGGGGGATTCGACGCGCTTTTGTTCGGTGCCGTGGGTATGCCCGAAAAAGTACCCGATCACATCTCCCTCTGGGGGTCACTGCTGCAGTTCAGGCGCCATTTTGATCAGTACATCAACCTGCGCCCCTGCAAGCTGATGCCGGGTATACGCAGTCCATTGGCCGGCCGAGAGCCCGGCGATATCGACTTCTACGTTGTTCGTGAGAATACCGAAGGAGAGTACTCCAGCGTCGGTGGCAAAATGTTCGAAGGTACCGAACGCGAGGTCGTCATTCAGGACACGGTGATGACCCGCATCGGCATTGATCGAGTACTGAAATACGCTTTCGAACTTGCCAGTCGACGCCCGCGTCGCAAGCTGACCTCGGCGACCAAGTCCAACGGGATATCGATCACCATGCCCTACTGGGACGAGCGGGTGCAGGAAATGTCGGAGCACTATCCGAACATAGATGTCGACAAGTTCCACATCGACATCCTGACCGCCAACTTCGTGCTCCATCCGGACTGGTTCGATGTCGTGGTGGCCAGCAATCTGTTCGGCGACATCCTCTCCGATCTCGGCCCGGCCTGTACCGGTACCATTGGTGTTGCACCCTCGGCCAACATCAATCCCGAACACCGCTTTCCCAGTCTGTTCGAGCCCGTTCACGGGAGCGCGCCGGACATCTACGGACGCAACATCGCCAATCCGATCGGTCAGATCTGGTGTGGTGCCATGATGCTGGAGCATCTTGGCCACGAAAAGGCTGGTCAGGCCATGCTCGATGGTATCGAAGCCGTGCTGGCGGCCGGCTCCGATCAGGCACCACTGACGCCGGACCTGGGTGGCCAGGGCACAACCAGTGAGCTTGGCGAAGCAATTGCCGATGCCATTCGGGATGGCGATCGTCGCTGATACCGGCCATAAAAAACGCCGCCCCGAATGATTCGGGGCGGCGCTATCGAACACCCGGCCATCAGGCGTCTTCGGCGATCCTGAAGCGCGCCACCGAGCGATGCAGCTCACCGGCCTGACTCTCCAGTGACCCCGAGGCCGCCGCAGCCTCTTCCACCAGTGCGGCATTCTGCTGGGTCACCTGGTCCATCTGGGTGACCGCATCGTTGACCTGCTCGATGCCTGCGGTCTGCTCCTGGGAAGCCGCCGAGATCTCGGACATCAGATCACTGACCCGCTGTGCGCTGGTCTGGATCTCGCCCATCGACCGGTTGGCCTCGTCGACCAGCTCGGTGCCGGTGCTGACCTGGCTCACCGAGCGCTCGATCAGCCCCTTGATGTCGCGCGCTGCTTCCGCCGAACGGCTCGCCAGCTGACGCACCTCGCCGGCCACGACCGCAAAGCCGCGCCCCTGCTCACCGGCCCGGGCAGCTTCCACAGCGGCATTGAGCGCCAGCAGATTGGTCTGGAAGGCGATGCCGTCGATCAGGGTGATGATGTCGGCAATCTTGCCGGAACTTTCGCGGATCTCGCCCATGGTACTGACCACACGGGTAATCACTTCCTGACCCTGCCGTACCGAATCGGTCGTGCTGTGCGACAGGCGGCTGGCCTGACCGGCGTTGTCGGCATTCTGACGCACCGTGGCGGTCAGCTCTTCCATGCTGGCAGCGGTCTCTTCCAGCGAGGCCGCCTGCTGCTCGGTCCGTGAGGAGAGATCGGTGTTACCGGCGGCGATCTCGCGGGCACCCACATCGATCGATTCGCTCGAGCGCCGGATCACGGCGATGGTATCGCTCAGCTCCACCCGCATGCGCTCGATGGCGTACATCAGACTGTGATGATCACCACCACGAACCTGCACCCGCTGTGACAGATCCCCTTCGGCAATGCGATCGACGACATTCCTCGCCTCTGACGGCTCGCCCCCGAGACTGGCGTAGATGTTGCGCATGATCAGTACGAAAGCCACGGTCACCAGACCACCCGCTGCCAGCAGTACCAGCGCATACTGGATCAGCTTGTTATAGAAGGCCGCCTGAATGTCATTGGTATAGACCCCTGCCGCCATATTCCAGCCCCAGGGCTTGAACTGCTCGACATAACTGACCTTGGGAAACAGTGCCTTGCTGGTCGAATCACGCGAGGAGTACTCGAGATAGCCGCTGCCCTGCTGACCAGCAATCGAAGCCAGGTCCCGATACACGGCGACACCATTGGGATCGGTATAACCGGACATGTCGGTACCCGCATCGCGCCTTGGGTGATAAACCAGATGGGATTGCTTGTCGAAGACGAAAACATAGTTGTCGCGGTCCGCGCCAAATCGCATGGCACCAATGGCCGCCACGGCACGTTTTTTCGCCTCTGCTTCGGTGAGTTCACCACTGTCGACCCGAGCGGCATAACCACTGAGTAGTGTATGCACCATGCCAATGGTATCGGAAAGCGCCGCCTTGCGATCATTGAACATCAGATCGCGACTCTGCCACGCCATGCTGAACACGATCGCAATCATGGCCACCCACATCAGGCCCAGAGTGAGCCAAAGCTTGCGCCTGAGTGTCCAGCCGTTCACCTTTTGTGCTGCCCCGGATTGCCGCTTTCTCCCCTTCAAGCGCTGCAACAATGAGAGGCCATCGTCGTGGTTCTCCCACGATGGTGACTCCTCTTTCATCCAGCTTGTATCGCTCGCCATCACCCCGTCTCCGGTGCCTTTGAATCCCTGTCCGAACACCCGCCGGACGTTCAGCAGAGTCATCGGCCTCAACCGGAGAAACTTGACATTATTCCAAAGTAGCGATTGACACTGCCGCATTGACTGCATTCGACCCGAGCAATCAAGACCCACTCATGACAACGCCGCCCCGAATGATTCGGGACGGCGTTATCGGACCCTCGGCCATCAGGCGTCTTCGGCGATCCGGAAGCGCGCCACCGAGCGATGCAGCTCACCGGCCTGACTTTCCAGTGACCCCGAGGCCGCCGCGGCCTCTTCCACCAGTGCGGCATTCTGCTGGGTGACCTGGTCCATCTGGGTGACCGCATCGTTGACCTGCTCGATGCCTGCGGTCTGCTCCCGGGAGGCGGCCGAAATCTCGGACATCAGATCACTGACCCGCTGTGCGCTGGTCTGGATTTCGCCCATCGACCGGTTGGCCTCGTCGACTAGCTCGGTGCCGGTGCTGACCTGGCTCACCGAGCGCTCGATCAGGCCCTTGATGTCGCGCGCCGCTTCCGCCGAACGGCTCGCCAGCTGACGCACCTCGCCGGCCACGACCGCAAAGCCGCGTCCCTGCTCACCGGCCCGGGCAGCTTCGACTGCCGCGTTGAGCGCCAGCAGGTTGGTCTGGAAGGCGATGCCGTCGATCAGGGTGATGATGTCGGCAATCTTGCCGGAACTTTCGCGGATCTCGCCCATGGTGCTGACCACCCGGGTAATCACTTCCTGACCCTGCTGCACCGATTCGGTGGTACTGTGCGACAGGCGGCTGGCCTGACCGGCGTTGTCGGCATTCTGACGCACCGTGGCGGTCAGCTCCTCCATGCTGGCAGCGGTCTCTTCCAGCGAGGCCGCCTGCTGCTCGGTCCGCGAAGAGAGATCGGTGTTACCGGCGGCGATCTCGCGGGCGCCCACATCGATCGATTCGCTCGAGCGCCGGATCACGGCGATGGTATCGCTCAGCTCCACCCGCATGCGCTCGATGGCGTACATCAGACTGCCTGCATCATCGGCCTTGACCGCTACCGATTGCGACAGGTCACCTTCGGTTATCCGGGCAACCACAGTTCTGGCCTCGGCAGGTTCGCCGCCCAGATCCCGGTAGATATTGCGCATGATCAACAGAAACACCAGCGATACAAGCCCGCCCACCAGCAACAGAATCAGGCCATACTTGACCAGGTGAGCGTAGAAAATCTCATCGACATCATTGAAGTAGACCCCCGTTGCCAGTACGACATCCCAGGGGGCGTAATAACTGACTCGGCTGACCTTGGTCGCTACCTTGTCGCTGCCTTTCTCCAGATGCCCCTTGTAGGTAACGAAGCCGGCACCGTGAGCTTTTGCTTCGCGCAGCATCGACATGTAGGACGACTTGTCACTCACATCGGAGCCGATATCCCGGCGGGGATGGCTTAAAATGCGCCCCTCTCCGCTAAAGGCAAATACATAACTGTCATCATCGGGACCGAAACGCAATTGCTGGATCAGGCCGTAGGCCTTCTGCTTCGCTTCTTCGCTACTTACTTCACCCTGTTCGGCACGCTGATGCCAGGTTTCCAGAATGCCCTGGGCCAACTGAACAATGCTGGTCAGCGCCTGTTTGCGATCCTCGAACATGTTGGTCCGGCTCTGCCATGCCATGCTGAAGACAATCACGATCATCGCAAGCCAGGTCAAAGCCAGGGTCATGCCGAGCTTGCTCTTCAGGGTTCTTCCCCCACTCCCCCTGCCACCACGTTCACCGGCCCTGTGTTGACGTCGCCACCACCCCCGAGCTCTGGCGCTCTCGGCTGGTGCTACTGTCTCCTGATCTACCCAACCTGCTTCATTCGCCATCTCCCTTCCCCATATTCATTGACACTTATAATCTTTTATGCATGCGTCAGATTGACGCCCGCAGAAATTCATCGACCACAAGCGACTAGACTTGAGGCAGCAATGGTCGAATGGACAAGGGAGCAGAGACATGCCGGACAAGGCAGATCTGAAAGGACTGATGCAGGGACTGGTCACCGCCCTGGGTGGTGAAACACGCATTCCCGAGGGCGCTCGCGCCATCACCGATTTCGACATGCAGCGTTATCTGGGCACCTGGTATGAAATTGCCCGGCTGGATCATTCCTTCGAACGCAACCTGAGCCATGTCACCGCGACCTATGAGCTGCGGGAAGATGGCGATATCGATGTCATCAATCGCGGCTTCGACATGGAGAAGCAGGCATGGGACGAGGCCCGCGGCCGGGCACGTTTCGAGACGGATGATCCGCAGCTGGGTCGGCTCAGGGTCACCTTTTTCGGCCCCTTCTACGCTGGTTATAACGTGCTCTGGGTAGATGAGAGGTACCAGCACGCTGTGGTGGCAGGCCCGACGCATGACTATCTCTGGCTGCTGGCCCGAACGCCCCGCCCAGAAGAAAGGGATTATCGCCTCATGCTGGAACAGGCCCATCTTAACGGTTTCGAGACCGACTCACTGCTCCGAGTCACGCATCAAAGCGATACCATGGGCAAATGAATACGCTCGTCAGGCACTGACGCCGGCCCGGAAGATTGTCCAGGCGCCTTCCAGTCGGCGATTGAACTCCTCGCGAGAATACAGAAAACGCTCGCTGAACAAGCCATCGATGAGACAGTACAGGGCACTGACAAAGTCACGCTCATCGATGTCACCCAGCTCGCCGCTACGGCGCCCCTGTTGAAAGAGCTCATGCAGCAGTTGATCAATATAGCGCTCGCTGTCGTGGTTGATGGCGGTGAGTGCATCCTTCACTGCCGGCGGCGGGAACAATAGAAAGCGCTTGTAGAACACGCCGCGATGCTGCTGAAAGATAAAGTCACAGGTCTCCACGATCAGCGTGTAGAGGCGCTCGCATACCGGCCGATCCGGGAAACGCTCGATGCTGCGACTAAAATGGGCCAGCATGTCCGCCTCAACTTCCTCGGCCAGCGCCATGAACAACGCCTCCTTGCTGGCGAAGTGGTTGTAGAGCGAAGGCGTGCGAATTCCTACCTCCCGGGCAATCATTGACAGTGGAGTCGCCTCATAACCCTGCTCGGCAAAAAGTCGCAGCCCCACCGCCCTGATGCGCTCTGCGGTCGTTGTCATCGCACTCTCCAATCCTGTCAGCCAGTCTGGGCACAATGAGCCGTATGCCGTAGGCCCGTCGAGAGACATTGCCCTGCCACAATGAAGTGCTAGAATCATAACTAACGAACGTTAGTTCGTAAATATATGAGTTCTGGAGCCGCGTGAATATGACATCGAACAGAGTGGCAAGCGCTCGCCAGTGGTGGCTGATGCTACCGGCCGCGCTCTGCGAGGTCGGCTGGGCGATGGGTGCCAAATATGCTGATAGCGTGCTCGACTGGCTGCTCACGCTGATCCTCGTTGCCGCCAGTCTGACGCTGGCGACACGCATGGCACGTCATCTCCCCACCAGCACCGTTTATACGGTCTTCGTCGGGCTGGGTGCCGCAGGTACGGTCGCTGTGGATATTCTCTTTCTCGGGGCACCGGCCAACCCGCTGACACTGACACTGGTGATCACTCTACTGATTGGTGTGATCGGTCTGCGAACCCGTTCCGCTCACTGAGTCAACCTGATCGATTTTACGGAGAAGGCCTATGTACTGGATGGCACTGCTGGCCTCCGGCCTGATGGAGGTCGTAGGGGTCATGGGGATGGAGAAGATCAATCGCGGTTCGAAACCGCTGGGGCTGTTGCTGTTGTGCGCGGGATTCGGCAGCTCGCTGTTGCTGATCAGTTTCGCCATGCGCGTCATTCCACTCGGTATTGCCTATGCCGTGTTCACCGCTATCGGCACCGTGATCAGTGCCATACTCGGCATGACACTATGGAATGAGCCTCGCGACCCCGCCCGAATCGGCTGGATCGCATTGATCATTATCTCGGTGATCGGTCTCAAGCTGGTCAGTGGTTGAATCACTCGCGTGTTTTCAACCATGCCAGAATGCGGTCAACAGTTCCGGTGACCGACTCATGGCTGTTATCGAGTATCAGGTCACTGAACTCACGGCGATCGAAGCCCTCCTCGTACATCTGCACCAACCGCTGCTGCTCCCGGCGTGTCAGTTCGCGCTCGCCCCGATTGGTGCGTGTTACAGCCAAAGGCGGTGCGAGGGTGACACAATAAAGGTCAGCGCTGCGCCACTCGGCGGCCCGACGCAGCCGTGCCATGTCCTCGTCGCGCAAGGGGAAGGCGATGATCAGCCAACGACAGCGCATGCCGAGAACATGCGTCTCCAGCCGTGTCATGGCGGCACCAATACGTACTTCCAGAGGGCTGTCAGCGGGTGCACCATGATCGTCGCCCTCGATGAAATGAGCATCCGGCAGAGTCTTCATCAGCGCGTGTCCCACGTGGCTCTTGCCGGCGTTGAGCGGCCCATTGAGGGCAATGACCGTACTGCCGCTCATGGCATGGTCTCCTGCGGTTGAATGCTTTCGGCAAGTCAGGCATTGCGCTCGCCGTGAATGACTGGTCAGTATAGAAGCCCCGCCAGGCGGGACAGGCCCCAATCTTTTCCCGGAACGCTCCCATGGCCGATAGTACGACCGACTGTACCCTGAGCGATGCCCTCGCTCGAATGATTGAAGATGACGCGGCCTTACTGCCGCAGCGTTTTCGCCTGCCCGGCGGACACGCCGAATTACGTGCCCCCGGTGTCATCGAGCTGATCCCCGATACGACGCGAGGCCAGGCAGCGGCCACCATGATTTCGGTCGGTATTCATGGCGATGAAACCGCTCCCATCGAACTGTTGGGACGGGTCGCTGCCCGACTCGATGCCGGACAGCTGCAGCTTGCCGCCCCGGCCCTGCTGATAGTTGGTCACGCTGCAGCCATCCGTGCGGGCACACGTTACCTGGAGACCAATCTCAACCGACTGTTCCAGCGCGATGGCATGCATGCCGACGACTCACGTCAGGAAATCTCACGTGCCCGTGTGCTGATGCAGGCTGTAGATGATTTCTGGGCCACACACAGGGCCACCGGCGACACCGCTGCACCCGATGCTGTCGGCGTGCCCCTTCATCTCGATATGCATACCGCTATTCGTGAGAGTCGTTACCCACGCTTTGCCGTTGAGCCATTTTCTGCCACGGCCACGCCGACCGAGGTCTGGCCGGTACTGGCGGGTGCCGGTCTCCAGGCCGCACTCTCACAGCACACCCACAGCTGGACGTTTTCGCATTACAGCCGCCATTATCACGGTGTCTGCAGCTTTACGCTCGAGCTGGGCCGGGTTGCGCCCTTCGGCGCCAATGACCTGAGTGCGCTGGAACCGATGGCCGAGCTGCTACAGGCACGGCTGACAGGCACCCCACCGCCGACCGATCAGGCCGAGCGGATGGCTTTCTTCCAGGTCGAGCGCGAACTGATGCGGACCAGTGACGACTTTACGCTGGCCTTCAGTGACGATATCGCCAATTTTACCCGTTTCGACAGCGACGAATTGATCGCCATGGATGCCATCGACGGTGAAACCCGGGTGGGCGATACGCCCCTGCACGTAGTCTTTCCCAATGCAAAAGTGGAGCGTGGCGCACGGGCCGCTCTACTGGTTCGCTCGGTATCAGCGCCTTCGAGCTGATCCCTGGGCCTGATCGAACACGCCATTGGTCATGCAGCAGTCCACCCCGGGGCTTCTCCCTGATAGACTGGAGCGCCCCGAATCGGGTGGCGGGCATGTCGCAAGCCGACATGCCCGAGCCGAAGACAGGATGTAACGCAGTCAACAGAGCAACAAGACGGGCAAGCGAGCGGGTACCGCGTCACGTGTCACGTACCAGTTATGCCGACAGTTTTCCTGTCGTGCCGGTGACCGCCGTCCTGCCAGCCATGCCACAGCACGAGTATTCACCTTCATGGCCGACCAACCCATACCCCTGGTTATCAATGACCTGCACAAGCGCTTCGGCGACAATCCGGTACTCAAGGGGCTCTCCCTTGAAGCTCATCAGGGTGACGTTATCAGCCTGATCGGCGCTTCCGGCTCCGGCAAGAGTACCTTCCTGCGCTGCATGAACCTGCTCGAGCGTCCTGATGCCGGTGACATCGTGGTACACGGTGAGCACATCAGCTTTCGCCAGCTGCGCAATGGTCGGGTGCCGGCCGACTGGAAACAGGTCGAACGCATTCGCGCCAAACTCTCGATGGTTTTCCAGAACTTCAACCTCTGGGCCCACCTGACGCTGCTGCAGAACGTCATCGAAGCACCGATTCATGTGCTCGGCGTGCCCAAACGGGAAGCTCGCGAGCGCGGCATGGCCCTGCTCGAACGGGTCGGACTGTCCGATCGCGCCGATTACTTCCCGGCCCAGCTCTCCGGTGGTCAGCAACAACGTGGTGCCATCGCCCGCGCACTGGCCATGGAACCCGAGGTAATGCTGTTCGATGAACCGACTTCCGCCCTTGATCCGGAGCTGGTTGGCGGCGTGCTCAAGGTCATGCGAGAACTTGCCGAAGAGGGCCGCACCATGATTGTGGTGACCCATGAGATGGACTTTGCCCGGGATGTCTCAAGCCAGGTGATGTTTCTCCATCAGGGCCGGGTCGAGGAGTCCGGCAAGCCCCAGGATGTCCTGAACAATCCCCGTTCGGAACGACTGAAGCAGTTCCTTGCTCCCAGCTTCTGAGGCCGTGTCATGATCGATTTTCAGGGCTATGGCCCGCGCCTGCTCGATGGCGCCGTACTGACCTTCGAACTGGCCGTGCTGTCACTGATTCTGGCAGTGTTTCTGGGCCTGCTGGCCGCCAGTGCCAAACTGTCAAAATCCAGGCTCGCCCATGGGGCAGCTACCGCCTATACCACTGTGGTCCGCGGCGTCCCCGATCTGGTGCTGATGATGCTGCTGTTCTACGGCGGCCAGATCGGCGTCAACATGCTGACTGACCAGCTCTATTACGCCTTCGATATCGATATTTTCATCAATATCAATGCGTTCATTGCCGGTGTGGTGACCATTGGTTTCATTTTCGGCGCTTACATGTCGGAGACCTTCCGCGGCGCTTTTCTCGCCGTCGAAGAGGGGCAGATGGAAGCCGCTCGGGCCTATGGCATGAGTAACTGGCTCGCCTTCCGCCGTGTTCGCTTTCCGTTAATGATGCGCCACGCCCTGCCGGGGCTGGGCAACAACTGGATGGTACTGCTCAAGACCACGGCGCTGGTCTCGATCATCGGCCTGACCGATATGGTACGAGTGGCCGCCGAGGCCACCAAGGCGACCCACGAACCCTTTTTGTTCATGATTCCGGTCGCCCTGGGCTATCTCGCCATTACCAGCGTCTCCGAGCTGGTCATGCTATGGCTGCGCAAACGCTATGACACCGGCTTCGAGGAGCAGGAATAATGGAGCAGTGGCTGACCGAAATCGCTCCGTGGCTGGCACAGAACGATATATTCACCCCGGCAACCCTGGCGCAGTACTGGCAGGGCCTGGTCAATACCGTACAGCTGGTGTTCATTTCGCTGCTGATCGGGGTCGTGCTGGCCGTACCACTCGCCATTGCCCGTGGCTCGAAATACCCATGGGTCAAATGGCCGATCTGGTTCTATACCTATGTGTTCCGCGGCACCCCCCTGCTGATTCAGCTCTACCTGGCCTACTACGGCTTCGCCTTTATCCCGGGCATTCAGGATACCTGGATGTGGTTTTTCATTGATGATCCGACCTACCCGGCACTGCTCGCCTTCACGCTCAACACGGCGGCCTATACCACCGAAATCTTTCGTGGTGCGATCAAGGCCACGCCGCGTGGAGAAATCGAAGCGGCCCGTGCCTACGGTATGTCGAAGGTGCTGGCCTATCGCCGCATCATCCTGCCCAGCGCCTTTCGTCGTGCCCTGCCGGCCTACGGCAACGAGGTCATCTTCATGCTGCACGCCAGCGCCATTGCCAGCGTGGTTACCATCATGGATCTGACCGGAGCGGCCTACTATGTCTATGCCCGCTTCTATTCTCCGTTCCCGGCGTTCATATTCGTGGCGTTGATCTACATGGTATTGAGTTTCGCCATTCAGGGAGGCTTCCGACAGCTGGAAAAACACCTGCTGCGCCACCTGCAGCCGAGCAGCTGATATTTCGGGCCGGCGCCGGCCGGCCCACTTCTGTCACAACCACAACAAGCAGGAGACCCCTCATGAATCGATCATCCGTCACTCGCTTTTTTACAGCTCTGCTGCTGCCGGCGCTACTGGGTAGCAGTCTGGTAGTGCAGGCAGATGATGCCACCTCCGGCGACGGTCCACGGGATATTGTGCGCATCGCTGTCGATGTGCCCTATCCACCAATGGAGTACCGCACGCCGGATGGGAAACTGGCCGGTTTTGATATCGATCTGGGCAATACCCTGTGTGAGCGGGCGCAGTTCAAATGCGAATGGATCGTCCAGAACTGGGACGGCATCATCCCCGGCCTTCTGGCACGCAAATATGATGCCATCATGTCCTCGATGCGCATCACCGAGGCACGCAGCCGCCGAGTGCTGTTCACCGACCCTTATGCTCAGTCGCCCAAGGTATGGGTCGCCCGGCGCAACAGCGACATCAATCTCGAGAATCACAAGAGCCTTTCGGCGCTGAGTGCTGGGGTGCAGCGGGGCACCACACAGGATCGCTATGTCACCGAACGCTACGGCGATGTGCTCGATATCCATCGCTACGCCACCGCCGACGATGCTGCCGTGGATATGCAGTCGGGCCGGCTTGATCTTGTCTTTTTGAATTATCCGGTGGCTCTGGATACGCTGAAAATCGGCAAGCCGGACAGTGAATTTACCCAACTGGGTCCGCGTATCGACTCGCCGGAATCAATCTTTGGCAAGGGCAACGCCATCGCCGTCCGCCCGCGCGATCGCGACCTGGCCACCGCCTTCAACAAGGCGCTTGATGAGGTCTATGCTGATGGCACTTTCGAGCGCCTGATGCATCAGTATTTCGACTATGACATTCGCCCACCCTCACGCCGCTGACGCTTGCAACGAGGGGGGACAACGTGCTGATAATCACGTCGTAACGGCTTGTAAGCCCGATTCGGGCACAGGATTCACCGCTGCGTTATTGACCAAGGATGCTTTGAACAATGAAAAGACTGCTGACCGTTTCACTGCTGGGCGCTGCCATTGTAGCCGGTTCCGGCACCGCTCAGGCCCGGGACAACGATACCGTGCGCATTGGTGTGGATATACCCTATGTTCCGATGGAATATCGCAAGCCTGATGGCACCCTGACGGGTTTCGACATCGATCTGGGCAATGCGCTCTGCAAGCAGGCCCAACTCGAGTGCAAATGGGTAGAGCAGTCCTGGGACGGTATCATTCCGGGGCTGATGGCGCGCAAATTCGACGCCATCATGTCGTCCATGACGATCAACGATGAACGTCGGCAGCAGTTGCTGTTTTCAAACCCCTATATCGTGCCGCCTTCCGCCTGGTTCGTACCGGCAAGCAGCGATATCCAGACGCCCGATGAAAACTCGCTCAAGGGCAAGGATATCGGTGTCCAGCGCGGGACCGTTCAGGACAATTACGTCACCGACAAGTACGGCAGCATTGCCAACATCAAACGCTATGCCAGTGCTGATGATGTCGCCGTTGACATGGATGCCGGCCGCCTTGATCTGGCTTTCCTGGACTACCCTACCGGCCAGGCCGCCATGCTGGATGACAAGAAGCGTGACTACCGAGTGGCCGGTGACAAGCTGACCGAACCGAAGAAATACTTCGGCGAAGGTTTCGGCATTGCCTTTCGCAAGCGCGACAAGGAGCTTGCCGAGAAATTCAATCAGGCACTGGCAACGCTCAAGGACAACGGGACCTACCAGAAGATCTACGATCAGTATTTCAGCAAGGATAATGCCGACACCACCGAATGACCCTGGCATCTTCCTTGCGATGATCACGGCGGCGCCTTTCGGGCGCCGCCGTTTTTTTCACACCCGCCAGGCATAAAAAAGAGCGCTCAATAGAGCGCCCCATCTGCCTTGCTGGCAGGACTCAACCAAGCGATGCGGCCACGCCTGCCGATGCGGTCTCGGCAGTCGGAGAAGCCGGTTCGTCGACAGCGAAAATGCCGCCGGAAAGACGTTTTACCCGCTTCATGAACAATGCCAGTGCAGCGGCTGTCCCCAGCGCTGCCACCACGTAAGCCACTGTCAGCGGTAATCCAAAGCCGATCGGGGCCCAGGCAATGTAGGTGAAGGTCGCCATGGTCATGAACAGCGCCGGAATCAGTGTGATCCAGTAGGGTTTCCTTGCCAGCAACAGATACATGGTGGCCACCCACAGGGCGATGACAGCCGTTGTCTGGTTGGCCCAGGAGAAGTAGCGCCACAGCAGCGTGAAATCGATTTTTGTCAGCAGGTAAGAGAGCACGAACAGCGGTGCCGCAATCGCCACCCTTCTGGCCATCGCCTTCTGATCGATCTTCAGATAATCGGCAATGATCATGCGTGCACTACGAAAGGCCGTATCGCCCGAGGTAATAGGCAGTACGATCACACCCAGCACCGCCAGGGTGCCACCGATGGCGCCCAGCATATTGGTCGAAACGGCACTGACCACTGCTGCCGGGCCACCCTGAGCAAGCACATCCGCCAGCGTCTGATCGCCATGGAACATGCTCATGGCCGCCGCGGCCCAGATCATGGCGATGATGCCTTCAACGATCATCATGCCGTAGAAGATCTTGCGGCCATTGTTCTCGTTTTGCGTAGTGCGCGAGATGATCGGCGTCTGGGTCGCGTGGAAGCCTGAGAGGGCACCACAGGAGATGGTCAGAAACAGCAGCGGAAAGATCGGGGCATTGTCCGGATGCATGTTGGTAAAACTCATTTCCGGAATCGGTGCTCCGGTGATCACCATGCCCACACCAATACCCAGCGCACTGAACAGCAGGAGTGCACCGAACCATGGATAGATCCGCCCGATGATCTTGTCGATCGGCAGCAGCGTAGCCAGCAGATAATAGGCAAAGATCGCCAGCGAGATCAGTGCTACACCGATCGGCAGCATATTGGAGAGCAGTTGCGCAGGTGCCGTAACGAAAACCGTCGCCACCAGCAACAGCAGCAGGATCGCAAAGGCATTGACGATATGCTTCATGGCCCGCCCGAGAAACTTGCCAGCCAGCTGGGGCAGGTGCGCACCGTGATTGCGAATCGAGATCATCCCGGTGAGATAGTCATGCACTGCACCGGCAAAAATACAGCCAACCACGATCCAGAAGAAGGCTACGGGGCCATACAAGGCCCCCAGGATCGGACCGAAAATGGGACCAACGCCGGCGATATTAAGTAGCTGGATCAGCGAGTTGCGTTTGGTCCCCATGGGCAGATAGTCAACGTCGTCGCGCATCGTATAGGCCGGGGTTGGCCGACGCTGATTGGACTCGAAGACTCGCTCGATGAATTTTCCGTAAGTGAAATATCCTGCGATCAACAGCACAATGGCTGCCAGAAAGGTCACCATGTCGGCCCCCTGATGACGAACACGCATAACACCTGCCAACCCGAAACGCGCGATGCAGGCGGTGTTTCATGCGGACAATTGGATGAGTTCGGATGATCGACACCGGAGACACTCCGGCGCTCGGGTCAGGGTAGAGACTGACCGCCCCCCTCACCATTCGACTCTGGTCCAGGCCCTCCTTTCCTCCCCGAAGAGCTGCGGGCACAGGCAGGCGCACTGGAGCACTGTTGCGCAATCGAGCACAATGGGCCCGCCCGATCCGGGATCGGCCTTCATATGTCACCAGCTCGTTGCCTTGTCACCATGTCCAATTACATTCCTGCCCTGGCTTTTCGCATCCCCTATCCTGTCATGCGCCTTTTTGCTGCAGGGCTGCTGGCGGCCCTGCTCAGCGGCTGCGAGCGTCCACCGGACATGCAGCTCGCTCAGGGGCATGCCCAGGGCACGACCTGGCATATCAAGTGGTGGAGCCGTCAGCCCACTGATGCGAAAACCATTGACCGGGACTTCCAGCAGGTCTTTGACGATATTGACAAGGCCATCTCAACCTATCGCGATGACTCCTGGCTGGCACGCTTCAATGCCAGCCGGAGCACCGACTGGCAGCCGGCGCCCGAACAGGTCATCCAGTTGCTCGGTATTGCCCGACAGGTCAACCAGGCCTCCCGGGGCTGCTTCGACCCCACCATCGCCCCGCTTTTCCGACTCTGGGGCTTTCAGGACGAGCAGTTTCATGTGCCCTCGGATCACGACATCCGTCAGACGCTGAGCGAGGTAGGACTTGATCACGTGCATGTTGATACCGACAACGGCCGTATCCGCAAGGACCTGCCGAAGCTCTCCATTGACCTCTCGTCAATGGGAGAAGGCCACACCATCAATCGGCTGTCCCGCGTGCTCGAAGCACATGGCATCAACAACTACCTGGTCGAAATGGGGGGCGATCTCAAGGCTCGCGGCCATAAACCGGATGGCAGTCACTGGCGGGTGGGCCTGCAGGCCCCTGTCCCCGGTCAGCGACAGGTACAGCGTATCGTAACGCTCGACTCCGAGCATGGCGTGACGCTCGACACTTCGGGCACCTATCAGCGCTTTTTTGATGACGATGGGCACACCTATGGCCATATCATCGATGCCCGCACCGGCAGACCGACGTCACATGATCTGGTATCGGCATCGGTCTTCGGCCACAACGCCGCCCTCTCCGATGCCTGGGCCACCGCCATGCTCTGTCTTGGCGAAAAGGAAGGCATGCAGGTAGCCAACCAGCAACAGCTGCCGGTCTACTTCATGGAGCGCCAGCCAGGGCAACTCGCCACCCGGGTCTCTCCGGCACTCGAGCACAGTAACGACGTGCAGCTGGCGAAAAAAACCGACTGATACTGCAGTTGGCCTGAACAGTCACGGAGCGGTTTTCGTCCGATGCGTTATGCTGGGACTACACTTTTCACTCCCAAGAGCCCATGACCGATGACCGGACCGGCCTGGCGCCGATCGAATCGCTGCAGGAAAGCATTGACGGAACCCTCTCACTGCCCGGCTGGGTCTGGATTCCGATCGTCACCATTGTCGTGGCCCTGATCCTCGATACCACACTCTATTTCGTACTGGCCCGACTGGAACGCCGACTCAGCCGTAGCGGGCATCGCTGGGATGACGCCCTGATTCATGGTGTCCGGCGCCCATTTCGCCTCTGGGTATGGCTAACGGTCGTGACCATCCTCGTCAGTGTGCTGGGCGCCCAGCTGCACATCGGCTGGATCGAACGCAATGTCTCGACCGCCCAGGGATTGTTTACCCTGGTGGCCATCGGATGGGCCGGTATACGACTGATTGCCCGCCTGGAGAAACGCCTGGTCTTTCCGCCACCGGCCGGCCGGGCACGACCGGTCGATCCTACCAGTGCCTCCGCCATCACCAAGATCATCGGTGCCCTGCTGCTGACCGCGCTGGTACTGATGGCCCTGCAACTGATGGGATTTTCCATCTCCAGCCTGCTGGCGCTGGGGGGATTTGGTGGCCTGGTCATCGGTTTCGCTACACGCGATCTGATTGCCAATTTCTTCAGCGGTATGGTGATCTATATCGACAAGCCGTTCGTGGTCGGCGACTGGGTCAAGTCCACCGAGCGCGATATCGAAGGCGTGGTCGAGGACATCGGCTGGCGACTGACCACCATCCGCACCTTTGCCGGCCCTCCGATCTACGTCCCCAACGCGGTATTCAACCAGATTATTGTCGAGAACCCGACGCGCATGTTCAGTCGCCGACTGTGGGAAACGGTGGGCATTCACTACGAGGATATTCGCCGGGTCCGCACGATCACCGGCGACATTCGACGCTATTTGCAGGCGCACGACCGAATCGATCAGAACGAGCTGATTACCGTCAATTTCGTCACTTTCGGCGACTACGCGCTGGAGCTGATGATTTATGCCTTCACGGTGCCGACCGACTGGCAAACCTTTCAGGAACTCAAGCAGGAGATCCTGATTCGCATCAGCGAGATCATCGAAGAGAATGGCGCCACCCTCGCCATCCCAACCTCACGACTGCGTCTCAACGATGCCGACATGACCCTGCGGCACTCGGGGTTGATGCCGGGAGAGGACCGCGATTCACGTGGTCTGTCCCCCGATCGTACTGCCGAACAGTCTGACGAGCCAACCTCGGTGGATCGAGACCGCAAAGCCTGACTTGTTCACATCACACGAAGCCGGCCGCATCGCGCAGAAAGTTGACAATCCAGCGCGCCATAACGCGCTCATCGGTATTCGCTGTGAGCGTCGCCATCCCCTGGCGTCGACGGCTGTCCGACATCGAGCCGCTCTTGCCGGCCATAAGATCGGCACTCAGCGTCCGACTGAATTCCGGATGCCCCTGAAGGCTCAGAAAGCATTCGCCGTACTGAATCATGAAATAGGGGCAGAAACCGTTTTCAGCCAGCAACCGGCTATTGTCAGGCAGTGTCAGCACCTGATCCTGATGGCTGATGATCAGATCCATGCCCTCCTGCCAGGGGGTCATCCAGGACTGGTGAGCCAGCACTTCATTGAAGGCCACCCCCACACCCCAGCCGCGATCACTCTTGCCGACCTCGGCACCCATGGCATGCGCCAGCGCCTGATGGCCGAAGCAGATGCCTACCACGGGCGCGCGGGCCTCCCAGAGCCGCTGAATCAATTGCAGCAAGCCGGGAATCCAGTCGAGCTCCTCATAGATGCCCGCCTTGCTGCCCGAGATCAGCCAGCCATCACAGCCATCGGTTCGATCGGGCAGTTCTCCATCATGAACACGCCAGGTCTCGAAGGTCAGGGTGGGGTCCACCCCGTTGAGTAACGACGCGTAGAGTTCAGGGTAATTGCCGTGTTTTTCGCGCAGATGCGGTGCCAGATCGTCGCACTGCAGCAAACCGATATGCATTCAACTTCTCCAGGAGTACAGGCAGCGAGTCTCCCTTTCGGGGCTCGCTGCCGAAATGTGCCAGTGCCTGTCTAGTCGAGTTCGGCCTCGGCCCGCGCAATGGCTTCAAACTCTTCTTCAGGGGCTCGCGCGACCAGTCGTTTGCGGCTGTAAAAGCCGAACCATGCCAGCATGAGCGCGTAGAACACCGCTGACCAGAGCGCTGCCTGAACGCTGACCACGAAGGTCGAGGCGAAGGCCAGAATCGACAGACCGAAAGCGACTCCCGAGGTCAGGGTGCCCCCCGGGGTGCGATAAGGGCGCTCCAGTTGTGGCTCACGCTGACGCAGCAGAATATGAGAGAGCGTCATCATCGCATAGGAGATGGTCGCGCCGAAGACGGCCATGGTAATCATTAGATCACCCTGCCCGGTCAGCGAGAGCAGAAAACCAATCACGCCCGGTACGATCAACGCCAGCGCCGGCGCCCGGCGCCGATTGGTAATCGACAGCACACGGGGCAGATAACCGGCTCGGGAAAGCGCAAAGACCTGCCGCGAATAGCCGAAAATGATCGAGAAGAACGACGCGATCAGACCCGCCAGACCGATCAGATTGACGAAGCCCGAGGCCCAGTTACCTTCACCATAGGCAGCCGTCAGTGCATCAACCAGTGGTGCATCACTCTCGCTCATGAGCTGCGCACCAGCGCCACCCGGCCCCAGCAGCAGAATACAGGCGGCAAAAATCAGCAGTACGATCATGGCAGTAATAATGCCGCGCGGCATGTCACGCCCCGGATCACGCGACTCTTCCGCTGCCAGTGGCACCCCCTCGACGGCGAGAAACAGCCACATGGCGAAGGGTAGCGCGCTCCAGATCCCCAGATAGCCGTGCGGCAGGAAAGCGGAAGCACCGGCAGCGGTACCCGGGGCGACATCGAACAGATTGGCAACACTGAAGTGCGGCAGCATGCCCAGAATGAAGACCACGATGGCCAGCACTGCCAGCGCCGTGATTGCCATCATGATTTTCAGTGCTTCACCGGCGCCCCACAGGTGGATACCGACAAAGACAACATAGAAAACCGCATAGACCAGTGGCCCGTTGATGCCGATCAGCGACTCGACATAACCGCCGATGAAAATGGCGATGGCCGCCGGCGCAATGGCGTACTCCAGCAGAATGGCTGTACCGGTGATATAGCCGCCCCATGGCCCCATTACCCGGCGGGCAAAACTGTAGCCACCCCCGGCGGTCGGCAGGGAGGAGGAAAGCTCGGCCAGTGAGAAGACCATGCCGGTATACATGATCGCCATCAGGATGGTAGCAATCAGCATGCCACCGAAGCCGCCTGCCGCCAGCCCGAAATTCCAGCCGGCATAGTCACCGGAAATCACGTAGGAAACACCCAGACTGGCCAGCAGAATCCAGCCTGCCGCGCCCTGCTTCAGCTGCCTTTTTTCCAGATAATCCGACTCGACGGATTCATAACCGACGCGACGCTCGTGATGATTGTTGGCCATGATGCATGCCTCACCATTGTTGTTGGTTGAGTGGGCGATGACCGACGCCGCTCGAAGATACCGATCGGCGTCGGATGCATGTTCATCATGTCAGGCTGGTGGGGATGAGGTGAATGTTTTTTTATCACTGGAGTGGACCGACATGGCATCGGCCCGGGGAGTGTTTCAGATCTCTTCGCCGAACTCGCTCCCCTGCAATTCGGCACGTCGCGGCAGATCCGGGCCACGCCGGGTACAGGTCAGCGCCGATGCGCGACTGGCGAATCCGAGCAGCGTTTCCAGAGACTCACGCCCCAGGCTGGCAACCCCTGTCGGCGTCGCGCAGTCGTGCTCTTCCAGCCAGCAGATCAGTGCCGCCTGAAAGGTATCGCCGGCGCCTACCGTATCCACCACCTCGACACGACGTGCGGGCAGCTCGATGACGTCACCACCGCGGGTAAAGGCACAGACCCCCTGCTCACCGCGAGTCAGGACCACCAGTGAACAGTTCGGTCCGTCAAGCCAACCCCGAATCACGCTTTCGGGTGATGCCTCGTAGAGCGACACCAGATCCTCCTCGCTGACCTTGATGACATGGGCATGCTGAGCCATGACACCCAGCCGCTCGCGCCATCGTGAAAGATCGGGTTCGATTTTCAGACGTACGTTGGGATCGAGGGTGATCAGCCGGCGACTGCTTTCACGCGCCACCAGGGTTTCCAGCGTCTCGGCTGTGGGCGAGACCACCAGCGAATAGGACCCTACATGGATACCATGAATGCGCTCATCGAGTGTTGGCAGATGTCGGGCCGTCAACTGCCGATCCGCGCCCTGAGCGTTATAGAATACGTAATGGGGCGAGCCTCGCTCATCGAGCCCGACCATGGCCAGTGTTGTGGCAGCCTCTTCGATCGTGGCCAGAAATCCGGTTTCCACCTGTTCACGCGCCAGGATTGCCCGTAGCCGCTGCCCCAGCAGATCATCGGCCAGCCCGGTCAGCAGTGCCGACTCACACTCCAGGCGAGCCAGCCCAATCGCCACGTTGAATGGCGACCCACCGGCCACGGCCTCCATCCCCAGCGAAGACGCATCTGCCGCTACCTTACCGGATTCGGCAAACACATCGAACAGCGCCTCTCCACAGACCAGAAACATGACCTTTCTCCTGACTTGATGATTCCGGGGCCCAGCATAGGCGTCGTTGGGCGTGCAGGCGAGAAAGGGTTCGGGATATCTCCCGAACCGCACTCTCAGGACTGCTGAAAGGGATACACCGAGCCCAGTGCCATGATGCCGGTAAGCTCATCCAGTGCAGTCAGTGATTCATCAACCAGCGAAGGATCGGCCAGATCACCAATCGTCAGCCGATCGCGGTAGTGCCGCTCAACCCAGCCCACCAGTTCGTTATAGAGCGTATCGTCGAGCAGCACTCGTCCCTGCAGGGCAGCCCGCTCGCGCTCGTTCAGCACCACTCGCAGGCGCAGACAGGCAGGGCCACCGCCGTTTTGCATACTCTGTTTGACATCGTGAGCGCGCAGCTCGCTGACCGGATTATGACCTTCAAGGATCAGTGCCGAAATTGCCTGCCAGACTTCCGGGTCCTCTTCACATTCCGAGGGAACGATCAGCGTCATGCTGCCATCGGGACGGCTCAACAGCTGAGAGTTGAACAGATAGGTATTGACCGCCGTTTCAAGACTGATGGCTTCCCGGGGTATGCGGATGGTCCGCAGCGGCTCACCCAGCACGTCCATACGATCGCGCACACCGCTCAATACCGCGTCTTCATCAAGGAAGGCACACTCGTGGTAGAGCAGCACCGGACCATTGCCGACCGCAATGACATCATTGTGAAAGACACCGGCATCAATCGCGTCAGGATGTTGCTGAGCAAACACGCACTGTTGCTCTTTCAGCCCGTGCTGACGGGCAATGGCCTGGCTCGCTTCCAGTGTCTGGCGGGCCCGGAAGTGCTTCGGCTCGGGGCCCTGTTCGAACGCCCGGCGCCCATAGACATACAGGTGCACACCGCTCGCCCCATACTCACCACATAACCGGGTATGGTTGGCCGCGCCCTCGTCGGAAAACGCCGGCGTCGACGGTAACGCCGGATGATGCGCAAAATAGTGCTCATCGCGGAAGATGCTCGCCAGCACGCGTCCGGTGGTGAGGGTCTCCAGTGACCGGTGAAAGCTGGATTGAAGATTGGCAGGAGTGAAATGTACCCGACCATCCGGGGCATCAGCACTCGGGGTAATGGTCGCAGCATTGGCAGTCCACATCCCGGCCGCCGAACAGACAGCCCGTAACAGGGCCGGCGCGTCTCGAGCGACCCGGCCGAGCATCTGTGCCGGCGACCCATCGAACCCCAGCTGGCGCAAGGCCGCCAGATCAGGGCGCTGCTGTGGCGGCAGCACCCCTTGCAGGAAGCCATCGTCATGCAGGGCCTTCATCTTGGCCAGCCCCTGCAGTGCCGCCTCGCGCGGATTGGAGATCATCCCTTCATGGCGGCCGGATGCCAGATTGCCATGCGCCAGTCCGCTGTAATTGTGCGTTGGCCCGACCAGACCGTCGAAATTGATTTCTCCGGCAGTGACATCACTCATGCGTCATGCTCCGTGACCGCATCCAGCGAGATCCCCGGCGGCAGCTGTTGCGGCAGTGACGCCGTTTCGGACTCCATCGACGCCATCGGCCAGGCGCAGTAATCCGCCGCGTACCAGGCACTGGGGCGATGATTGCCACTGTCACCAATACCGCCAAAGGGCGCATCCGAAGCAGCACCGGTCGTTTGACGATTCCAGTTGACGATGCCGGCGCGAATGCGCAACCGGAAATCTTCCCAATCCTGTGTGGTACCGCCGATCAATCCGGCCGACAGGCCATAACGGGTATCATTGGCCAGCGCGATCGCTTCATCCCACTCCCGGTAGCGATAGACCTTGAGCAGTGGTCCGAAGTGTTCCTCATCAGGCAGCGTCATGCCGGTCACCTCGAGCAGGCCGGGCGACACCAGACTGGTCCCGGGCTCGAGGATACGCATACGCGACAGCACTTTCGCTCCCTGCGCCTCCAGCTCGTCCTGGACTCGGCACAGTTGCTCGGCGGCCTCGGAGGTAGCCAGCCCCCCATAAAAGGGTGACTGCTCGCATTCGGCAAAGGGATCGCTGACCTTCAGCGATTCGAGTGTGCGTACCAGCGATTCGATCAACCGGTCACCGGTCTCTCCAGCCGGCACCAGCAGCCGACGAGCGCAGGTGCAGCGCTGACCACCGGAAATGAATGCCGATTGAATAATGGTCAGGATCGCCGCCGCCGGGTCGAACCCATCGGTAATGACCAGCGGATTGTTACCGCCCAGTTCCAGCGCCAGAATCTTGTCGACCTGGCCACCGAACTGCTCATGCAGGCGCTTGCCGGTATTGGCGCTGCCGGTAAACAGCAATCCGTCGATATCGGCGCTACCGGCCAGCGCCTGGCCAACCGGGACCGCGCCCTGCACCAGATTGAGCACCCCCTCGGGCAGTCCTGCCTCCTGCCAGCACTGCACGGTGAGATCAGCTGTGGCCGGGGTCAGCTCACTGGGCTTGAATACCACCGTATTGCCTGCCAGCAGCGCCGGAACAATATGTCCATTGGGGAGATGGCCGGGAAAGTTGTAGGGGCCGAACACCGCCAGCACACCATGCGGATGGTGACGCAGCACCGCCCGTCCACCGGGAATTTCCTTGGCACGCTCACCGGTGCGTTCATGATAGGCCGACTCCGAAATGGCGATCTTGCCAATCATGGCCTGTACTTCGGTGCCGGCTTCCCACAGCGGTTTGCCCGTTTCCGCGGCGATGGTACGTGCCAGCTGATCGCGACGATGCTCGAGGCGTTCGCGGAAGGCTTCGACAATGGCCTTGCGTGCCTCGAAGCCGGCTCTAGCCCAGGCCGGGAAGGCCTGACGAGCTGCGCTTACCGCCTTTGCCACTTGCGTTTCATCGGCAGCAGCACCCTGCCAGAGCTGCTCGCCACGCACCGGATTGCGCTTCTCGAAGACGGCTCCTGTACCGGTTTGCCAGGCACCGCCGATGAACTGTTGCTGCTTTACACACATGGTCATGTTCGTTTCCCTCGGTGGTCGTCCCTGCCGGCTTCAGTCAGCCAGCACCCGCAAGCGCTCGCCACTCTCTACGCCCAGCCGTCGGGCCTCATCGGGATGCAGTATCAAACGGTCCTCTTCGACCTCACGCCCCACCCAGCAGGCTCGAAAGGTGGCACACTGCTGCGTGGTCGAGGCCAGTACTCTCGGGGCGCCGGGGGATTCAGCCCGATCACTGATCACTGCTTCCAGTTCCCGGCTGTGCCTCACGGCACGCACATCATCCAGATAAGCCTCAACCGTCGGACCGGCATCAAAAATGTCGATATACCCCTCGAAACGCAAGCCCTGGGCATTAAGCATGGCCAGTGCCGGACGGGTCTGATCGTGGACCTGACCGATACAGGCCCGAGCGCTATCGGGCAACAGCGCGGTACAAATGGGATAGCGGGGCATCAGCTCGCCGATGAAACTCTTCTGCCCCAGTCCGGTCAGCCGATCGGCATGACGGAAATCGATGGGGAAGAAATGCCGCCCCAGACTCTCCCAGAAGGGGCTGCGCCCCTGATCGTCGAAACGACCGCGCATCTCTGCCAGTACCCGGTCAGGGAAGCGCTCGCGCCAGGTCGCCATGAACAGCCAGCGCATGCGCGACAGCAGTGTGGCATTGCGGGCGCCTTTCTCGCGCCACTGGGGGCGCAGGTAGAGCGAGCAGACTTCAGCATCGCCGGTATGGTCGGAGGAGAGAAAGAGCGTATCCACGGTACGGTGCAGGTCCAGCTGGCGTGACGCCTGAGCCAGCCGACCGACACGGTAATTGTAGAAAGGCACATCCAGCCCGACCCGCGCCTCGATCGCACAGCACCCGGCAATTCGCTCGGCGCGTGGCACGCCAGTGGGCAGATCATCATCCTCGAGCACAAAGAAGTAATTCGCCGGCGCCGTGGCAAGTTCCGGGTCGCCATCACGGGTATCAAAGGCCTCACGGGTTTCGGCAATACGGGCTTCAAGAAACTCGCGGTTATCCGGCAACGAGGTAAAGCCGACCCCGGTCTCTACCGCGATGGCCTGTAGCGCATCAAGATCCTCGAACTCGATCGGTCGCATCAGCATACCGGCACCTCCCTGTCATCCCCTGCCAGCGCCACTGCCAGCACCGCCTGTCCGGCTTCAACACCGAGCTGCTCGGCCTGGGCAGAGGAAAGCAGCAACTGCCGTGTCGCGCTGAGGGCATGCGGCACCATCATGCAGCGAAATGTTTCGGCCTGCTGATTGGCCACCAGTGCCGGCATTTGTCCGGCCGTGGATTGAGCATCATCGATGCGTACCGGATGCCAGTGCCCATGGCGTACACAGTGCAACTGATCGAACGGCGCCTCGAGCAACAGACCGCCGTCAAACAGATCGATATGCCGGGAATCCCGGAAGCCTTCATCACGCAGATCGGCCGCAGCAGCATGATGCGCCTCATGAATGCTGCCGATAACGCTGCGCGCGCCATCGCTCAGCAGGGGTTCGTAAAGCGGGAATGGAGGCATGACTTCAGCAATGAAACTCTTGGAATGGATCCCCGCCAGTTCGTTGATCTCGTGGAAATCACGCGAGAAGAAACGTCGCCCCACGCTCTCCCAGAACGGCGACCGCAGCTGGTCATCCAGCCAGCCCGGCATCGCCACCCCCATCATCGTCCGGAAACGCTCGGGGTACTGGGCAGCGAACAGCAAGCGGGAGCGACGCAGCAGTCGCTCGGCAGGCGTACCGCGATAGCGCGCATCCAGTGAAAAGGCACACAGCAATGAGGCCTCGGACAGCTCATGTGAGAGCGACAGAATGGAGACCTCACGCCGCACATCCAGCTGCTGAGAGGCGTGAATCAGCATCTCGCGCCGCCAGGTATAGTAGGCTTCGCGGGCTCCGGCGCAGGCGCGCAGACTGGCGGTACCGACCACCTCGGGGGTTGAGGGGGTGCGGTCTTCGAGCACAAAGGTGTAGCACTCTTCGCCCGGCGCCTCGATGGGCGCAGAGAGCGCACGCGTCGACTGTTCCAGACGCGCCGCCAGGCGTTCCTGATGGGCAGGCAGATTGGTCAGGCGGGGCACCGAAGCCTCGGCCAGACGCATCAGCGCCGGCAGGTCCTCGATGCCGGCAGGTCTTACCAGCAGCATGACGACTCTCCGCTCAGACCGTCAGAGACGCAATGGCACGCTCCAGGCGCGCCATGCCCTCTCGGATATCCTCTTCGGGAATGATCAGTGACGGCGCGAAGCGCAACACATTGGGGCCAGCCACCAGCAACATCAGGCCTTCATTGATGGCCGCAGCCAGTACGTCCCGACCACGCTCCTGGTAGCGCTCGTTGAACTCGGCACCGATCAGCAGCCCCATACCACGAATTTCACTGAAGCAATCAAAGCGTTGATTGAGCGTCTCGAGCTGTTCACGAATCAGCTGGTGGCGCTGTTGTACCCCTTTGAGCACCTCGGGCTGACGAATGGTTTCGACAGCCGCGTAAGCGACAGCACTGGCCAGCGGATTACCCCCATAGGTAGAACCGTGCGTCCCCACCACAAAGACCCGACCGATCTCATCGGTCGTCATCATGGCACCAATCGGAAAGCCACCCCCCAGGGCCTTGGCCGAGGTCAGGATATCCGGCGTGATCCCATAATCCATGTAGGCATAGAGGCTACCGGTGCGCCCCACGCCGCACTGTACTTCGTCGAAGATCAACAGAGCCCCGTATTCATTGCACAGCTCACGCAACCCCTGCAGGAAGGTCGGATCGGCCGGCGTCACCCCGCCCTCACCCTGCATCGGCTCGACCATGATGGCGCAGGTGCGTTCACTGATCAGTTCACGCACGCTGTCGAGATCGTTGTAGGTGGCATGCTCGATACCGCCAGGCACTGGCCCGAAGCCCTGCGAGTATTTGGGCTGTCCGCCGACACTGACAGTAAAGAAAGTACGTCCATGGAAGGACTGTCGGAACGAGATAATAGTGTCCTTCTCAGGCCCATGGACATCATGAGCGTAGCGACGTGCCAGCTTGAGGGCGGCCTCATTCGCTTCGCCACCGGAGGAGCAGAGAAAGACCCGATCGGCAAAGGTGTTCTCGACCAGGGTACGCGCCAATCTGAGCGCCGGCTCATTGGTGTAGACATTGGAAAGATGCCAGAGCTTCTCGCCCTGTTCCTTCAGTGCACCGACCAGCGCAGGATGATTGTGTCCCAGCGCATTGACGGCAATACCACCGGCGAAATCAATGTACTCGCGGCCTTCCTGGTCCCACAGCCGGCTGCCCTCTCCGCGCACCGGAATGACGCGCTGTGGCGAATAATTGGGCAGCATATAACGGTCAAAGTCTTCCCGGGTGGGGGTCCAGCTCATGGTCGCTCTCCGTCGGTACAACGTCCTGTGGGAAATCGGTATTGTCGCTCGGGTCTTGTGAACCGTCACCTACCGATCATCCCATGAGGGTACTCCGAGCCGGGCCGTCCATGCCAGGGGGACGAAACGCCTATGGACAGCTCGCGGGAACTTCGAACCGGCAGAAAATCCAGTCCGGCATCTAGCGAGGAGGCGGGGGGCGCAAAGCGCCATTGTCGAGATGCATTTGCCAGGCATCCCACTGACTCAGCCGGGAGGCATCCCCGACACGACTGTCTGCACTGCCCTGTTGTGCCAGCCATAGGCTGGAGCCATTGAAGCTGTAGATCGGCAGCAGATCAGTACGCTGTGTGGCCGGTACAATCGCGGTTCTGATGTTATCCAGCACCAGCGGGACAGCCATGGGCGAGCTGAACCAGGTCAACACCATATGAAACTGATTCCAGGGCCGGTACTTGACGTAGTTCAGTCGCATGGCGCTATCCGGCACCCCCAGCATCAATAGCGTCTGGTACTTGGCCATGGCGAAATCCTCACAGTCGCCAGCACCGATGCCGAGAAACTCGCGAGGGGTGGCCCAATAGTCCTCGACCCGCCAGACCTCGATATCATCGCGAAATGCCAGACGATTGAAGAACTCATTGACCTCGTGGAGCTGACGCGTCACCGGCTCGCCACGCAGATTCGCGATCAACTTCCGCCACTGCTCGACCCGTTTGCGCCCCTGCTCGCCATAGACCGCGGCCACGACAGAGTCGTCGGTGATTTCCGAAAGCGCGACCAGCGAGCCACACATGGTAATGACCAGGGCACTCGCCAGCACCTTGAGCGAAGAGCGACGGCACAGAATGCGCACTCTCCGTAGGCATTGCCATGGTCGGCCGGACAAGAGAGGGGCCACTGTGCCCGCAGACGAACAGTAGCGGCCCATCAGTCATTACCAATCGGCAACAGCGGTTGAGAAGGCGTCAGATAGCCCTGAAAACCATCGGCACCGAGTTCCACGATGCGTTCGCGATGCTCCTCGGATTCGACCCGGGTCACAATCACTCGAGTATCGAGTTGATGAACGGCAATACACAGGCTGTGAAGAAATTCAGCGTTGACGTTATCACGCACGAAGAAGGTCTGATCGATCTTGATGTAGTCCGGACGCAGCCGAATCAGACTTGGCATGGCCTGCAGATTGCGCCCGAAGCGATCAATACCGACACGAGTCCCCAGGCGACGCACCGAGCGAAAAAGCCGTTCGACATTTTCACGCTGACGGACGACCACTTCACCATTGACTTCCATATCCAGCAGCGCTGCCCAGCGTGGATGACGTTCCAGCCAGCGAATGACATCATCAAGGCTCTTCTGACTGACCAGAGTGTCCATGCTCAGGTTGAGCGCCAGGCGAAAGTTCGGTAGCCGAGGCCAGCCCGCCAGCCAGTCGAACACGCATCGATCCACCCGATCGGCCATCTGGAATTGCCGTGCAACCGGCATGAAGGCCGATGCCAGATGCTCCTGGCCACCCTCTTCCAGCCTGATATAGACTTCGCGATGGTACTCACCGCCCGAGTTCATCATCACCGGTTGCGCCACGAAATGATAACGATGCTGCGTCAGCGCCGTTTCGATGACCTGGCGCCATTCGTGACGCCCTCGCTCATCCAGCGCCGAAACCCGCTTCGTGACAATCCAGCGCTTGTCTTCCTCTTCGGCTTCACGCAACGCGGTATCAGCAGCACTCAGCAATGTCACCCGCCCCAGGCCAGGCTCGCGCGGTACCACCCCCGCACGCGCATGCCATTTACGCTCCAGCGCCAGCGGGTTGGCATCGACGATATCATCAAGACGATCCAGGATCGCTTCAACCTGCTGATCGCGACGCTCCGGGAGAAGATCGGGGAGGATCAGGGCAAACTCACTGGCACTCAGGCGGGCGGCCATCAGGGGCTCATCACCGATGCGCAGGCCTGACAGATAATCGCCAATCGCACGAATGGCGGTGTCGCGAGCGGCAAACCCTTCTTCCCGATAGATAGTCTCAAGCTGATCGATACGAATGATCATGGCGCTTCCGCCCACCGGTGCAGCGAGCCAGTCATCCATGGCTCGCACCAGATAGGCGCGATTCCCCAGTCGGGAGACATCGTCACGCTCGGCCAGTCGCTGCAGACGCACTACCTGCTCGGCCTGGGCCTCGAACTGATCATTGAGTCGCTTACCGAGACGATTGACCGCCTCGGTAATGCCGGTCAGTTCACGCAAACGACTGGGAGGGAGCGTGGTCTCGAATCCCTGAAGCTGCATCTCTTCGAGCCGACGTGAAAGACGCGACAGCGGGCCGAACAGCTGACGCAGACAGACCACCGCAATCACGGCGGCCAAGGCCATGCCCAGCAGCATCCAGAGCAACAGATGCCGCGCCAGGGCCCAGAGCTGGGCATAAGCCAGCGCTTCATCCGCTTCAACCCTGATTTCGCCCAACTGCATCCAGCCACCGGAGAGCATACGCTGGGCGCTGATTCGAGGTATTGGCACCAGATGTCGGAACCAGGCAGGCGAGTTCTCGGTGGCTGAGCGTTCGATCACGACCGAATGATCCCCATCGGTAGAGTCAAGGCGAATGCGACTGACGGCACCACCATCACAAACCGACTGCATCAGTACGCGAGAGCCCATCCAGTCATCCTGCCGCACGAAAGGCAATAGCGACAGACTGAGGCTCTGCGCCAGATTGTTGATTTCGGCACGCTGACGATCGACCAGCGCATCGCGCGACTGCAACACCTGGATGGTAAAAATGCCCATGGAAAACAGCAGCAACAGGGTAAGAATCGCCCCAATCAGGCGATTCTGCAGGCTGCTGTAACGGTGACGTGCACCCTCATGACTGGATGTCATCGTTTTCTCTCCACTTGAGCCGAATTCACGCTTTCGGCTCCGATGGCACAATATCGGCCTCCAACACCCGCAGTTGAGTGTTACCGCATCGCATCAGGGGACTGCCTGGCCATCATCGGCCGTCAGTTGTCCATCGGCCGAAGGCCGAACGTTGACCTGCATGCTATCGAGCAGTTGCCCGGTAGCGGCCAGGATTCGATAGCGTGCCTGCCGCAGATCGAATTCTGCCTGCAGCCGAGAGCGACGGGCATCGTAGACTTCATTCTCGCTATCCAGCAGATCGAGCAGGGTGCGCCGGCCGATATCGAACTGTTTACGGTAATTGATACGCGTCTGCTCGCTGGCATCGATGTGCTGTTTGAGATAGGGCAATTCGTTTTGCAGATAGTCACGAGCATTCCATGCCAGCCGTAGCTCATCACGTACTTCACGTAGTGCCCGATCGCTGTCGTGTCGGACAGCCTCGAGGGCATGATCGCGAGCGTGCAATTCTGCCAGGTCACTACCGCCGCGGTAGAGGTTGTAGCGCATCACCATCTCGGCACTCCAGTCATCGGCATCACTGCCTTCAAAGTCATAGTCGCGACTGATCAGTCGACTGGCCTCCACACTGAAGGACGGCAGAAAATCGCCCCGCTCGGCAGCCACTTCATGACCGGCAGCCTGGATCGATTGACGCGCAGCAATCAGCAACGGATTGTTGGCCGTGGCCATGGCCATTACACGATCAAGATCATCCGGAATGACAGACATACTGACATCCTCGGGTAGCTGGAGACGCCCGGGCGCTTCACCGACATATCGGATATAGGCGGAACGCGCATCTTCGAGGTTGTTGCGCGCTGCAATCAGGCTGGCCTGGGCGCGTGCCAGCCGCCCTTCAACCTGGCTGGTATCGGTGGTTGTGCCGGCACCGGCATCACTACGACGACGAATATCGGCAGCCGTGCTCTGGTGGTGTTCGACGTTGCTCTGAGCCAGCTCCACCAGGCGCTGTTGCTGCAACACATCCAGATAGGCCTGGATCGCCGACAGCGCGATTCGATTGGCCGCCGAGGCGACCTGCCAACGCTGATAATCGGCCTCATCATTGGCCTGACGGATCTGATTGAGAGTCCGGTTACCATCCCAGATCAACTGGCTCAGCGTGATCGAACCACGCCGATAGTCATGGGGATCACTCTGCTGACTGATGCCCTCGACCTCACTCTCATGACTGCCATAGCCACTGCGCCCCTCCAGATTGAGCGAGGGTAGATAAGCCCCCTTCTGTGCCCGAGCTTCTGCCAGGCGCTGCTGATAACGCGCCAGCTCGGTCCGTGTTACCGGATGCTCGCGCACGGCCTCGGTGACCGCTTCGGTCAGGGTCTGGGCCTGCACCGATGTGCTTGCCAACAGTGCCCCCAGCATCCAGTACCAGCGTTTCATCCTGGCGCTCTGTCTCATGTTGCTCCTTATCTTCTGCAGCCATCCGGGATGGCACTATCCACACCGAAAGCGGCGTGTTGTGTCACCGTTCATGCAGTGCGCCCTGCTGTGCCCGTAGAATCGGCTTGAGCAGATACTGCAGCACCGTCTGATTACCGGTCAGCACATCAACAGAGGCCTGCATGCCCGGGATGATCGGCAATGGTTCCTGCGCACTCCCCAGATGATTACTCTGTGTGCGCACGGTGATTTCATAGAAACTGTTGCCCTCTTCGTCCTGCACCGTATC
The DNA here is from genome assembly GCF_008247605.1 of Kushneria phosphatilytica. Classification (NCBI taxonomy): domain Bacteria; kingdom Pseudomonadati; phylum Pseudomonadota; class Gammaproteobacteria; order Oceanospirillales; family Halomonadaceae; genus Kushneria; species Kushneria phosphatilytica. The sequence goes on along the minus strand of NZ_CP043420.1, from coordinate 836,672 downwards.
CGGGCTGATGCGGGTAACCGTCCCCTTGAGACCGCCATAGATGGTGAAGTCATAGGCGGATATCTTGACCGTGGCGGGCATGCCCTGGTGGATGAAACCGATATCGCGCGGCTGGACCCGGGCTTCAACCTGCAACTGATCCTCGATCGGTACGATCTCCATCAGACTCGCGCCGGGATCGACCACGCCACCGATGGTATTGACATTGATCGAGCGAACGATGCCGTTTACCGGCGACGTCACCAGAGTCCGATCGACCCGATCCTGCAGACTCGTACGGCCCTGCTGCAGGCTTTCCAGCTTGCCCTGGGCTTCGTTGAGAGCATTCGCACTACGTGAACGGAACTGGGTGGCCAGGTCATTGCGCTTGCTGATGGCCTGACCCAGCTCAGCCTGCTTGGCCGGAATCAACAGACGGGTCGATTGCAGTTCACCACGCTGGTCATTGACCTGACGCTGGATCTGGAGCAACTCCATTCTTGAGACCACGCCTTCCTGTACCAGCGGCGCAGTAATATCGAGCTGTTTCTGCAAAAGCGACAGGCTGCTGGCAACGCTGGCAGCCTTGCCCCTGAGCTCGCGCAGTTCCTCGGCACGCTGACGGATTTCCTGGGCGGCCTGACTCAGCTGGGTCTCGAGTCCCGAAAGGCGTGCCAGCCAGGCCGAGCGAGCCGATTGATAAAGACCGGGGTTGTGCTGCTGAAACCCGTCGTCGAGCTCAAGCGGCTGACGCTCGATGGTGACCTGGTTCTGCCAGTCGTCAGCGCCGGTATCGACCGTCACCGAATTCAGTTCGGCACGATACTGGGCAATCGAGGCCTGCAAACCCGCCAGCGTCGATTCACGTTCGGCCAGTTCGGAATTCGCCCGGGTAGGGTCAATACGCACCAGTGGCTGACCGGGCGCCACAACCTCACCCTCCTGGACGTAGATATCCCGTACGATGCCGCCTTCCAGATTCTGGATGGTCTGCAATCGCGTCGAAGGAACCACCTGGCCCGTACCTCGGGTAACGATCTCGACATGTGCCAGCGACGCCCAGATCAGAAAACTCATCAACACCGCCAGCAGCACCCAGAGCAATACACGTGATCGCCATGGCGTGGCCAGCAGCATGGCGGCACTGGCATCGTCCACCAGCTCGAGTTCCTGACGAGACAGTCGAGCGCGCTTGCGTCGTTCAGCCATGAGTGCCATGACGGGCCTCCTGGTTCACCGAAGCGCGTTCCGGCTGCGGAACATCTGCACCACTACCGGGCTGATCCGCCGCCGTCGCATGGATGCGGCCTTCATTGAGTGCCTTGAGCACGTTCTGCTTGGGTCCGTCGGCAATCACACGGCCAGCGTCGACCACAATCACGCGTTCGACGACTTCCAGCATCGAACTCTTGTGAGTGATCAGTACCAGTGTCTGACTGCGGGGCAAGGCTGTCAGCATGCGTCGCAGGCGGTATTCGGCACGGTTATCCATATGCGAACCGGGCTCATCGAGCAACAACAGCGGCGCATTGCCCAGCAGCGCTCGCGCAAGGATCACCGCCTGACGCTGACCGCTGGAGAGCAGTCGTCCACCCTCTCCCACCTGACGATCCAGGCCATCAGGATCACGGCGTGTGAACTCGGCCACGCCGGCCAGATCGGCAGCACGCTCGATGGCAGCATCGCTGGCATGCTGATGACCAAGAATGATGTTGTCGCGGATGGAGCCGAAAAACAGCGCACTATCCTGTCCGGCGTGGCCGATATGGCGTCGCACGTCCGCCGGATGCAGCTGATTGAGATCGACGCCATCGAGGCGGACACTGCCCTCTGTCGCACGATAGAGCCCGGTCATCAGACGCTGAAGCGTACTCTTGCCGGAGCCGATACGACCGATAATGGCCACGCGTTCACCGGGCGCGATGGTCAGCGATACATCGGAGAGCGCCAGCGGCGCCTCGGGATTGTACCGAAAGCCGACATGATCGAATTCGAGCCGCATGTTGAGCCGATCCCGATGGACATAGCGCTTCTCGGCCTCGACTTCTTCCGGCAGCGCCATGATCTGCTCGATCGCTGCCATGGCGCTGCGTGTCTGACCGAAACGGGTGATCAGCAGCGCCATCTGAGCCATCGGCTGCAATGCACGTCCGGTGAGCATGACCGCAGCAATCAGCCCCCCCATCGAAAGCGCTGCATTGCTGATCTGATAAACCCCGAAGACCACCAGCGCCACGGTAGCCATCTGACTGATGCTGGTGGTCAGCGACGAAACCGATGTCGAAAGATTGCGGCTGCGTACGCCCCATTTGGCGATTTCACCTGCGGCACGCTCGTAATGACGCTGGGTCTCCCCCTGGGCATTGGCAAGCTTCAGGCTCTCAAGCCCGGCCACGCTCTCTACCAGACGAGCGTGCTTTTCAGTTGCCAGACGGGATCCCAGTTCGATCGAGCGCTTGAGCGGCCACTGAATGATGATGCTGTAGGCAAGCAGGATCAGCAGGGCGACCACCGGCACCCACACCAGCGGGCCAGCCACGATCCACACCACGACCAGAAAGAACAGCGCGAACGGCAGATCGATCAGGGTGGTCATGGTCATCGAAGTGAAGAAATCGCGAACCGAATCGAACTCCTGCAAATGCTTGACGAAAGCCCCGACAGACGCCGGGCGGGCATCCATACGCAGATTCATGGTCTTGGCGAAGATCTTTGAGGCGAGCAGGATTTCCGATTTCTTGCCAGCAGTATCAAGAAAGTACGCCCGCACCTGGCGTACCAGCAGGTCGAATGCCACCACGATGCCCATGCCACTGGCCAGCACCCACAGGGTATTGAAAGCCAGGTTGGGCACCACCTTGTCATAGACATTCATCGTGAACAGCGGTGCTGCCAGGGCAAACAGGTTGATCAGCACCGAGGCGATCAGGGCATCACGATAGATCGAGGTAGACAGTTTAAGCGTTGACCAGAACCAGTGCCCTTCCGCCAGTCTTACCGTTTCGGGCGCCCGCTCATCGAAGCGATGCTCGCGGCGGACGTAGATCACCTGGCCGGTCGCCCAATCGTCCAGCGTTTCCAGCGTGATGGTCTGGGTGCCATCCGCTTCAGGGACATAAATGGTCGCCTGATGATTTTCCATGTCGCGCTCGAGCAGTACCACGGCACGGCGCTGAGGCAGCAATACAATACAGGGCAGCAGCAGATCGGCGACCCGCTCGGGGCGTTGACTGACCAGTTTTGCCGACAACCCTGCCCGCTGGGCTGCGCGAGGCATCAATGCCAGCGTCAGACGACCATTCTCCAGCGGCAGACCATCGGCAATCACCTCTTCCGAACGCGGCTCGCCATGATAGCGGGCGAGGAAGACGAGAGAAGCCAGTAATGGATCGCGCTCCTGATCGCCGATGGGATCGGGACGTAAGGGAGTGGGTTCTTCCACCGAATTACTCTCCTTGCCTGCCGTTTGTCTGACCCTGCCGACAAAACGATAACGTCGTCACATTCATGACAAAGCCGGGATCAGCCGGGGCAAAGTGGCGTTACTGTCGCTTTACCCCGCTGCCAAACCATTGCTCAGCCATCCAGGTGAGTTTTGAGATTGCCGGTATCAATCAGTGATTTGATGATCTCGGTGTCCGAACCACCCAGGGTGGTAAAATCGACACCTCCGAAAACGATCTTCTGAGTCACCGGCCCTTCGGGTCCGGCAGTCTTGACCTCCAGCGTCGAACTGGTCCCGGCGACGCCAGTACCGGCCGTATCCCCGGATGAGAAATGCAGATATTGCGCTGCCAGATCGGCGTTATTGGAACTCAGATCCAGCATGTCGGAGAGGTCGATGACATCACCGCCGCTGCCACGGGTGAAATCGGTGATGCGATCGACCGTCGGGCTGGTGCCAGTGCCCTCATCACCGCGCATGAAGGCAAAGGTGTCTCCCCCCTCGCCACCGGTGAGAATGTCATTGCCGCTGCCACCCTCCAGGCGATCGCCACCACTGCCACCACTCAGCGTGTCGCTGCCATCACCACCGTAGAGTCGATCACTGCCACTGTCGCCGGACAGCGTATCGTTGCCACCAAACCCGAACAGCAGATCGTTGCCGTCGCCGCCAGTCAGAATATCGTTGCCGGAAGTGCCGTATTCGAGATCGGCGCCGCTGGTACCACTGCTGGTCGTACTGGTAGTCACCGTCACCGAGGTGCCAGCCCCGATACCGAGCAGTGCCGGACTCTCAAGCGTTACGGTATGGCGCTCGCTGTGCTGGCCGCTCTCATCCACTGCCACAAAGCTGAAGCTGTCGTTTTTCGGTCCGGGATCGCCCAGTGCCAGGAAACCCAGGAAAGTGGATTTCTGGTCGGTCGGGTTGTAGGTGAGCGTATGGGCATCGAAGACCTTGCCAGCCGCAATATCTGCTGACGTGACTGCCGTGGCCCCCGAGTAGAGCACCCCGTTGGTGGGTAGCGAGGTAATCACGACACCCGGGTCGGAACCGGATTCGGCATCGCGTAGCACACCGCTGGAAGCAAAGTCGATATAGACCACATCATTTTTGACACTGGTCGTGGTCAGTGCCACCGAGAAATCGGCAGCCGTAGGAGCGTGATCATGAGCACTGCCCGTGACGTGTACCGCCAGCGTCGCGGTCGCCGTACCACCATGGCCATCGCTGATGGTGTAGCTGAAGCTGTCATCCGCTGTCTTGCCACCGAATAGCCCACGGCTGGTGGGGCGCTCGGTATCCAGGTGGTAGCTATAGCTGCCATCGGCAGCCAGTGTCAGCGTGCCATAGACGCCCTGGATCACCACACTGCCGCTGGCAGTCAGCGCGGCCGTGCTACCCGCCACGGCGTTGGTGACTGCGGTGACACTTAACGTGTCACCACTATCAACGTCGCTATCATTGCCGAGCAGATTGCCACTGGCGCTCGGCGTCCCTGCAGTCGCCACATCCACTTCGCCGGCAGTACCGTAAAGCGTCCCGCTGCCCAGCGCGGTCAACGCCGTCGCTGTACCCAGCGCGTGGGTATCAACATCCATCGGCGTGGCTCGGTTGTCGGTAGTCATGATCAACAGGCGACCATTGGCATCCTCTCCCAGCCCATAGACCTGGGCCGGCATGGTAGCGACCAGCGTTGTAGCGGCACTGCCGTTGGTTGTCCTGAGGCTGCCATCGCTGTTGGTCGCGATCTCGTAAACCTTGCCACTCTGATCAGAGCCATACAGATGACCACCGACATACTTGAGATCGCCGCCGGACAGGTAGGTATTGGTGGCAACCTGGGTGATCTGAAGATTGACCGGATTGATCTGATACAGGCCATTATTGGTATAGCTCGCCGCCAGCAGCTGACCGCCGGGGGTCAGGGTCAGTGCCGACAGTCCGAGCGTACCGGCCAGCGTACCCAGTGATGTTGCCACTCCCGTCCCGGCATGGATGCTGTAGAGCACGGTGGCGTTGGATGCCGTGGAAAAGCTGACGCCGTAGAGCCGGCCTGAGGTAGCGCTTTGCGAGATATCACCCAGCGTCGGCACAGCCGAGCCACTGGTGGTCTTCATGGTGAGACTGGTTTGCACTCCGGTGGTCAGATTCCAGCTCTCGAGGACGCCGGCGCTGGTGGAGAGATAAACAACCTTCTCTTCGCCCGGACCACTGACCGACACGGTATCGGCCATCGCCACTGGCATGTCGTTGACGCCGTTGACGGTGACACTGATGGTACGTTGCGAGCCGTCGGCGGCAGTGACCACAAAACCATCGACCCGATGCTCGCCACTCCCAAGCCTTTGGGTGGCAGCATTCGCCACGCTGTAATGCCAGTGGCCAGAGGCATCGATATTCAGGGTGCCCAGATTGCCCGAGGCAGCCATCACACTGGCAGGATCAATGGCGATCTGCTGATTATCGTCATCCACCAGCAACAGGGTACCGTCACTGGTCAGCGTTTGCGGCGCCTGGTCTTCAGTTACCGTCCCCGTATTTGGCGCAGGATCGAAGACCACTACATTCTGCGTGGCCGTAGCGGACGCAGTGCCGCCGGCCACCCCAATGGCCGTAGCGGTATAGACGGCTGGAATGATGCCGACAAAGCCTTCCGATGGGAGCAGTTTCAGAGTCTCCAGCGACCAGCCATCGAGCGTGATCGACTCGCCTTCTCCCGTAACCACCACGCTGTGGCCTGCACCATCACTGAGTACGCTTCCCGCTGGCAGACCGGAAACACCCAGCGACAGGGTCTCGCGGCCGATCGTATCCGTCAGCGATGCCACTGGGGTTCCGAGTTCAATCTGCGTACCACTTATCCCCTGATTCTCATGAATCGGGTAGTAACTGACGCCGTCACCGTCCATTGCCAGTGGTGAGCATGGCAATTGCAGCGATATCAGAGCATCGAGATCGGTATAAAGATTGAAATTGGCCGTCGACAACGACAATGCAATTCCGCCATCGACACTGACGCCCAGCGACAGCGTACTGCTCGAACTGCCGGTATTACCGACAAACAGCTCGATCGGATAATAGCCATTGGCGTCGGGCGTGAAGGCAACCGAATTGTAGCTGCCATTGATGGCAGAACTCGCCAGCAGCGCTTCACCGCCTACAGCCAACAACGCTGCGCCCTGGGTCGCTCCGGTGAAGATGTAGTCATGGCCGGCTTTAAGATACACCAGCCCCTGCACGGCGTAGACATCACCGGCGGCGAGGGAGGTACCGATACCGGCATCCACGGTCAGCGTGGTCGCTGGCGTGAGCCCGTTGAGCAGGTCAATATCACCGACTGCAACGCCGACATCGCTGATCACCGTCCCTGTGTTGCTTACGACACTCCCCACGCCGCCGACCAGACCACCCAGTAGCGAATCACTGCCACCAAGGGCATCGCTCAGATCACCGACGACGGTCCCCAGACCGCCTACGGCTCCACCAAGCCCCTCGATAATCGAACCGAGTGCAGCGGTCAGTGTCGCTGCCCCCCCGGTATAGAGGCCGGCGCTCAACCCCAGTGAGGCATCCAGCAGACCGGTACTGGTACTGCCCAGTGAGTGCTCGACCACCGCTACCACTGGCGCATCAACACGCCCCTCCACCGTTACGGTCAGGGTACTGGTAGTCGTACTGCCCTGCCCGTCACTGACGCTATAGCTGATGGAGGTCGCTTGCTGACTGCCTTCCGCCAATGCCTGAAAATCACTACCCGGATCGAAACGGTAGCTGCCATCGGCATTGAGCACGAAGGTGCCGCCGTTGCTGCCGGTAACCGTTTGCCCAACGGTAGCGTTGGTGCCGTTGACAGCGCTGACCACCAATGCAGCACCGGCATCGGGATCGATGTCGTTAACCAGCACACCACTGGCAGCATCGATATCCAGCACGCTGTCTTCATTGGCAACAGCGGTATCCGCAATAGCCTCCGCAGTACTGTTGGCACCATGTACGGTGACTGTAATGGTCTGCGAAGTGCCATCGACAGTCCTGACCGTGAAGATTTCCTGCTTCGTTTCATCGGCCCCAAGATAGCGGACGCGGTCGTTGTCCACGCGATAGGTCCACTGACCGTCGGATGTGATCGTCAGCGCCCCCAGCGTACCCTCGTTCGCTTCAATGCTTTCGGGCAGGAAGACACTCTCGCCGGTATCCACATCGGCCACATTCAGCGTCCCGCTGGTGGTTAGCAGCTCTGAATCGTCAACGTCGCTGCCAACGCTGCTCCCGGCCTCTGCGTTCGGATCAAACGGGATGGGGACACCCCCGGTGCCTAGCAGATCGATGGTCAGGGTATGGCGGTTACCATCAGCATCGGCATAGGTAAAGGCTTCGATCTTCACCTCGCCCTGTGCCAATGCAGGTGCACTGTTACCTGCCAACTGATAGAAGAAACTGCCATCGGCGTTGATCGTCAGCGTGCCCAGCGTTCCCGGTGCTGGTACAACCGCACCGGGATCAACTGCTACGTCAAACCCGAGTGCCAGCTCACCACTCAGGTCCAGTGTCTGAGGTATCAATGCATCCACGATCGGCTGCCCGATTACCGTCCCCTCAGCAGTACCGACCAGAGCCACCGTGACCGAATGCTGCCCCCCCGCAGTATCGGTAAATTCAAACGCTTCAATCCGAACTTCCCCTTCCAGAAGCGCTCCCGGATTGGCGCCGTCCACGCGGTAATCGAAATGGCCATTTGCATCAATGGAAAGCACACCCAGCGTCCCGATGCCGGGCACTATCGTGTTCGTCGACAGGTTGATATCGAGAAGACCAGAGAGCACATCAGCCAGCGAGCCACTGCTATGCACTACATCGTTGCTCTCTATGCCACCTGCTTCTGCAATCGATCGCTCGGTGACATCGCCGCTGGCCTGTCCGGTGATCGTTGGCAGATCATTGGTGCCGGTGACGGTCACAGTCAGCGTGGAAATCGAGGCATTACCCTGTGCGTCGCTGACCGTATAGCTGATAGCTGTCGTAGTTGTCTCACCGGCCGGCAGGGCATCGAAAGTATTGCCGGGCTCAAAGCGGTAGCTCCCATCAGCGCCCAGCATAAAGGTACCGCCATTACTCCCCGTGACGGCCTGGCCAACACTCTCAGAGGTGTCATTGATCGCGATCACCCGCAGCGTGCTCGTCGGACTATCGGCATCACTGTCATTGGCCAGCACCCCCTGCTCGGCATCGACCACCAATGCGAGTGTCTGCTGGGTGGCAGCGGTATCCGCGATCGCCTCCGGTGGAAGAATATCCACCTCGTAACTGCGGGCAGTGGTTGCACTACCGCTGTTGCCGGCAGTATCGGTGTGGCTGATCGAGGCACTGACCTGATTGGTGCCAGCCGCTGCCAGTACCGAGCCGGCCACGGCAACGCTAAAGGCGCCGTTCTGGCCGACGGTGGTGGTGTAATTCTGACCCCCGACGTTAATCGTGACCGTGTCACCGGGCGCAGCATCACCACCGGCGGCGCCGGTAATCACAATATCCTGCTCCGCTTCGGCAGCGTTGATCACATCGTCACCGGCGATGGTGTCCAGCGCGATCGAAACCACGGGAGCATCGGTATCCACCGAGTAGCTGGTCGCAGTATTCGCTGAGCCAATATTGCCCGCCGCATCGGTATGACTAACGGAGACCTGAATCGAGCCGTTCTGTACCAGCTGGTTGCCCGGCACGGTGATCGCAAAGCTGCCGTCGGCGTTGACCGCGCCGGTGTAGCTTTGGCTGCCCACCGTCAGGGTAACGAGATCGCCGGCGGCGTATTCGCCGACGACCGTACCGGTGACCGGAACGGTCTGGTTGGCTTCGTCAGCGTTGACGATGTTGTCACCGGCCAGCGTATCGAGCTGGATATTCAGCGCCGGCGGCGTGGTGTCGACGCTGTAGTCGCGCGAGGTGGTGGCGCTGCCGACATTGCCGGCAACATCGGTATGCGAGACAGACGCCGAGACGCTGTTGGTTCCGGCCGCCGCCAGTACGGAACCGGCGACGGCAACACTGAACGCGCCGTTCTGGCCGACGGGGATGGTGTAATTCTGACCCCCGACGTTAATCGTGACCTTGTCACCGGGCGCAGCGTCACCACCGGCGGCGCCGGTAATCACAATATCCTGCTCCGCTTCGGCAGCGTTGATGACGTCATCGCCGGCGATGGTATCGAGACTGATCGTCACGATCGGCGCCTCGGTATCCACGCCATAGCTGGCCGCGGTATTGGCCGAGCCAACGTTACCCGCCGCGTCGGTGTGACTGACGGAGGCCTGGAGCGAACCGCTCTGCGCCAGCTGGCTGCCGGGAATGGCAATGGAGAAGGAACCGTCGGCGTTGACCGCGCCAGTGTAGCGCTGATCACCGACCGTCAGGGTAACGAGGTCCCCGGCGGCATATTCACCGCTGACCGTGCCGGTCACCGGAATCGATTGCCCCGCTTCTTCGGCATTGACGATATTGTCGCCGGCCAGGGTATCAAGCTGGATGCTCAGCGCCGGCGGCGTGGTGTCGACGCTGTAGTCGCGCGAGGTCGTCGCGCTGCCGACATTGCCGGCAACATCGGTATGCGAGACAGACGCCGAGACGCTGTTGGTTCCGGCAGCCGCCAGGACCGAACCGGCGACGGCAACACTGAACGCGCCGTTCTGGCCGACGGGGGTGGTGTAGCTCTGATCACCGACCGAGACGGTGACGGTATCGCCGGGCACGGCATCGCCGCCGGCGGTACCGGTGATGGCCACGTCCTGCTCCGCCTCGGCGGCATTGAGCGCGTCATCGTCCGCGATAGTGTCCAGCGAGATCGTGACGATCGGCGCTTCAACATCGACGCCGTAGCTGGTCGCGGTATTAGACGCGCCCACATTGCCCGCCACGTCGGTATGGCTGACGGAGGCCTCAAGCGAACCGTTCTGCGCCAGCTGGCTGCCGGGCACGTTGATCGCGAAGCTACCGTCAGCGTTGACCGCGCCGGTATAGGCTTGGAGGCCCACCATCAGGGTGACGAGATCACCGGCAGCAAACTCACCAGAAACGGAGCCGGTGACCGGGATCGTCTGTCCCGCCTCGTCGGCGTTGACGATATTGTCGCCGGCCAGCACATCGAGCTGGATGCTAAGCGCCGGCAGCGTGGTATCGATGCTGTAGTCACGCGAGGTGTTGGCTGAGCCGATATTCCCCGCCGCATCGGTATGCGAGACAGACGCCGAGACGCTGTTGGTTCCAGCCGCCGCCAGTACCGAACCGGCGACGGCAACACTGAACGCGCCGTTCTGGCCGACGGAGGTGGTGTAGTTCTGACCACCGACCGAGACGGTGACGGTATCGCCGGGCACGGCGTCGCCGCCGGCCTGGCCGGTGATGGCCATGTCCTGTCCGGCTTCGGCGGCGTTAATGACGTCATCGCCGCCGAGCGTATCGAGGCTGATCGTTACTACCGGCGCCTCGGCATCGACGCCGTAGCTGGTCGCGGTGTTGGCGCTGCCAATATTGCCGGCTGCGTCGGTATGGCTGACGGACGCTTGGAGCGAACCGCTCTGCGCCAGCTGGCTGCCGGGAACAGCAATGGAGAAGGAGCCATCGGCATTAAGCGCGCCGGTATAGACCTGATCACCGACCGTCAGGGTGACGAGATCACCGGCGGCATATTCACCGCTGACCGTGCCGGTCACCGGAATCGGCTGCCCGGCTTCTTCGGCATTGATGATGTCATCGCCGGCGAGGGTATCGAGGCTGATCGCCACGATCGGCGCGTCGGTATCCACACCATAGCTGGTCGCGGTGTTGGCCGAGCCCACGTTGCCCGCCGCATCGGTGTGGCTGATCGAGGCCTCAAGCGAACCGTTCTGCGCCAGTTGGTTGCCCGGTACATTGATCGCGAAGCTGCCATCGGCGTTGACCGCACCGGTGTAGACCTGATCACCGCTCGTCAGGGTAACGAGATCGCCGGCAGCGTATTCGCCGCTGACCGAGCCGGTCACCGGGATCGTCTGCCCCGACTCGGCGGTATTGATGACGTCATCGCCGGCGAGGGTATCGAGGCTGATCGCCACGATCGGCGCCTCGGCATCCACGCCATAGCTGACCGCGGTATTCGCCGCACCCACGTTACCCGCCGCATCGGTATGGCTGACGGACGCCTGGAGCGAATCGTTCTGCACCAGCTGGCTGCCGGGCACGTTGATCGCGAAGCTACCATCAACGTTGACCGTGCCGGTATAGGCTTGGAGGCCCACCGTCAGGGTGACGAGATCGCCGGTAGCAAACTCACCAGAAACGGAGCCGGTGACCGGGATCGTCTGTCCCTCCTCGTCGGCGTTGATGACATCATCACCGGCGATGGTGTCGAGCTGGATGTTCAGCGCCGGCGACGTGGTGTCAACGCTGTAATCGCGCGAAGTCGTCGCGCTACCGACATTGCCGGCAACATCGGTATGCGAGACAGACGCCGAGACGCTGTTGGTTCCGGCCGCCGCCAGTACGGAACCGGCGACGGCAACACTGAACGCGCCGTTCTGACCGACCACCGTTGAGTAGTTCTGACCACCGACCGAGACCGTGATGATATCTCCGGGCACAGCGTCGCCACCCACCGACCCCGTCAGATTGATTTGCTCGCTCGCCTCGGCGGCGTTGAGCACATCGTCGCCGGCGATGGTATCCAGCGAGATCGAGACTTCCGGCGCGTCGGTATCGACACCGTAGCTGACCGCCGTATTCGCCGTGCCGACATTGCCCGCCGCATCGGTATGCGACACATCCGCGGCAATGCTGTTGTTAACTGCCAAGTCAGCCCCAGCAACATCAATCCTGAAGCTGCCATCGGCATTGACCGCGCCGGTGTAGATTTGGCTCCCCACCGTCAGGCTAACGAGATCGCCGGCGGCGTATTCACCGCTGACCATACCGGTGACCGGAACGGTCTGGTTGGCTTCGTCAGCGTTGACGATGTTGTCACCGGCCAGGGTATCGAGCTGGATATTCAGCGCCGGTGGTGTGGTATCCACCGCATAGTCATGGCTGGTCGTGGCACTGCCGACGTTGCCCGCCACATCGGTATGCGAGACAGACGCCGAGACGCTGTTGGTTCCGGCCGCCGCCATTACCGCACCGGCGACGACAACACTGAACGCACCGTTCTGGCCCACCACCGTGGTGTAGCTCTGCTCACCTACCGAGATAGTGACCGTGTCGGTTGCCACCACATCGCCGCCGGCCTGACCGGTAATGGCAACGTCCTGACCAGCTTCCGTGGCGTTAAGCAAGTCATCGCTGGCGATGGTGTCGAGGCTGATGGTGACCACGGGCGCGTCGGTATCGACGCTGTAACTGGCCGCGGTATTGGCCGAGCCGATATTGCCCGCGGCGTCGGTGTGACTGACGGCAGCGCTAATGGAGCTGTTCTGTGCCAGCTGACTGCCGGGCACATTGATCGCGAAGCTGCCATCGGCGTTGACCGCACCGGTGTAGACCTGATCGCCCACCGTCAGGGTAACGAGATCGCCGGCGGCGTATTCGCCGACGACCGACCCGGTCACCGGAATGGTCTGGTTGGCTTCGTCAGCGTTGACGATGTTGTCACCGGCCAGGGTATCGAGCTGGATATTCAGCGCCGGTGGTGTGGTATCCACCGCATAGTCATGGCTGGTCGTGGCACTGCCGACGTTGCCCGCCACATCGGTATGCGAGACAGACGCCGAGACGCTGTTGGTTCCGGCCGCCGCCAGTACCGCACCGGCGACGACAACACTGAACGCACCGTTCTGGCCGACGGTGGCGGTATAGTTCTGACCACCGACGTTAATCGTGACCGTGTCACCGGGCGCGGCGTCGCCGCCGGCCTGGCCGGTGATGGCCACGTCCTGTCCCGCTTCGGCGGCATTAAGCATATTGTCGCCGGCGATCGTATCCAACGAGATAGTAACGATCGGCGCGGTGGTATCGACGCTATAGCTGGCCGCGATGTTAGCCGAGCCAATATTACCGGCCGCGTCGGTGTGACTGATGACTGCCTGCACCGAGCCATTAGCAGCAAGCTGCGAGCCCGGCACGTTAATCGAGAACGTGCCGTCGGCATTCACGGCGCCAGTGTAGTTCTGGTCGCCGACCGTCAGGGTGACGGTATCGCCCGCCGCAAACTCGCCCGAAACAGCGCCCGTGACCGGAGGAATGCTCTGACCGGCTTCGTCGGCGTTGACGATGTTGTCACCGGCAATGGTATCCAGTGTGATCGACAGCGCCGGTGCGGTAGCGTCGACAATGTAATCGCGGGTCGTATCGGCGCTGCCAACGTTACCGGCCGCATCAACATGACTGACCGAAGCCGATACGGTACTGGTGCCCGCAGCGGCAAGCACACTGCCCGGCACCGCAACGCTGAACGCGCCGTTCGGGCCGACGGTGGTGGTGTAGTTCTGACCACCGACATTAACCGTAACCGCATCGCCGGGCACGGCCTCGCCGCCGGCCTGGCCGGTGATGGCTATGTCCTGCCCGGCTTCCACGGCATTGATGACATCGTCACCGGCGAGAGTGTCGAGCTGAATGCTCAGCGCAGGCGGCGTGGTGTCGATACTGTAGTCGCGCGAGGTGGTGGCGCTGCTGACGTTGCCTGCCGCATCGGTATGCGAGACAGACGCCGACACGTTGCCTGCATCAACTGCGGCCAGGACCGAGCCGGCGACGGAGACACTGAACCCACCGTTCTGGTCGACGATGGCGGTATAGTTCTGACCTCCGACGTTAATCGTGACCGTGTCACCCGGCACGGTATCGCCACCGACGGTGCCGGTGATCGCAATATCCTGCTCCGCTTCGGCAGCGTTAATGACGTCATCGCCGGCGATGGTACCGAGACTGATGGTGACCAAGGGTGCGTCGGTATCGACGCTGTAACTGGCCGCGGTATTGGCCGAGCCGATATTGCCCGCGGTGTCGGTGTGACTGACGGCAGCGCTAATGGAGCTGTTCTGTGCCAGCTGACTGCCGGGCACATTGATCGAGAACGTACCGTCGGCATTCACGGTGCCGATGTAGCTCTGATTGCCGATCGTCAACGTGACGGTATCGCCCGCCACAAACTCGCCCGAAACGGATCCAGTGACCGGGATGGTCTGGCTCGACTCGTCAGCATTGATAATGTTGTCGCCGGCAATGGTATCAAGCGCAATCGACAGCGCCGGCGGTGTGGTATCGACCGCATAATCGCGACTGGCCTCGGCACTGCCGACGTTACCGGCGATGTCGGTATGCGAAACGGACGCACTGACGGTATTGGTGCCTGTAGCGGCAAGAACACTACCCGGCACCGCGACGCTGAACGTGCCGTTCTGACCCACGGTGGTGATGTAACTCTGACCACCGACGTTAATCGTGATCGTGTCACCGGGCGCGGCGTCGCCGCCGGCCTGACCGGTGATAGCCACGCCCTGTCCCGCTTCGGCGGCATTAAGCACATTGTCGCCGGCGATCGTATCCAGCGAGATCGAAACCACGGGAGCATCGGTATCCACCGAGTAGCTGGTCGCGGTGTTGGCCGAACCCACATTGCCTGCCGCGTCGGTGTGACTGACGGACGCCTGGAGTGAATCGTGCTGCGCCAGCTGGCTGCCGGGGACTGCAACGGAGAAGCGACCATCCGCATTAATTGCACCGGTGTAGACCTGATCACCCACTGTCAGGGTGACGGTATCGCCCGCGACGTATTCACCGCTGACCGACCCGGCCACCGGGATGGTCTGATTCGACTCATCGGCGTTGACGATGTTGTCGCCCGCGATGGTGTCCAACGAGATCGTGACGGTTGGAGCATCGGTGTCGACGCCATAACTGGCCGCCGTATTGGCCGAGCCAATATTACCGGCGGCGTCGGTGTGACTGACGGTAGCACTGAGGGACGTGTTCTGGGCAAGCTGACTGCCGGGCACGTTGATCGAGAAGGTGCCGTCGGCATTCACGGCGCCGGTGTAGGTCTGATTGCCCACCGTCAGCGTGACCGTATCTCCCGCAACGTATTCGCCGCCGACCGTGCCGGTCACCGGGATCGATTGCCCGGCTTCTTCGGCATTGATGACATCGTCACCGGCCAGCGTATCGAGCTGAATGCTCAGCGCAGGCGGCGTGGTGTCGATACTGTAGTCGCGCGAGGTGGTGGCGCTACTGACGTTGCCTGCCGCATCGGTATGCGAGACAGACGCCGACACGTTGCCTGCATCAACTGCGGCCAGGACCGAGCCGGCGACGGAGACACTGAACCCACCGTTCTGGTCGACGATGGCGGTATAGTTCTGACCCCCGACGTTAATCGTGACCGTGTCACCCGGCACGGCGTCGCCACCGGCGGTGCCGGTAATCGCGACGTCCTGCCCCGCTTCGGCGGCGTTGACGATATTGTCGCCGGCGAGAGTGTCGAGCTGAATGCTCAGCGCCGGCGGCGTGGTGTCGACGCTGTAGTCACGCGAGGTCGTTGCCGAACCCACGTTGCCGGCGGCATCGGTGTGCGAGACAGATGCCGAGACATTACCCGTACCGGCCGCCACCAATATGGTGCCGGCGACGGCAACGCTGAACCCACCGTTCTGGTCGACGATGGCGGTATAGTTCTGACCACCGACATTAACCGTAACCACATCGCCGGACACGGCGTCGCCACCGGCGGTGCCGGTGATGGCCACGTCCTGTCCGGCTTCGGCGGCGTTGAGCACGTCATCGTCCGCGATAGCGTCCAGCGAGATCGTGACGATCGGCGCCTCGGTATCCACGCCGTAGCTGGCTGCCGTATTGGCCGTACCAATATTGCCCGCCGCGTCGGTGTGACTGACGAAGGCCTGGAGCGAACCGTTCTGCGCCAGCTGGCTGCCCGGCACGTTGATCGAGAACGTACCCTCCGCATTCACGGCACCGACATAAGTCTGATTGCCGACCGTCAGGGTGACGAGATCGCCAGCAGCGTATTCACCGCTGACCATACCGGTGACCGGAACGGTCTGGTTGGCTTCGTCAGCGTTGACGATGTTGTCACCGGCCAGGGTATCGAGCTGGATATTCAGTGCCGGTGGCGTAGTAAGAACCGAATAGTTCTGCGATGCAGTTGCAGTCCCTACATTGCCCGCTGCGTCCACCTTGCTGACTATGGCCAATAGAGAATGGTCGCCACTATCGACAAATACAGCTGCGGGCATATTGATGCTGAAAGACAGATCATCAATAACATGAGTGGTAAAAGCCTGCGCTCCGATAGTAACGATAACGGTATCGCCTACCACAACATCACCACCAACGTAGCCGTTAATGGCAATGGGGCCGTCAGCTTCTGCCACATTAATCAGATTATCGCCTGTGATGGGCGCTAGCGTTATCGAGACCTCAGGTGCCTGAATATCAACCTGATAATCTCTGGAAACGGTCGAAGTCAGTGCACCACCTTCGGCAAAATGAGTCACTGTCGCGGTGACAACATGATCGTTTGCCAGTTGAGCGCCAGGAACGTTCAATGAGAATGAACGATCACTGCTCAATGTGGTGGTCAGTGTTGTATTGCCAATAGTCAGGGATACCGTATCGCCCGGAGAGGCACTACCGAAGGCTCGCCCCGAAACCGGTACGGACTCGACGGATTCCGTCGCATTAACAATGTTATCTGCTGCTATAGGATCGAGAGCGATACTCAATGCCGGTTGAGCCACCGGGTCTCCATTGGACGGCAACTCCGGAGCACTCTCCTCGCTCGGCACTGATGGCGTGCCAGCCCCGGTGGTCGGGTCTGTCGCAGCGCCGCCACTCTCGGGTGGTGCAGCAGGCGTCTCACCGGTGGCCGGGACCTCCGGAGCACTCTCCTCGCTCGGCGATGATGGCGTGCCAGCCCCGGTGGTCGCGTCTGTTGCAGCGCCTCCACTCGCGGCTGGTTCAGCAGGCGTCTCACCGGTGGCCGGGACATCAGGAGCGCTCTCCTCGCTCGGCGATGATGGCGTACCAGCCGCGGTGGTCGGGTCTGTTGCAGCACCTCCGCTCGCGGGTGGTTCAGCAGGCGTCTCACCGGTGGCCGGGACATCCGGAGCACTCTCCTCGCTCGGCACTGATGGCGTGCCAGCCCCGGTGGTCGCGTCTGTTGCAGCGCCGCCACTCTCGGGCGGTTCAGCAGGCGTCTCACCGGTGGCAGGGACATCCGGAGCACTCTCCTCGCTCGGCACTGGTGGCGTACCAGCCCCGGTGGTCGGGTCTGTCGCAGCGCCGCCACTCTCGGGTGGTTCAGCAGACGTCTCACCGGTGGCAGGGACATCCGGAGAGCTATCCCCGCCCGGCGATGATGGCGTATCAGCCCCGGTGGTCGGGTCTGTTGCAGTGCTACCGCCCCCGGTCGATCCATTATCGGTAACAGAGCCAGCAGGTGTGGAGTTGTCTTCATTCGGAGCAATAACACTTCCACCGGAGGATACGGGAGTATTGTTATCGGCCCCGTTTGGGGAAAAGGCGTTCGGAGTTACCGTTATTGTTGGCGATGTACCGGTGAAATCGGCCTGATAGGTATAGGCGGTCTGCTCTTCACGGCCGGTTCGCGTGATATCAAACGTCGAGCCGGCGCCCCCATCACCTGCCAGACTGCCTCCCTCGCTGCCTCCTCCATTTGCAGCGATACCGGCCGCCGGTGCCTGCTGAATCAATGTGGGGTCTTCGCCCTGGGCAATGGCTTGCTGCAGTGCAGCGACATCAGGATCAGAAGCAGCGATATCGGACTCGGCGGTGAGCGCCAGTGTGGGCATGCCGTCTTCCATCAGCGCCAACTGCATCGGCTGACCTGCCGGTATCATCAGAACAGTGCCATCAGCAAGCACAAGCCGAGCACCATTCAACGTCAACAGAGTCGCAGGTGGCGTGAGTACGGTTCCCTGAACAATCAGAGCCTGAGCGCCCGATTGATGAAGCATGCCATCTACGCGAGCGACAATGAGCGATGCTGCCATTGATTGTTTTCTCCTGCCCTGTCTGAAGTACTCCGGTCTCCGATGTCAGGGTCTTTCGCGCCCAGCACCGCTCGGCAATTCGGAATAGCCGCTTCCGTTTCAGTTCACCTCGTATTGAAAAACCAGGTAACTTTTGAAACAGACTAGAACCTTATAGAGCATCTTCTCAAACTCAAAAGAGCAAAAAGGATTAGACACAAGCACTATTTACGTACACAGGATCTAATCAGACGCGATACCCCATCTGCCGAAAGGCAGATGGGGCAGGTTCAGCAAGATGGGATGAAAGGGAAAAAACTATTCAGGGAGGGTCGAAATAAAGGTATTGGAACGTTCGATGGCCGAACGCATCTGCTGACGCAGATGAGCTACCCGGGCATCGAGTCGCTCAACTTCGGGCTGCAATGCCCCGATGGCCTGAGCGTTGAGGTTGTGCTTGAGGAACAGCACGTTGTCATGCATCAGATCAAGCGCTGGTTGCAGGCTTTGCTCGGCGGCATGCATGGCATCAAGCATCTCGGCATAGCGCTTGCGTGCCTGTTTCAGCTCGTCAGCACTGCGCTGGCGATAGTCGGCATTGTGATACTCATCGAGCTCGCCTTCCCACTCGTCAAACAGGGCATCGGTAGCACCCTCTATGGCATCGACGCGCTGATGTACGGCCTGAGCGGCGCGCTGACTGGCCTCATACTCGTCAGCCAGCGCATCGTAGGTATGAGAAAGTTCGCTTTCGGGGACATCGACCACGCTACGAAAGCGCTCGAGCGCCGATGAGAATCGATCGCCGGCATCCTGCTGGGCATCCCGGGCCGCTTCAACCCGATTGACCACCAACGTCCGGATAGGCACGCCGGCCTGTTCCATGGCGCTGTAATAGGCGCTCTGACAGCCACCCAGCAGTAGCACCATGCACAGCAGACTCGACGACAGATTCAGTTGACGCATTCGAGCTCCCGAAATCGGCTTCTCAGGTCATATCAACCACGTCGAACTCGACCCGGGGATCGACATCAGCATCGTAGTCGACATCATCACGACCGAAACCAAAGAGCTTGAGGAACTCTCGTTTATATTCGGCGTAATCGGTCAGCTCAAACAGATTATCGCTGGTCACACGGGGCCAGAGATCCTGACAGGCCTGTTGCACATCCTCGCGCAGCTCACGATCATCGACTCGCAATCGCCCGGCTTCATCGGTATCGACCGGAGCGCTGGTATAAAGTCGCTCACGATAGAGGCGGTTGAGCTGATCGATGGTACCTTCATGCAGCCCCTGCTCCTTCATGATTCGATAGACCATCGAGATATAAAGCGGCATGACCGGAATGGCAGCACTGGCCTGAGTCACCACGGACTTGAGTACGGCCACATTGGCATGGCCTCCCTTCTGGCGAAGGCGCTGGTCAATCTCACCTGCGGCGCGGTCCAGATCTTCCTTCGCCTTGCCCAGCGCACCATGCCAGTAAATCGGCCAGGTAATTTCGGTACCGATATAGCTGAACGCCACCGATTTCGCGCCTTCGGCCAGTACGCCGGCCTGATCGAGCGCATCGATCCAGAGCTCCCAGTCTTCACCGCCCATCACGGTAACAGTGCTATCGATCTCTTCCTGAGTAGCCGGCTCGACTTCGGCTTCGATAATCTGATCACGGTTGGTGTCCACGGCCGTGGCACGGTATGTCTCGCCAATTGGCTTGAGTGCCGAGCGCTTCACTTCACCGCTATCGGGTAGCTTGCGTACCGGAGACGCCAGTGAATACACCACCAGATCCACCTGACCGCCCATCTCGTTACGAATCATCTCGACGGCCTGATCACGCACCTCATGTGAGAAGGCATCACCGTTGATCGAGCGGCTGTAGAGCCCGGCCTGTTTGGCATACTTGTCGAAAGCGGCTGAATTGTACCAGCCGGCAGTGCCCGGTCTTTTTTCGGTGCCGGGCTTTTCAAAGAACACGCCAAGGGTGTCTGCGCCATAGCCGAAAGCTGCGGTAACACGTGCTGCCAGGCCATAACCACTCGAAGCGCCAATGACCAGCACCTTGCGAGGACCATCGGATTCAACGCCACGTGCTCGAGTAGCTTCAATCTGCTCAAGCACATTGCGATCGCAACCCACCGGATGGGTAGTGGTACAGATGAAACCGCGAACCTTGGGATGTATGACCACGCAAAACCTCGACTCTGACTGACGAAATGGGGCGGCAATTCATTGTGAACTGCCATCACTGGACGGTATTTTAACGACAGCAGCTCGTACTGTCCGCCCTTCCTCACCAGGACACTCGTCGCATCTCGCCGAACACGACCTTCGGGATGAATGGAGTACCGTCATGACCAACGCTCAGGCACTGCTCGATCATCGCCGTCATGTCTGGACTGCCCTGGCGCCGCTCTGGCTTGATCGCGAGCCGGTCGAGCATCACTACCAGCGCATGATAGTGGAGATCAACCGTCTTGCCCTCGATCGACCAACCCTGGAGGAAATTTATCGGATTGAGCTGGCACCCGTGCTGGCACGCTACCAGGCCTCGATGGCGGGCAACTGGCGCGATTTTGAGGAAGAACCGCTACTGCACGCTCTGATGCGTCACAATCTGCGCCTCTCTCCATGGAAGAGACGATTCTGGTGGCTTTTATCAGGCCTGACCACCACCATGACCCGTCACCGTTGGCAATATCTGATGGACCGCGTATTCATGCCCTCTCCCGATGGTGCCAACCCCCCTCAACGATAACGGGGCGCCCGAAGGCGCCCCGCATGACAGCTTCCGAATCGGGCTATCAGCGCCCACCGTCATCCGAGCCATCCACTTCATCGCTATCGGGCAGACGCTCTCGATCGCCGTCATCCTCCTTCCGGCTCGAGGTACTTGCACCGGGAGCAGGACTTGCCTTGCCCGCGGGCGTTTGACCAGCAGCACTGGCCTGGCCTTCCAACACTTCATAGCCATCGAGCACATGAATGTTGGCCGGAGGGGCGCCGCCATTTTTATCCTGCCCGAAGTAGAGTGTGGTATGCGGGAATGGAATCTCGATACCAGCCGCGTCGAAGTGCTCCTTGACCAGCTTGTTGAAGGCTCGTCCGATACCCCACTGGGTACCCGGGGCACATTTGATCATGATGCGGATATTGACCGAACTATCAGCCAGTGCGACCACACCGGGCACCGTCATATCCTCGAGAATATTGGGCGCCAGGTTCTCATCGGCCTTGAGTGCCTCAAATGCCTTGTGAAGCTGCTCAATGGCGTAATCAACATTCTCCCGATAAGCGATCCCGTATTCGCCCACATGGTAGGCAAAATCACGCATGTAATTGGAGACCACATCCACCGAAGAGAATGGCACCACATGATAGGTCCCTGACAGGTCGCGAATACCGACCGAGCGAATGGTCAGACGTTCGGCCGTACCGACTACACCACCAGCCGTGACGACATCGCCGGTATTCATGGCATTTTCAAGCTGGATGAAAACCCCGGTGATGACATCCTGGACCAGTTTCTGTGCACCGAAACCGATGGCCAGACCCAGTACACCGGCACCGGCAATCAGCGGGCCGATATTGATGCCGATCTGCGACAGCACAATCATGACCGTAAGCGTCACGATGGCGATGGCAATGGCGTTACGAAACAGCGAAAGCAGGGTCTTCTCGCGAGCGCTGGGCTCGCCACCACCGGTTTCCGGGCTCAGGCGATGCTCGATGACGCTGGCCAGAGTGACCCAGATCAGCGCCGAGATCAGCAGGATAATGGCCACGTGAACGATCATGGCAACAGTATTGATGCCCGCCTCGGAAGCGAGCCACCCCGTCAGATCGAATACCCGCCAGGCATCCAGCACCACCAGTGCCACGATCACCAGCAGAATGACCCGAATCACCTTGAGGGCATTGGGCACATAAGCATTGAGTCGTTTTTCGAGCAGCGGTAACCGGCTGCGCATGTTCTCCGGCAGCATCACACGCTGACCGATCAACCGTGTCAGTAGAGCAGAAACGATACCGCCGATGGCGAAAGCCAGCAGGGTCTGAACGGTCGCACGAACAATATAGGGCAGCGCCTGTTCAGGTTCGACCTGAGACATCACCAGCAATACGGTGAAATAGGCAATGGCCCAGAGATGCCAGGTCTTGGCCAGAATGCGCTGAAGAACGGCAAAGAAACCGAGCGACGCATTTTTGGCACTTTCCAGCAAACGATCATGCAGATCGCGACGATTGGAAAGAATCACCGACAAGGCATAACACCATGCCAGCACCATGATAACCAGACTGGCGAACTGCCCCAGCGCCAGGGAAACCGAATTATTGATGATCGGTACGGCAACCATCAGACCATAACCGATAAACCCTACCAACAGCGCCAGGCGCGTATTCCAGTAGCGTGCTACTTCGGCGGACATGGCAAAGGGGCGCAGCCCTTCATAGCGGGCCGCGAATACCATTCGAATCAGTGCCTTGACGATTTCGATAATGGCAAAGGCATTGATGAAAAGTGACTGCCGGGTGGCGATACTGCCCTGATCGCCGGCACCAAACAGACCGATGGCATAACCCACCACACAGGCCAGCAGAATGACCACAACATCCAGTAACAGGGACAATACGATGGCGACGGTGCGCTTGAGCAGGTAGGAAGGCCCATCATCACGCTGTACCCAATGGCCTGCCCGGGCAAACAGAGGACTGGCCAATCGACGAAGAATGAAAAAGGCAACGACAGTACCAACCACTACCAGCGCAAATTCGAACAGTGCACCCAGAAACGCACTCATATCGAATGCCGGCTCACTTGAGACGGCCGAACTACTGCCCAGCGAGCCAATAGCGGCAATGGCGCCGGTCACCATCGAGCCAACATTCTCGGCAAATGACTGCGTAATGCTGGCCACCTGACGCGGTAATGACATCGCTTCGGCTGACGTATCCGCCGACGTTTTCTGCGACTCGGCAGGCGGTGCACTTTCGGAAGATTCTCCGGCAGCCGAATCGGACTGTTGTGTTGCCAGCTGCCTGAGCTGATCGATCAGCTGTTGTCGCGTCTGCTCATTTTCGAGCATGTCAGCCAGTGTGGCATAGGGGGTCTGTTGCGCCTGCTGTTCAGCGGACGATGCGTCGCTGGAGGCAGCGTGAGCGGTCGGCATCATCAATGCCAACAGCATGATGAACGGCAGCACGCGCAGCCACCTTGAAAGCTTCATCAATGCCACGGGTAATCTCCCTTGTCGATGGCCTTGTTCATGTCAGTCGAACCTCGCCTGGTACTTTTCCATGGTCATGTTTCATCCCGTACCGAGAAGTACTGACCTGTACCGATACCGATGAGGTAACGGCTGAGTCTAACCTGGTTTATGGTTGGCTGCCTTTCAAAGGCCCCGGCTTCCTCTGCTGGCGCACCGTCTCCCCTCACCTGTTCACCATACTCAACAAGCCATTGATTCAACACCAATGTACTGGCGAGAGAGCGATCAGAAATACGTCCGATAGCCGGGCTTTTCAGGCGGAAAATGGTGTTTCCAGGGCCTTTACTATGGCGTTATCGATACGTCTTGTGGGTAGCGAAGGACCGAATCGGCGAATGACCTGCCCATCCCGGCCGACCAGAAACTTGGTGAAATTCCACTTGATGGGCGTCGATCCGAGCACACCTGGTGCCTGTTGCTTGAGCCGAACAAAAAGCGGGTGAGCATCGGGGCCATTGACCCGCACCTTTTCCATCAAAGGAAAGGTGATGCCGTAATGGTGAATACAGAACTGTTCAAAGCGTGCCGGTGCTTCCGGTGCCTGATGAGCAAACTGATTACAGGGAAAGCCCAGCAGGGTAAATCCCTGATCGCGATGCATGCGATAAAGACGATCCAGTTCGGAGAGTTGCTCGGTAAAGCGACAACGGCTGGCAACGTTGACAATCAGCAACACCTGGCCGCGCAGAGCTCGAAGATTGAAGGGCTCTCCGTTCAGTGTCCGACAGTCATAGTCATGGATTTGCATGGTCAGGATCACGTTATGGGCACAATGCCGATCAACCCCTGGTTCCGGCCCAGCCGGACCAGGAGGATCGGGCAGAAAATCGAAAGGGTTTGACAGTGGGTAAGGCAGTCGCAACTTGAACATTCACTGACAAACCACGTATGTTGAATTCGACCATACACGGTTTGACCGGGCCACGGACCCTGTCCGTCAGGCACGGTTGATCTCAGTATAACGACCAACATGTACGTGTAGGGACCAACATATGCTCGATAATTTCAAGAAACACTCGTCGCTTCTCGCTGCTACTGCCCTGCTGGGCTGTCTGACGATGAGTCAGAGCCAGGCAGCCGATCTCGATACCATCAAAAGTCGCAACACGATTCGTATCGCCGTTGCCAATGAAATCCCCTACGGCTACACCGACATGAACGGCGAAGCCAAGGGCGCCGGCCCCGATGTAGCCAAGCATATCGTCGATGAACTGGGCATCGACAATATCAAGTGGGTGACCACCAGCTTCAGCTCGCTGATCCCGGGCCTCAAGGCTGATCGATTCGACATGGTCGCCGCTGAAATGGCTATCCTGCCTGATCGATGCAAGCAGGCCGAATTCTCTCAGCCCAACTCCTCCTATGGCGAAGGCCTGCTGGTCCAGAAGGGTAATCCGAAGAACATCCACGCCTTCTCCGACTTTGCCGACCGAGACGACATCAAGGTCGCCATCATGTCCGGTGCAGACCAGCTCGAAATGCTGCAGAAGCTTGGTGTCCCCCAGGATCGGATCGTACAGATCTCCAGCAATGCCGACGCCATTTCGACTGTCTCCACCGGGCGCGCGGATGCCTATGCCGCAACCGGCCTGACTGCCAGCAATCTGGCCGGCAAGAGCGACAATGTCGTAGTGGTCAAGGAATTCAAGGACCCCGTCATCGACGGCAAGGAAGTGCGCAGCTGGGGTGGCTTTACCTTTGCCAGTGGCAACGATGCTCTGCGTGATGCCGTCAACAAGGAGCTCACTCAATACAAGAAAACCGACGAATGGCGCAATACCCTGGCGCAGTACGGTTTTACCGAAACCGATATCAAGGCGTCCTTCGATCATAGCACTCAGGAGCTTTGCAGCGCGGACAAGTAAACCACCTGTCCATGCAGGTCACGAATCATTTCGTGGCCTGCAGCAACAACAATATCCACGGTGGTGTCCCCTGAAAGACATCACGGTATCGACCACGACCTGATCGAGCTTCCGTCATGGATTGGCAAAGCTATCTGGCACCTCTTTCACAAGGCGCGTGGGTCACGGTCGAGCTGACCGTCTATTCGACCATCCTCGGCGCTCTGCTCGCCTTTCTGTTCGGTATCGGCCGCGGCGCGCACACTCGGCTGCTGCGCTGGATATCGATCGGCTATATCGAGATCTTTCGCGGCACCTCGCTGCTGGTACAGCTGTTCTGGCTCTACTTTGCGCTGCCGGTGGTAGGTCAGGCGATGGACATTGACCTGCAGCTGGCGCCTGTGACTGCAGGCGTACTTGCCCTGGCACTCAACATCGGCGCCTATGGCGCTGAAGTCGTGCGCGGCGCACTGAAAGCCGTACCGCGTAGTCAGCACGAAGCCGCCATTGCCCTCAACTTCACCCCGCGCCAGCGCCTCTGGCGTATCGATCTGCCTCAGGCAATTCCAGAGATGATGCCGCCCTTCGGCAATCTGGCGGTGCAGAATCTCAAGGATACGGCACTGGTCTCGCTGATCAGTCTGGGCGATCTCGCCTTTCGCGCGGAGCAGATCCGTAACTTCACCCAGGACAGCACCACCATCTACACCATGGTGCTTTTCATGTACTTCGGCATGGCTCTGGTACTGACAGCGCTGATGAAGCTGCTGGAACATCGGGTAGGCCGCTGGCGCACGGAGAACTGATCATGCTGTTCGGATATGCCTGGGATACCAGTGGTTTCTGGCCTTTCGTCATCTCCATCCTGCCGATTCTGTTGATCGGCATGTGGGTGACCATCAAGGCTACCGTAATCGGCTTTGCCATCGCGCTGGTGCTGGGGCTGGTATTGGCCGCCCTGAAGGCAGCACCCACTCGCCTGATTGCCTGGCCGGCGCGCGCCATCACCGAGTTCATCCGCGATACGCCGCTGCTGATTCAGCTGTTTTTCCTGTTCTACGTATTGCCCGATTTCGGCCTCACACTACCGGCCTTCATGACTGGCGCCCTGGCACTGGGACTGCAATACAGCGCCTATACCTCGGAGGTCTATCGCGCCGGGCTGGAAGCGGTACCGCGCGGTCAGCGCGAAGCCGCCCGTGCACTGAGCATGGCACCGGGCCGCACCTTTACCCACATCATTCTTCCTCAGGCCATTCCACGCATCATTCCGGCCCTGGGCAATTATCTGGTATCGATCATGAAAGACGTACCGGTACTCTCGGTGGTCACGGTACTGGAGATGCTCAATGTCGCCCGGATCATTGGTGATCGTACCTTCAACTATCTGGTTCCCCTGACAATCGTCGGCATTCTCTATCTACTGCTGACGCTGATTGCTGCCTGGGGCATTCGCTGGCTGGACAACCACCTGCCCAGTCATGGTGTAGCGCTGAAGTAAGCCCATGAGCCTGCGAGACGACAAGAGGGACATCCCCGCATGAGCCGCGAACCAATTATTCGTTTTGACAGGGTGAGCAAGCGCTTTGGCGACTTTACCGTGCTCGATAACCTCGATTTCGAGGTACAGCCCAATGAGAAGGTCACCATCATCGGCCCTTCGGGTTCAGGCAAATCCACGGTGCTGCGTATCCTGATGACGCTGGAGCCGATCAACGACGGCGTGGTCTACGTGGGTGGCGACCCACTCTGGCACGAGCAGCGCGGAGACCAGTTGACCCCGGCTCGTGAAGCGCACCTGCGCCGCATGCGCGAGCGTCTGGGAATGGTCTTTCAGCAGTTCAATCTCTTCCCGCACATGACCGTGCGCCGCAATCTTACCGAAGCGCCACGTCGGGTACTGGGGCTCTCAAGGGCCGAAGCCAATGAACGGGCCGCGGAGCTGCTCGAACTGGTCAATCTCGGCAACCAGGCCGACAAGTACCCCGGTCAGCTTTCGGGTGGACAGCAGCAGCGGGTCGGTATTGCCCGCGCCCTGATGATGCGACCGAGCATCATGCTGTTTGATGAACCCACCTCGGCGCTCGATCCCGAACTGGTCGGTGAAGTGCTCAAGGTCATTCGTCAGCTGGCCGACACCCATGATCTCACCATGCTGATGGTGACTCACGAGATGCACTTTGCACGGCAGATCTCGGATCGGGTGTGTTTTTTTGATCAGGGACGGATTCTGGAGCAGGGGCCACCCGAGGAGATATTTTCTGCGCCCCGGGAGGCACGCACCCGGGAGTTTCTACACGCAGTGCTCAACCCTGATGAATGATGAATAGAGCGGGCCATCAGGCCGGGCGCGGTATCAGCCCGGCCCCCAGCAGGCGCTCCAGCGCGACTCGACTGTCCGGGGTCACATTCTCCTGTGCCAGAGCGTGCTCCGGCAGCCACCATTCCACACCGGCCACCTCACTCGCCTGAAGGGCCACAGGGCCATCATGAAGCACCGTGAATACGCCGCCATGAAGATGCAGTCCCGGCGAAACATGTGAGAAATTGAAGCACCACTGCAGCGATGCGCCACGAATTCCCAGCTCTTCCGCCAGTTCACGGCGGGCACCGACATGCATCGCCTCCCCTGCAGCCACTACGCCACCGGCCGCCAGGTCGAGAGCCCCCGGGAAGATGTCCTTGTCAGCCGTTCGATGCTGAACACATAACCGACCATCAGAAGCAAAAACGAACACGTAACTGGCCCGGTGCCAGAGAGCAAGACGCCGCATGACAGCCCTTGGCGCACTTCCTCGAGGGCGATTGTGCTGATCGACCAGCTGCACCTGTTCCATGAACCTTCTCCTCGCGACAAAGGCCGTCATTATTACAGGAGAAAAGTCAGCACCGTATGGACCTGGTGGGAATGAGCAAAAAAAAGCTCCGACATGAGGATGTCGAAGCGAGTCAGGAGCCATCACGATGGCATCACGAGAAATTCGGTAGAAACGAGGGTCATTCGTAAAGCGCAGGACGTTACAAGGCAAATCGTTTCCAGCGTAACTAATATAGCCTCTGTAAAAATTTTGTCCAACCTTATTTTCGAACACTTCAGTATTCTGGTGGTCATCTATATTGTTCGACCATGGAAAGTGTCTCGGGTTCGAAACATGGACGTCATGTGCACTATCCTGAGAAGGCGCCCCAGGGCGAAAAAGAAGAGACCGACTGCTCGGCCCCATCCGGCCAGCCAATGAATGTCAATGGAGGACACCCATGTTCGGATTGTTACCCTCACGCCGGGAGCGTGATGCTCGCACGAAGCTTAACCAGTATGAGCAGGAACTGAGCCGTCGGGGTGCCCGCGCGCTGCGTCAATATGAGGAAGAACTCGGTGCTCGGGGCAATCGGGCCAAGCGGCGCTTGCGTGAATTGGGCGAAGACGCTCACGAGCACTGGGATCACGCTCGACAGCGGGCCGGTGCCGAAGGTCAGCGTGCATGGGAGTTTACCGAACACACGGCACGAGACATTGATGAGCATGTCCACAGCAATGCCTGGAGTTATATCGGTGTGGGCGTGGCAGTAGGCGTTGTCGCGGGTTTGTTGCTGGGTCGTCGCGTTTGAAACGGCCTTCATGGATGACGGCTCGATGAAGACAGCGGCTCCGGCCGCTGTCTTTGCATCAGGGCATGATCAGGGAGGATTGAAATTGAACTCAAACCATCGCAGGAAAATCCGCTACGCCGTGGTCAGTGGCGGCGAAATTTCCCAGGGTGCCTTTATGCCGGGTATCTCCAGCACTACCAATTCCGAGCTGGCAGCCCTGGTAACCGGTGACCCCGAAAAGGCACGGGTACTCGGTGAGCGTTACCACATCCGCACCTGCGGCTATGAGGATTATGAATCATTGCTGCACTCTGGTGATATTGATGCCGTCTATGTCGCCTCACCCAATTTCCGCCATCGTGAGCATACCGTTCCGGCACTGAGAGCAGGCGTCCATGTGTTGCTTGAAAAGCCGATGGCCACCAGTGTCGAGGACTGTGAAGCGATGCTTGAAGCCGCCGATCAGGGCGGCGCCAAGCTGATGATCGCCTATCGCCTGCATCATGAACCCGGCACGCTGGACATGATCGAACGGTTGCGGCAGGGCGAGATCGGCCAGCCACGCACCTTCAGTTCGCACTTTTTGCAGAATCTCAACGAACGCAATCATCGTGCGCTCAATGGCTACTGGGCCGGACCGGTCCCGGACCTGGGCACCTATCCGATCAACGCCGTACGGCACCTGTTCGCCAGTGAACCCATCGAGGTGAGTGCCATGGCGGACAATACACCGGGTCGACACTACGACTGTGATGATACCTGGTCGGTCACGATGCGCTTTCCGGAAGGTCGAATGGCGCAGTTCATCGTCGGCTATGCCGCTTCCGTCTTCAATCACTTCTCGGTCGTCGGTATGGAAGGCCATCTGCAGGCTTCGCCCTGCTATTTCTTCGGGCCGGGCGTTTCAATCACGCATTCGATTACTCGAGGCAGTAGAACGACCACTGTGGCTCCTGGCGCCGTAGAGCAATTCGGAGGGCAAACCGACTACTTCTCGGATTGCATCCTCAATGATCGGGAACCCGAAGCAGACGGCATCGAAGGATTGCGGGATGTGCGCATTCTGGCAGCCATTGAGCGGGCAATGGAATCAGGGCAGCCACAGTCGCTGGAGCCATTGACCTATCGTGACAGGATTCGCAGCGATCAGGTGCGACAGCTATCACCCGCCATTCCACCCCGGATTATCAACGTGGAAACCATTAGCGGCTAACAGTCATTGACCTGTCATGACATGGGCCTTCATTAACCCCTCAGGGCATGACTTGGCAGGTATGACAGCAGACCTATAATGAATGATGCACATTAAAAGTGCGCATTTACCGCTTTTGAATTTACCGGGAGCAGGCGCGCCCGGCGCAGCCCATCAGGCCGGGCGTGCCGGGTTCGCCCTCTTCACCCGATAATCACGGAGGAGGCTCATGTATAAATCCCTGCTGGTACCTCTCGATGGATCAGGCAATGCCAACAAGGCTCTGGATGTCGCAGCACAGCTGGCACGCCCTGATGGAGGCGAACTTTACCTGTTGCACGTACCCGAGCCGGGTAGCACTGCCAATCTGACAACAGGTACCAGCGCAGATACTCATGAGCACGCCCGCCACGAGAGCGGACGCACCATCATCGATAATGCACTGGATGTGGTGAATCCGTACGACGTGCGCCACCACATTCTCGTTTGCGAGGGCACGCCGGCCGATATTATCGAGCGCGAAGCCATTCGTCTGGATGTCGATGTCATAGTGCTGGGTCATCGAGGTCTGACCCGCGGGGAGGGCGACAGTGCTGGCCACGTTACCCGCGAAGTGCTCAAGCGTGCTGCCTGTCGCGTCATAACAGTGCGCTGAACCACGAGTCATCGATCGGAACACCTGCCTGCAGACCGGGAGCATGTGCTACCCGGTCCATACCCTTCCGCTTTCACCTGATACCTGTCTGCTGGTCCCCCCGGGCTTCGTTAACTACAGTCATCGCAGGTGCCCTGCTCTCCAGGGCGAGCCATGAGCAACAAGGAACGTTGAAGAGGAAATCAGCATGACAAAGCATCGTGAATCATCCTGTCCTCACTGCCAGGGGGGTGGTATCGGCGCTTTCGGGCTCGGCGTTGCTGCCGGCGCCGTGGCGGCCATCGGCACGCTCATGGGCCGTCGCGCCCTGAGCATGGCACGCAGCAGCCGCGGCCATCCCCTCAAGCACCGCGCACTCGACATGGCTTCCGGCACTCTGCAGCGCAAGTATCCACTGGAGGCAATGAACACCTATCTCAACGGCTTTCATATGTATGCCGACGACATGGGCCGTCAGGTGGAAGCCAGTCACTTCTGTATTCATCTCGAGCCCGATCTGCACCAGTGCGTCATCTTCGACTCCAATCGCCCGGATGCCCGCCTGATCGGGATCGAATACATCATCAGTGCCGAACGTTTCAGTCGTCTCCCTGAAGAAGAGAAAAAGCTCTGGCACAGTCATCACTACGAGATCAAGTCAGGTCAACTGGTGGCTCCGGGTATTCCCGAACTTGCCGAACATGCCTACTTCGAGGATCTGATCACGACCTACGGCAAGACCTTTCATACCTGGCAGATAGACCGCCATGACTTCCCCTATGGAGCGCCGCAATTGATGATGGCCTTTACCGGGGATGGCCAGGTTGACGAAGCACTGGTCGAAGCACGCGACCGCCGGCTGGGCGTTTCCACTTCGAAGCGTCGCCAGCAACGTGCTGACATCCCAACCCCTGCTGTTATGCAGGACGCCAATTTCTGGGAGAGCGGGCGAGCGTTGCAGACCCAACTCGAGGAGCGCCCCTTCAAAAGGCGCTAATGGTCAAGGTAGCGTATAACGACAAAAACCCCGCTTTCAGCGGGGTTTTTCGGCAAATGGCGACCTGACCTGCGGGCCTCTCCATTACAGATTGATTGGCCCGTGCTGACTGGCGCCGGCATCCTGTACAACCAGCGTGCCGAGTTTGAAACGGGCATGCTGCAGATTCTGATCCTTGTCGAACCAGACACAAGAAACGTCACGCTGCTCGACACTCTCAACGACCATGATCGGCCCGCCCGATTTCAGCTTGACCATGTACCCTTCAGCGATCTGCTCATCCATGATGGATTTCCCTGGTTGATTGACTTGAGTGTGAAGTGTCGACGATAAGCAGTAACTTCAAGGCTCCAGCCACGGAAAATCCCCGACGTAAAAGCAGCGAGCCATATACTGCAATATTGGCACAGCAGCAGGGGGCAAGCTCTCCTGTACCATGAAGCCTCTTTGCCACGCGCTCTCCGGCACTGTATTCCTCAGGCAGCAAGGGCCCCCTCGATGAAATTCAGCGATCTCGCCTCCTTTGACAGATTCGTTTCTCCCACCCTGATCCGCATAGGGTACTGGATCGGTATTGCCCTGATTGCCCTCTCCGGTCTTTCGGCTGCCATTTCGTCGATTTCAGGCTACGGCGGCAGCGCAGGTACCGCCTTCATGATTCTGGTGGGCACGTTTGTCACCCTGATTTTCTGGCGCGTCTTCTGCGAACTCGCCTTTCTGCTCTTCTCGATTCACGATCGCCTTGGAGAGTTGCGTCAGGAACAGAACCGAAAGCTCGATTCGGATCATTGAGCCGAGCTTTCGAACGCCCCACTTTTCAAACAGAGCCAAACGCCAGCGCCCCGGGCCCTGTCAGGCTCCGGGGCGCTGGCGTTGGCAGCATTAAAAGGCAGAGAACCTCGGAATCATCCGTTAATCGTCCAGAGTCATCAGGCAGCTCTAGAAAGTGTCCCACTCCTCCTCACTGCTCTCGCTCAAAAGCGTGGAGGACGACCCGGCCATACGGGGAGCACTCGCAGCTCGGGCATCAGATGCCATTGCTACCGGCTTGTGCGCATCACCGGAGGGCTCTAACCTGCGTGGCTCGACTCGAGGCGCTTGTGCACGCGAAGAGCCCCTGGAGGTGCTGGAAGTACCGGTCGCCGCGGCATGCGCAACATCGCGTTCATTAAGTTGGAAAAAGGCCACCTGCGCCAACAATGACTCGGCACGTTCATGCAGTTCACGGCTGGCGCCTGCAGCCTCTTCTACAAGCTCAGCGTTCTGCTGAGTCAGCTGATCCATCTGCACCACTGCCGTACCTACCTGCTCGATGCCGGAAGTCTGCTCCCGGCTGGCCGCGGCGATTTCGGAGATGAGTCCGGAGACACGATCCACGCCAGTGACAATCTCGGAGAGGGTCTGGCCAGAGCGATTAACCAGCTCGCTGCCGTTTTCAATCTTGCTGACACTATCGTCCACCAGAGCCCTGATCTCTTTTGCCGACTCGGAAGCACGTCCCGCCAGGCTGCGCACCTCACCTGCCACCACTGCAAATCCACGCCCCTGTTCGCCGGCTCTGGCCGCTTCGACTGCTGCGTTCAGCGCCAGAAGATTGGTCTGAAAGGCAATATCGTCAATCATGGAGACAATGGAAACGATCTGACGGCTTGACGCGTTGATGGCCTCCATCGCAGCGACAGCCTCCACAACCACTTCGCCGCCCTCACGGGCACGCTGCCCCATTTCCCCGGCCAGCCGATCGGCTTCACCGGCATTGTCAGCATTGTGACGTACAGTGGAGGTCATTTCTTCCATCGAGGCAGCTGTCTGCTCGAGACTGGCAGCCTGTTCCTGAGTCCGGCTGCTCAGGTCGTTGTTACCCCTTGCCAGCTGTTGCGATGCGCTACTGACCGCCTCGGCACCGCTGCGAAAGCCACCGACCACATCGGCCAATCGACCATCCATGCGCTGAAGTCCCTTGAGCATCTCGCCGAACTCGTCACTACTGGCGATCTCGACCCGATTATCAAGTTGTCCTTCGGTAATGTTATGCACCAGCGCACGCGCCTGATTCAGGGGTCGCACGATACTGCGTACCAGTCGCACTGCAAATACGGCGATCAAAAGGCTTACGATCACGATGGCGGCCATGAACAGATCACGCATGCGCTCGTACTCGGCCACGCCATGCTCATAGGCCTCATGAGTAAAACCGATATTCATGTTCAGCTGTTTGGCCAGCTGATCGGTCGTACTGACCATGAGGGTGCGAGCCGCCGTATCGACCGTCGCCAGTCTGAGGGCGAGGTCAAAATCGCCTTGAGCCATTGCAGTGGCATAACGCTCATAGGCCTGCCACATCTGCGACATGGTCTGCTCGACTTCTTTCGCCTGAGCCGCCTCCTCACTCCCCGGCTTGACCGTTTTCAGATACTCGGCCCAGTGCTGCTCAATGGCCCCTTTGCTTTCGAGCAGGTTACTCCGAAAGGTCTCACCTGCTGCTGCATCACGTCGGACCAACACCGAAAGCCCGTTACCCCGCAGTTTCAGCAGGGTTTCATTGATTTTGGCCAGCGCCTGCACTGCCAATACATTGTTGGTATACACCGAGACCAGGTTCTGATTGGCCTGACGAGTACTACCGATTCCGATCACTCCGCTGATGACCAACAGCAGGATGCAAGCCCCCAACCCTGCTACCAGGCGATATTTGACACTTCCTGCCAACCCAGGCATGACCCTTCCTCGATGCAATGGCTTATCCGACCCGATGATTTATCGGGCATACCTCCCTTTTATCGACCAGGCCATATACAACTAAAGTCTAATTTTAGTTCGGTTTTAATCCCGAAGTTCCCGGCAAGCACAATGCGCGAAATTGCCACAGGCACGTATCAAAAACAGAGACAGGCGTTGCAATGAGTGGTTACAGGGAGAAAAGAGGGGTTCCCTGATTCAACCAGCTGAACCGACTAAAGACCCGAAACAGGTTCGGATGGAGAACCTCAATATGAGAGGCAGTCAGGTCCAGGGAAAAGCATATCTATCGTGATACTTCATAAGGAATGACTGGAGATGTTCAACGGATAAAAGAGAGAAATTGCAGACAGCACATAGCTTCTCCCCATACCGAATCAGGATCGAAACCCATCGCATTTTATCGTTGAGAAACGTCAGTAATCCGATCGCCCGACAATGCTCATTGGCCTGCTCCTGAAGACAAGCAATAGAACACCCAGCAGGCAATATATCTAAATGAGCATAACTGCATATAAATCACTCCTTCACAATGTCACGCTTTGTTACGACATGTTGGCATTGAATTTCAGGTACACCGGAGAAGAGAGGGAGGGAATCATTTATGCCTGGATTAACCGCGCCCCTCC
Source organism: Kushneria phosphatilytica (assembly GCF_008247605.1). Taxonomy (NCBI): domain Bacteria; kingdom Pseudomonadati; phylum Pseudomonadota; class Gammaproteobacteria; order Oceanospirillales; family Halomonadaceae; genus Kushneria; species Kushneria phosphatilytica. The sequence continues at coordinate 801,385 of NZ_CP043420.1, read as the reverse complement.
AGAAGACGCTGGCCTCTGGAAAATGGCTAATGCCCCTGGCCGGCACTGCACGTCACGCCATCACTCGCCGCCTGCCAGATCGACAATACGTCTCCATGGTCTACCGTCGAGAGTTCGGATATTGGCCACGCCTGACCCGCCCGCGCACCTTCAACGAGAAGATGTGCCGCCGGCGCGTCCATCCTGATCCTGTGTTTACGCTACTGAGCGACAAGGTGAAGGTGCGGGACTATGTCAGGGCAACGGTAGGCGAACAGTATCTGGTGCCGTGCTATGGCGTCTGCGAACGGATCGACAACGACCTTTATCAGGCGCTGCCCGATCAATTCGTGATGAAGGCGAACCACGGCTCGGGCTTCAATCTGCTGGTGAAGGACAAGCGCGATTATCCGCTGTACATGCTTAACGAGCTTGGGCGGCAGTGGCTCAGGGATGACTTTTACGCCACCAGTCGCGAGCGGCACTACAAGGACATAGAGCCGCAGCTGATGTTCGAAAAGCTGTTACTCGATGAGCGCGGCGGTGTGCCAAAGGATTACAAGTTTTATTGCTTCCGCAAGCAGGGCCGCGCCCCGCAGTTGTTCATCGAGGTCGATCACGACCGTTTCGAAAACCTGTCCTTTGATTACTACGATAGCGGCTGGAATCTGGTCGACATTGTCGAGCGTCGGTTTACCACGGGCCAGCCGATCCCGCGCCCGGCCATGTTCGATGAAGCCATGGATGTGGCGCTCAAGCTATCCGAGGGGTTCGGATTCGCGCGTGTCGACCTGTACCTCACCGAAACCCGCGTCTACTTCGGGGAAATCACGTTCACGCCCACCGGCGGACTCAAGCATTTTCGATCCTTCGAACAGGACCTGGCATGGGGCCAGATGTTCGACGAAGTCGATTATCAGAATCATCCCACCCTGGCACGCAATCGCATGCGTGACGCCTGAATTGACAGAGCTTTCATAGAGTCAAATACGGTGCCATCAAACACAGACCTGATCTTAACCAGACACTACTCGCACATGTTCGATGGTGGACTGGATGCCGTGGCAACGCGGTTGCCGAGATTGGACGTGAGCGCTGCGTCCAAACTGAGACCAGTCGCGGGGCCGCAAGGGCAGGAGGGAGAAGGGAAAGTCGTAAACCACTGATTAGAGTGGTGCCGGTGGTCGGACTCGAACCGACACGGGGTATTAGCCCGGCGGATTTTGAATCCGCTGCGTCTACCAATTTCGCCACACCGGCAACAGGGGCGGGGCGTATTATACGAGTACCAGCCAGTGGGTCAATGCATGCATTGTTCATGAAGAGGCGGTCTTTCCGTTACCAGCCCGGCTTCGCTATCATGCGCACTCGCCGAACCGGCCTTTCAAAGCCAGAGCCCCCAGCCTTCATGCAGCGTACCGACTTCCATTTCGATCTACCCGATGAGCTGATCGCCCGTTACCCCAGTGAGCAGCGTCGTGACTGTCGTCTGCTGTGCGTCGATGGAGTGAAGGGATCGATTGAACATCAGCGCTTCCCCGATCTGCTCGACCGACTCTCGCCCGGCGATCTGGTGGTATTCAACGATACCCGCGTCATTCCGGCACGGCTGTTCGGTCGCAAGGCCAGTGGCGGCCAGGTTGAAATGTTGCTGGAGCGCCCGCTCGATGCGCATCGCGGCCTTGCTCATCTGCGTGCAAGCCGGGCGCCGAAGCCCGGCACGGAACTGATTTTTGAAGGTGATATCCACGCCGTGATCGAAGGTCGCAGGGACGCCCTGTTCGAACTGCGCTTTCTCGGTGATACACCATTGATCGAGCTACTTGATGCGCACGGGCATATGCCGCTGCCTCCCTACATCGAGCGCGAGGATGAGCTTGCCGACCGTGAACGTTATCAGACTGTTTATGCGCGCCGTGAAGGCGCTGTAGCCGCACCCACTGCCGGTCTGCATTTCGACGAAGCGCTGATGACCGAGATGGGTGAGCGAGGCATTGAACATGCCTTCGTTACCCTGCACGTCGGCGCCGGTACCTTCCAACCGGTCAGGGTCGACAATATCCACGACCATCACATGCACAGCGAATGGATCGAGGTTACGCCCGAAGTCTGCGACCAGGTCAGGGCGGCTCGGGCCCGAGGCAATCGCGTCATTGCAGTCGGCACCACCAGCGTGCGCTGTCTGGAAAGTGCCTGCCAGCAGTCACCGGATGGCGAGATTGCACCACTGACCGGCGATACCGATATTTTTATCTACCCCGGCTATCAGTGGCTTTGCGTCGATGCCCTGGTCACCAACTTCCATCTACCCGAATCCACACTGCTGATGCTGGTCACTGCCTTTGCCGGTTTCGAACCGGTCATGCGCGCCTATCGCGAAGCTGTTGAACAACGTTACCGCTTTTTCAGCTATGGCGATGCCATGTTCCTGACTCGGGCGTCGTCCGACGCCACATGAGTTGACTGTTTTTCTGACGAGAATCCGCCCGAGATCCCGATGCGTAATGACTGTTTCATGAACTTCGAGCGCCTGGCCACTGATGGGCGCGCCCGTCGCGGTCGACTGAGTTTCCCCCGCGGCACGGTGGAAACACCCGCCTTCATGCCGGTAGGTACCTACGGCACGGTCAAGGGCATGACGCCCGGCGCAGTGGAAGAGATTGGTGCCGAGATCATTCTCGGCAATACCTTTCATCTCTGGCTGCGTCCGGGAACAGAGATCGTCGCGGCTCATGGTGATCTACACGATTTTGCCCAGTGGCACCGGCCGATCCTGACCGACTCCGGCGGTTTTCAGGTGTTTTCACTGGGAGAGATGCGAAAGATCACCGAAGAAGGGGTACATTTTCGCTCGCCCGTGGATGGCGCGAAGGTCTTCATGGGGCCGGAAGAGTCAATGGCCGTGCAACGCGCCCTGGGCTCGGACGTAGTGATGATCTTCGATGAATGCACGCCCTATCCGGCCACCTTCGAGGAGGCAGAGCGCTCGATGGAGCTGTCATTGCGCTGGGCGGCGCGCTCACGCGAAGCGCATGGTGATTCTCCTGCCGCACTGTTCGGTATCATTCAGGGCGGCATGTATCGTGAACTGCGCGAGCGTTCGCTGAAAGACTTGCTGGATATCGGTTTTGACGGTCTGGCAATCGGCGGATTATCGGTCGGTGAGCCCAAGGATGAAATGATGGGCGTACTCGATTATCTACCCGAGCTGATGCCCGATCACAGTCCGCGCTATCTGATGGGGGTTGGCAAACCGGAGGATCTGGTCGAGGGCGTGCGACGTGGCGTCGACATGTTCGATTGCGTCATGCCAACCCGCAATGCTCGCAACGGCCACCTGTTTACCGATGATGGGGTCATCCGCCTGCGCAATGCCCGACACCGCACCGACACCCGCCCACTCGAGGAAGCGTGTGATTGCTACACCTGTCGCAACTTCTCACGCGCCTACCTGCATCACCTTGATCGCTGTGGCGAAATGCTGGGTGCGCAGCTCAACACCATTCACAACCTGCGTCACTATCAGCGCCTGATGGCCGGTTTGCGCGGTGCCATCGAAGCGGGTACATTGGCGGACTTCGTGGCACGGTTCTACGCCCGTCGCGGTCTGGAAGTACCACCGTTGACAGGCTGAAAGACCACTTCGCTCCGTCAGCGAAGCGATCCGTCATCGCGCCTGATGGCGTCGGCAGGGAGTGGCACGACGACCCGATTTTACGGTCATACAACAAGCCCTGAAGAGGAACATCCATGTTCGAATTCCTGATTCCCGCTGCGCACGCTGCAGACGGGGGCGGTGCCGGCGGTGCCGGCGGTGGTGCAATCGCTCAGATCGTGATGCTGGTCGGCTTTGTGCTGATCTTCTACTTCCTGCTGTGGCGTCCGCAGTCCAAGCGCGCCAAGGCACACAAGAAGCTGATGGCTGAACTTTCCGAGGGTAACGAGGTCCTTCTCAGCGGAGGGCTGGCAGGCCGCATTACCAAGGTTGGCGAGGAATTCCTGACCATCGAGATTGCCAGTGGTACCGAGGTCAACGTTCAGAAGAACGCAGTAGCATCCGTGCTACCCAAGGGAACCCTGAAGTCCATCTGATACCCGCAGGCGGCGCATCTGCTTTTGTCCCGTGCCTTTTTCGGCGCGGGACAGCAACCGTCACCCTGCTGTCAGGATGAGCGGTCCGTACCAGTGACCAATGCGCTGCCCAGAATTTCCTCGAAACACTACCCAATCAGGACAGGGTCCCGATGCTCAACCGCTATCCGCTCTGGAAGTATCTGCTGATACTCCTCGTGCTTGTCGTGGGCGTGCTCTACGCGTTGCCGAATCTCTACCCCGCCGATCCCGCTGTTCAGATCAGTGGTGCCAGCGGTTCCAGTGCCGTGACCGCGGCGGACATGAAGCAGGCCCGCGAAGCACTCGACGATGCCGGCATCGGGGTCAAGTCAAGCAGCCTGAAAAACAATACCGGCCTGATCCGTCTCGAAGATGATGACAAGCAGCTTCAGGCGCGCGATGTCATCTCGGATACCCTGGGGCAGAATTTTGTGGCCGCGCTCAACCTGGCAGACTCCACGCCAGGCTGGTTGCGCGCCATCGGCGCTCATCCGATGAAACTCGGCCTTGACCTTCGTGGCGGCGTTCACTTTCTACTGCAGGTCGACATGGATGCCGCCATCAAGCAGCGTCTCGATGTCAATGCCAGCGCCATGCGCGAAACCCTGCGTAACGAGCGCATTCGCTATCGCAACAATGAGGTCGGGGATCAGTCGATTCACTTCACCTTCGCCAGTGAAGATGATCTGGAAAAGGCCGAAGACCTCTTTCAGCAGCAATACGATAATTTCACCTTCCAGCAATCACAGGAAGGACGCGGTCATATTCTGACCATGACGCTGACCCAGCAGGCGGTCAGCGACATCCAGGACTATGCGGTCAACCAGAACCTGACCACACTGCGTAATCGCGTCAACGAACTGGGCGTATCCGAACCCCTTGTGCAGCGTCAGGGCCCCAGTCGCATCGTGGTTGAGCTGCCCGGTATCCAGGATACGGCCGAAGCCAAGCGAGTGGTTGGTGCCACTGCCAATCTCGAGTTCCGACTGGAAGCCGCGTCGGATACCCCCGCAGATGAGCAGGAGAGCTTCAAGTTCCGCAATGATCCTTCACGCAGTGCTGCACTGATGAAGGATGTCATCATCACCGGTGACCGGGTTTCCAGTGCCAGCACCTCGTTCGATCAGAACGGGCGACCACAGGTCAACATCAATCTTGATGGTGCCGGCGGCTCCAAGATGACCCAGGTCAGTCGTGACAACATCGGCCGTAACATGGCGGTGCTCTATATTCAGCACAAGAGCCGTACCCGAAAGGTGATGGAGGACGGCCAGCAGGTTGAAAAGCGCGATACCTATACCACTCGCCGCATCATCAGTCTGGCGACGATTCAGAGTACTCTGGGCAATCAGTTCCGCATTACCGGGCTGGACTCCCCCACCGAGGCTCGCGAACTGTCGCTTCTGCTGCGCTCCGGCTCACTGGCAGCACCGATCTATTTCGCGCAGGAGCGCACTATCGGTCCCAGCCTCGGTCAGCAGAACATCGATCGCGGCATCCTGTCGGTGCTGGTCGGCGCTGCTCTGCTGCTGATTTTCATGGTGATTCGCTACAAGGCATTCGGTCTGATTGCCAATGCGGCCCTGACCATTAATCTGGCGCTACTGATCGCCGCAATGTCACTGCTTGGTGCCACCCTGACGCTGCCCGGTATCGCCGGTATCGTACTGACTCTGGGGATGGCGGTGGACGCCAATGTGCTGATCTACGAACGCATCCGCGAGGAACTTCGCGGCCAGGCCTCGGTCCAGCAGGCGATTCACAATGGTTATGATCGCGCCTTTACTTCAATCCTGGATGCCAACATCACCACTCTGCTGGTCGCCATCATTCTGTTCTCGATCGGCAGCGGACCAGTGAAAGGCTTCGCGGTCACCCTGTCACTGGGGATCATTACCTCGGTATTTACCGGGGTCGTGGTCAGCCGTGCCATCACCAATTTGTCCATCGGCGGCAAGCCGTTGAAGAAACTCTGGATATGAGGACGCCCGGAATGCCGCAATTCGATTTCATGGGCAAACGCCGGATTGCCTACGTCGTCTCTCTGGTGCTGCTGATCGTGGCGCTCGGTTCGCTGGCCATTCAGCATCTCAATCTGGGGCTGGATTTTACCGGGGGCACACTCGTCGAAGTGCATTACAGCACGCCACCAGAGCTTGACCAGGTGCGCAACACTCTCGCCAGTGCCGGTTACACCAACTTCTCGGTGCAGACCTTCGGCTCTCCGGGTGAGATCATGGTGCGTCTGCAGCAGAGCTTCGATCAGAGCATCGGCAACCAGGTCACTCAGAGTCTGGGAGCCGATGGCGAAAGCGTGGACCTGGTACGCGCCGAGTTTGTCGGTGCTCAGGTTGGCGATCAGCTGCGTGATCAGAGTGGGCTTGGGCTGCTGGTAGCGCTTGGTGTGGTGTCGCTGTACGTCGCCTTTCGCTTCCAGTACAAGTTCGCTCTCGGCGTACTGCTCTCTCTGGGCCACGATGTCCTTATCCTGCTGGGCATCTTTTCACTGTTCCGGATCGATTTCGATCTGACCGTGCTGGCCGCGGTCCTGGCGGTTATCGGTTACTCTCTCAACGACACCATCATCGTCTACGACCGGATACGCGAAAACATTCGCAAATCACGCTCCAGTGACATGGCAGCCATTTATAACGATGCCATCAATCAGACGCTGGCGCGTACCCTGTCGACCTCAGGCACTACCCTGCTGGTGCTGTTCGCCCTGTTCTTCCTGGGGGGCGACATGATTCACGGCTTCTCGCTGGCACTGATCATCGGTGTGGTGCTGGGAACGTTCTCGTCCATCTATGTCGCTGCGGCGTTGCTGCTGGTTTTCGGCCTTCAGCGTGCCGATCTGATCCCGGTAAAAAAGGAACAGACCGAAGAGGAAGAGCTTCCCTGAGGGACTGTCTGGCCGGTATCAAACCGGTATCAAAAAAAGCCCGCCTCGATCGAGGCGGGCTTTTTGCTTTTTCAGGCTGGGCATTGCGATGGTCAGGCCCCGGTGCCGACCGCCTGTACCATTTGCTTGTAGAGGCGCGGTGCGGCAGCCATCAGCACGCCTTCCGGTGCTACCTGAGGATGCCCCTCGGGTGATCCCAGCAGCGCACCGGCTTCCTTGAGCATCAGATTGGCAATATGCAGATCCTGCTCATCAATCCCCAGCACCAGTGCCGCATCAACACGGCCGGCAGCCAGTTCAAGCAGATCAATCAGTGGACAACCGGAAGCTCTCAACAGGCCCATGCGCGGTCCCAGCCGGGTGCTGAGCGACTGCCAGCGATCAATATGGCGGGCCTGCATCCAGCTTTCAGGGAGCCCCATGGCCACTCGGGCACCGTCGACGGCGGTACGACGGGTGACGCGCAATCGATGCCCATTCATCTGCACGCCGCGACCGCGACTGGCGACGAATTCCTCATCGGTGAAGGGTGAAATGACCACCGCACATTCAGGGCGACCGTTGTGCAGACAGACCAGAGAAATCGCACACCCCGGCGCACCGATGGAGAGGTTGGCATAGCCGTGAAAGAGTTCGATCTGCCACTCCCAGCCACGACTTTCACCACTGCTCTCACGACGGGGAATGTAACGCCCCGCAAGACCATGCTGAGGATAACCACGCGCAAAGTGCGAAGCGATCAGCGACTCGGCACGACCACCGGCATCGGCCAGCAGATCATCGAGGGTATTGTCCTCGCGGGCAATTTCGAGACGTTCGCGGATACGCACGAACTGTTCCTGGGCACCGCGCAGTGCACGCAGTGCGAATTGAACCATCGGTTGCATCATCAACCCCTGGGCATCGAAAGACTTTTAAAGAGCGACACGCTGACACCGGCCCAAATGGCCGATACCGGACACCACATCACCGAAACGATGCGACGTCTTCATGTTCGAATCAACGGGACCGGGTGCTGCCGGAGAAGACAGGCGCCATTGAAGATGGACCCGTGCGACAGCGAAGGTGCGGCGATGCTAGCAGAACCACTGCGCTTCAGCCAGTCATGCCGGCAGATACGCATCGCGCATGATAGAATCCTTCCCATTACTGTACTCCCTATCCCGCCCTCGACCCCGTGAGCCCGTTTCATGCTCGACCGTATTCGTATCGTTCTCATTGGTACCAGTCACCCAGGCAATATTGGCGCTGCCGCACGCGCCATGAAAACCATGGGCTTGAGTCAACTGGCCGTGGTGGCCCCACGCTGTGATCCGAGAGATGGCGAGGCCTTTGCTCGGTCATCCGGTGCCGAGGATATACTCGAAGCCATGCAGCAGTTCGAGACGCTGGAAGCAGCGGTTACCGACTGTACGCTGGTGGTTGGCGCCAGTGCCCGCTCACGCACCCTGCCCTGGCCGCTCTGCTCGCCGCGAGAACTCTCCGCTTCCCTGCCGGGTGAGCTGAGTGGCTCCGATACCGGTCTTGCACTGGTATTCGGTCGAGAAGATGTGGGTCTTTCCAATAGTGAACTTCAGCGTTGCCACCGGCATGTTCACATTCCTACCAGTGAACACTACAGCTCGCTCAACCTGGCGGCCGCTGTCCAGGTGCTCGCCTATGAGTGTCGCCAGGCCTGGCTCACTACCACGCCCGTCACCTCTCCGGAACCCTTTGGCGTCGAATGGGACAACCCCCTGGCCAGCCACGCCGATACCGAACGACTGTTCGAGCACCTGGAACGTACCCTGATCAATATCGGCTTTCACGATCCAGACAACCCCCGTCAGCTGATGGCACGTCTGCGTCGTCTATTGTTGCGTTCACGCATGGACAGCATGGAACTGAACATATTGCGCGGTATCCTGACGCGGATCGAACGACATGGTGACCCAAACGGCAATGATCATCCCCGGTGACGGGCGCTTCAACACCGTCAGCATCGCCATGCCGATATTTTCTTCCCGAGGCAATGCCAGGATCGCATCATGTTTGCTCGTTTGCGCGAAGACATTGAAAGCGTGTTCGGCCGCGATCCGGCGGCCCGTAATTTCTTCGAGGTACTGACCAACTATCCCGGTCTGCATGCCCTGCTCGCTCACCGTCTGGCGCACTGGCTCTGGCATCACCACGCACGCTGGCCGGCACGTACCCTATCGACCCTGACCCGCTGGCTGACCGGAATCGAGATCCATCCCGGTGCGATCATCGGACGACGTTTTTTCATCGATCACGGCATGGGAGTGGTCATTGGTGAAACCGCCGAGATCGGTGATGACGTCACGCTCTACCATGGCGTTACCCTGGGCGGCACCAGCTGGAATACCGGCAAGCGTCACCCCACTCTGGGTAACGGCGTTATTGTCGGGGCCGGCGCCAAGATCCTGGGGCCATTTACTGTCGGTAACGATGCTCGTATCGGAGCCAATGCCGTGGTCACCCGTGAGGTGCCCGCCGGGGCAACGGTGGTGGGCATTCCGGGCAAGATCGTACGCCAGGCCAGTGAAGAGTCTACGATTCAGTCGCGTCGCAGCGAAATCGACCCGGCCCGGCGCCAGGCCATACAGGACAAGTTCGGCTTCGATGCCTATGGCATGAGTGAGGAGATGCCGGACCCGATGGCTCGGTCCGTACAGGCCATTCTTGATCACATGCATGCCGTTGACGAACGCATGGAGCAGATGTGCCGGGTATTGCGCCGACTCGACAGCGCCCATCGTATTCGTGAGCTGCCGCCACTGGAACGTGAGGATTTCGATGCCGTGCTCGACGACCTCGATTTCCCCTGCTCACCACCGCGCCATGACGACCCCGAGCACCGTAATATCCATGGAAAGGACAGCAATGCCCCGAAGTCGCATGGCAACGGATAGTAGTTGACCAAAACACTCGGAATTTACATAATTTCGCTATTCGGCCACTCCTGTACGAGAGTACTCCATGCGTCTGACGACCAAGGGACGATATGCGGTAACGGCGATGCTGGATCTGGCACTGCAGGGTAGCGACGCCCCTGTCAGTCTTGCCGATATCTCGCGCCGTCAGCAGATTTCGCTCTCCTATCTGGAGCAGCTGTTTGCCCAGCTGCGCCGACAATCGCTGGTCAGAAGTGTCCGTGGCCCCGGGGGCGGCTATCTGTTGGCGGCACGGCCGGAAGATATCTCGGTCGCCTGTATCATCGATGCAGTCAACGAATCGATCGATGCTACCCGCTGCCAGGGGGCAGGAGACTGTCATAATGGAGAGACCTGCCTCACCCACTTCCTGTGGAGCGATCTCTCGGATGCCATTCATGACTTCCTGAGCGGCATTACCCTCGGCGAACTGCTGAATCGTCAGGATATTCGCGCTGTATCACAGCGTCAGCAGCGCAGCGGTACCGATATCAACACCATCATCGCTCAGTAGCCAACTGCCCGTCATCGGAATGCTATTCTGAAAGGCCTTCCGTCCGGTGCTGGAAAGACGACCATGAATACATCACTCATTTATCTCGATTATGCGGCCACCACACCGGTCGACCCGCAGGTTGCCGAACTCATGGCCCGGCATCTGACCCGAGAAGGGACTTTTGCCAATCCGGCATCCCGTTCGCACATGGCGGGCTGGATGGCCGAACAGGCGGTTGAAGGGGCCCGCCGACAGGTCAGTGATCTGATCGGCGCCGATCCTCGCGAGATCGTCTGGACCTCCGGTGCCACCGAAGCCGACAACCTTGCCCTGACCGGCTTCATGCGTGCCAATCGTGCACGCGGACGGCACCTGATCACCTCATCAATCGAACACAAGGCGGTCCTCGACACGGCGAGCATGCTTGAGCAGGAAGGCTTCGAGGTCACTCGGCTGGCACCGCCGTCAGATGGTGGCATCGACCCTGAAAAGCTGCGCGAGGCCCTGCGTCCGGATACCGTGCTGATCTCCCTGATGGCGGTCAACAACGAGCTGGGCAGTATCAGTGATATCAACGCGCTGGGCCGGATCGCCCGGGAACATGGGGCTGCTTTTCACGTTGATGCTGCCCAGGCCGCGGGCAAGATCGAGCTGGACATGAGCGAACAGCCCATCGACATGCTGTCGCTGTCGGGTCACAAGGTGTACGGTCCCAAGGGGATTGGGGCACTTTATGTTCGTCGTGGCACCCGAATAGAAGCCCTGATTCACGGCGGCGGACATGAGCGCGGCATGCGCTCGGGTACGCTGGCCACGCATCAGATTGTGGGTATGGGGCAGGCATTTGCCCTGGCCGCCGATAGCCTTGATGAAGACCGTCAACACGTTAGCGCACTGCGTCAGCGCTTTCTGGCAGGCCTGCAGGAATGTGAAGGTGTCCATATCAACGGCGAGGGTGGTACAAGTGTGCCCAACATCCTCAATCTGGGGTTCGATGGCGTTGATGGGGAAGCACTGCTGATGGCACTGCGCGATGTGGCGGTTTCTACCGGCTCGGCCTGCAATTCTGCCAGTGTGGACCCTTCCTATGTACTGACCGAAATCGGTCTGCCGCGGGAGCGGGCACTGGCATCGCTGCGCTTCAGCTTCGGCCGATTTACCACAGCCGAAGAGATCGATCAGGCCGGACAATCGCTACATCAGGCCCTGGTTTCATTACGTCAGGCCAGACAGAACAGACCGAGTTTTGATGTGCCGACCGAGCAGGCGCATGCTCGGCAACAGGATTGACATTACTGACTGCTACCCTCATTGATAAGCGGTAGCCAACTACCGGGAGGAGATCCAGATGGCCCGGATCAGCATTACCGAAGCCGCAGCGCACCAGATCCGTCACGTGCTCGATGAGCGCGGAGAAGGCATGGGCCTGCGTGTCGCCGTCAAACCGAGCGGTTGCTCGGGATACAGCTATATCCTTGACTTCGCCGATGAAGTTGCCTCGGGCGACGAGGTTTTCGAGGATCATGGCGTCAGGATTATCGTCGATCCCGAAGCGCTGCATATACTCGATGGCACCGAAGTCGACTATGTCAACGAGGGGCTGAACCGGTTCTTCCGTTTCAACAACCCCAACGTCAAGGATGAGTGCGGCTGCGGCGAAAGCTTCAGCGTCTGAGCGCACTTGTTCGGCGAGGGGTGCAAGCAACTGCCCCGGTCGGTATAATGCCGCGATTTTTACTGCGCCCATCGAGTCTCATTTCGAGCCGATGGGCGCCGTTGCATTTTCGTTCACGGTCAGTAATGGCCGCTTTAATCATCAAGGAGAGCATTCATGGCCCAGGAACGCACCCTGTCCATCATCAAGCCCGACGCCGTCGCCAAAGATGCCATCGGCGACATTATCAGCCGTTTCGAGAAAGGTGGCCTGAGTGTTGTGGCAGCACGCATGATGCGTCTGACCCGCGAACAGGCCGAAGGCTTCTACGCCGAGCACAGGGAGCGTCCCTTCTTCAATGATCTGGTCGGTTTCATGACCTCCGGCCCGGTTGTGGTGCAGGTGCTCGAAGGCGACAACGCCATCGCCAAAAACCGTGAACTGATGGGCGCTACCAACCCGAAGGAAGCGGCTGCCGGTACCATTCGTGCCGATTTCGCCTCCTCCATCGACGCCAACGCCGTGCATGGCTCCGATGCCCCCGAGTCGGCCGAGCGTGAAATTCATTATTTCTTCGGCGATGCCGAAATCTGCGCACGCGGTTGAAGCGACGCCGGCGATAACCGCATGCCGGTTATCGCCTCGTCTCACGCGTGCCCGATGCCGTCGCCCTTTCATGAGGTATTCGCTGCCATGACTCGAGAAACGCATCCGACCCATGCTCAGGCTGCCCAGGCCGAAACGTCGCGCGTCAATCTGCTCGGTCTCTCACGCGAGCAGCTGCGCACATTCTTCGCCGAACTTGGTGAAAAGCCGTTTCGCGCTACTCAGGTCATGAAGTGGATCCACCAGGAGGGGGTCGACAGTTTCGCCGACATGACCAACCTCTCGAAGGCGCTGCGTACCAAACTCGAAGCACAGGCTGAAATACGCGCCCCGAAGGTCGTCTATGAAGGTGACTCGAAGGACGGTACCCGCAAGTGGGTACTGGAAGTCGAGGATGGCAGCTATGTTGAAACGGTACTGATTCCTTCGGAGAACGGCAATCGCCGCACCCTGTGTGTGTCATCTCAGGTGGGCTGCACGCTGGACTGCAGCTTCTGTTCGACCGGTAAACAGGGCTATCAGCGCAATTTGAGCAGTGCCGAGATCATCGGTCAGGTCTGGGTCGCTCAGCGTAGTGCCGGTGGACGAATGGGCACCGGTGATGGGCGCAAGGCCGTCACCAATGTAGTGATGATGGGTATGGGCGAGCCCCTGATGAACTTCGACAATGTTGTCTCGGCCATGCAGCTGATGCTTGATGACAGCGCCTACGGCCTGTCCAAGCGCCGAGTGACACTGTCTACTTCCGGGGTCGTGCCGCGTATCGATCAGCTGGGCGACATCATGGATGTGAGTCTCGCCATCTCGCTGCATGCGCCCACCGATGAGCTGCGCAATACGCTGGTACCACTCAATCGCAAGTACAACATCGACACCCTGCTCGATGCCTGTCGTCGTTATCTGGCCAAATGCGACGACACGCGCATGCTCACCGTCGAATACACGCTGATGAAGGATGTGAATGATCAGCGTGAACATGCTGAAGGGCTGGCCAGGATCCTTGCCGATCTGCCCTGCAAGATCAATCTGATCCCTTTCAATCCCTTCCCCAATTCCGGCTATGAAAAGCCATCCCGCAATCAGGTGATGCGCTTTCAGCAGTGGCTTTATGAGCTGGGCTATACCGCTCCCATCCGCATGACGCGTGGTGATGACATCGATGCTGCCTGTGGTCAGCTGGTAGGACGGGTCAAGGACCGCACCAAACGCTCGCAACGCTACATCAGCACCGTGCAGCTGGATGCAGGATGAAAGCGGTCACGCGTCATTCAGCATGCCTTGACTTCATCGGCGCCCAGCGCTTTGATGGTCGTCGTTCGAGGCCACTGGTTCGAGCATTGCGTCCCTTCACGGGCCATGGATCGATCACGGGGTAATCGATCAAGATCCCGTTACCGACCGAGGAGCACATGATTCATCGTTTCTGCCGGACGCCGACTCTGGTGGCCTGCGTACTGATTGCCAGTACCTGGGTTGGCGGCTGCGCCACCACCACGGGTGATGGGCATAACCGGGGAAAGGATGAAGCATCCGGCGCCTATACCCGTCTTGGCATGGCCTATCTGCAACGCAATGATCTGGAACGCGCCCAGCAGGCGCTGGATCATGCACTCGACCTATCCGCGAACGATCCCGATGCCCTTCAGGGGCTGGCTTTGCTCTATCAACGCCAGGGCGAGCAGGATGCCGCCGAACGCTATTTCAGGCGGGCTCTGGCAGCAGATGGTGAGGCTACCCGAATTCGTAACAACTATGCCGCGTTTCTTTATGAACGTGGTGATATTGCACGAGCCTGTCATCAGCTGGAAGTGGCGACCCGGGATCTGCGCTATGACAAGCGGGCACAGCTTTATGCCAACCTTGGCCAGTGTCGGCAACAGCTGGGGCAACTCGAACAGGCGCTGGCAGCATGGCAGCGTGCTCAGGCCATTGATCCCGGGCTGACGCGAAGCTATCTGACAATTGCCCGGCTGGCCTTGCAGCTGGATGATCGCACCACCGCCAGCCGTCAACTGGCACGCTATGAACAGATGGCCGGTCCGGACGAGCAAACCCGTCGACTGGCTCAAGAACTATCCAGTGGCAGGGATGCTGCCGAATCGAACGTGCATCCCGCTCCGCCGACAACACGGCCTGGCGGCGCGGCGATCAATGCACCTGCCACCCAATAACCGATAAGGACCTCCTGCATGAGCGATCCTCACGTTTCGACAGTTTCGGCCGATCCCGAAGGCGCCACACAAAGTCCGGGTGAACTGCTTCGTGCGGAGCGTGAACAGCAGCGCCTCTCTCTGGAAGAAGTAGCCGAGCAGCTCAACCTTCGTCCCTCCCTGGTCGGCGATCTGGAACAGGACAATTACGAGCAGGTTCCCGTTGCCACCTATCGTCGGGGTTATTTGCGCGCTTATGCGCGCCTGCTCGGCATCAATGATTCCAGGGTCGTGGCCGCTCATGACCGCATTCATGGTCGGAACGATCTTGATGCCCGTCAGGTCCGACCGGTAACGACCATCAAGCCTCCCAGCCGTTGGGGCCGTATCCTTTTTCGGCTGGTCACGCTGATCGTGGTCGTCGCCCTGATTGCGCTAACGCTCGTCTGGTGGCAGAACCGGGAGAGTACCCCGGACTATGACAGCGCCACCGCCAATAATGGTGAAGCAACCATGCCGGCCGACAGCGAAGCTTCCGATAGTGGCGAAGGCAGTTCGCTTCCCCCCCTGCCCGAGCAGAATGTCGAAGCTGGCGGCCCTCCCCCGGAGAGCAGCGATAACAAGGCCGAATCGCTTTCAATGGGCAGCGAGGACATCAACCTGGCGGCAGCCCTGATTGTCGCCAACCAGCCATTGAGTAATGGCGGCCAGGCGCGCGACACCCTGCAGGTCTCCACCCCTGAAGGTCGGGACGGTGCCACGGCTGGCATTTCCGGTGCGGAAGAGACCGACACCGCTCAGGACAACAGCAACGACAGCGCATCCGATCCGCATCAGATGCGTCTTGTCTTCAATGGTGACTCCTGGGTTGATGTGCGCGATGCCGGAGGCACTACCGTACTGCGCGGTTTACAACAGGGTGGTACCTCAACCACGATCAGGGGCAATCCACCCTTTCACCTGACCATCGGTAACGCCAGCCAGGTCGAGCTTGACTATCTTGGCAAGCCGGTCGACCTGTCTTCACATGCCGGTGGTAACAATGTTGCCCGATTCAGCCTGGGGAGTGATTCCACATCATGATCAGCCAGTCCCCGATCAACCGTCGCAAGTCCCGTCAGATTCATGTTGGTAATGTACCTGTCGGAGGCAATGCCCCGATTTCGGTACAGAGCATGACCAATACCAATACCCTGGACGTCGATGCCACGGTCGATCAGATCGAGCGTATCGCCGCGGCAGGTGGCGATATCGTGCGTGTTTCCGTGCCGGACATGGATTGCGCGGAAGCGTTCGGTAAAATCAAACAGCGGACCTCGGTACCACTGGTCACCGATATCCACTTCGATTATCGCATCGCCCTGCGCGTTGCCGAACTGGGCGCCGACTGCCTGCGCATCAACCCCGGCAACATCGGTCGCGAGGACCGCGTTCGGGCAGTGGTTGAAGCCGCCCGCAACAACGGCATCCCGATCCGTATCGGGGTCAATGCCGGCTCGCTGGAAAAGGATCTGCAGAAGAAATACGGTGAACCGACCGCCGCCGCGCTGGTCGAATCCGCTCTGCGCCACATCGAGTATCTCGATCGCCTGGACTTTCAGGACTACAAGGTCTCTCTCAAGGCCAGTGATGTCTTCATGGCCGTCGATGCCTACCGTCAGATCGCCAGTCAGATCGAGCAACCCCTGCATCTGGGGATTACCGAAGCGGGTGGCCTGCGTAGCGGTACCGTCAAATCATCGGTGGGCCTGGGTACGCTGCTGATGGAAGGCATCGGTGATACCGTGCGTATCTCGCTGGCCGCCGACCCGGTTGAAGAGATCAAGGTCGGTTACGATATCCTCAAAAGCCTGCGATTGCGTTCACGCGGGATCAATTTCATTGCCTGCCCCAGCTGTTCGCGACAGAATTTCGATGTCATCGGCACCATGAACGAGCTGGAAGAGCGGCTCGATGATGTCATGACACCACTGGATGTCGCCGTGATCGGCTGTGTGGTCAACGGCCCCGGAGAAGCGAAGGAAGCCGATCTGGGACTGACCGGCGGCAGCCCCAACAACCTCATTTACATCGACGGAAAGCCGGCTCGCAAGCTGCGCAACGATCACCTGGTCGATGACCTGGAAGCCATGATTCGTGAACGCGTGGCCCAGAAAGAAGCCGAGGAAAAGAACGTAATCACGCGCGAAGCCTGATCCGTTCCCTCTCGTCGTGAGGCGATGAACGTCAACCTTCAGTCACCGAGCAATATTGTGTCCAGTAAACTCCAGGCCATTCGTGGCATGAATGATCTGCTGCCGGAGCAATCAAGACTCTGGCAGTATTTCGAGGAACAGGTGCGCCGGCTCATGGCGCGCTACGGCTATCTCGAAATCCGCACTCCGATGCTCGAGCAGACTGCCCTGTTCAAGCGTTCCATCGGCGAAGTCACCGACATCGTCGAGAAGGAGATGTATACCTTCGAGGATCGCAATGGCGACAGCCTTACCCTTCGCCCGGAAGGCACCGCCTCGGTGGTTCGAGCAGCCATCGAGAACGGTCTGCTGCACAATCAGACCCAGCGCCTCTGGTATGCCGGCCCGATGTTTCGCCATGAGCGGCCACAGAAGGGACGCTATCGTCAGTTCCATCAGATCGGCGTGGAAACCTTCGGTCTGACTGGCCCGGATATCGACGCCGAAGTCATCCTGATGTCGGCACGACTGTGGCAACAGCTCGGTTTGTACGAGCATGTTCAACTCGAACTGAACTCACTTGGCTCCGCAGAGGCCAGAGCCGCCTATCGCCGGCAGCTGGTCGAATACTTCGAAGCGCATTCTGATCAGCTTGATGAAGATGCCCGGCGTCGGTTGCACAGTAATCCGATGCGCATCCTTGATACCAAGAACCCTGATATGCAGGCTTTGGTCGAGGGTGCCCCCAAACTGATCGATCATCTGGATACCGAGTCACAGACGCATTTTGATCAGCTGCGCGCGCTGCTGGATACCATTGGTATCGAATATGTCATCAATCCGCGGCTGGTGCGCGGACTGGATTATTACGATCGCACTGTCTTCGAGTGGACCACTACCGCGCTGGGCAGCCAGGGTACCGTATGTGCCGGCGGCCGGTACGATGGTCTGGTGGAGCAGCTCGGAGGCCGCGCAACGCCTGCTGTCGGATTTGCCATGGGCGTCGAGCGACTGATCCTGCTGCTGGAAACACTGGCACTGATTCCCGAACGGGCGCATGACACTCTGGATGCCTATATCATGGCACTGGGTGAGGACAGCGCGCGTCATGCCCTTGCCCTTGGCGAACAATTACGCAGTCGCTTGCCTGAGCTGCGCGTACAGGTACACTGCGGCGGCGGCAGTTTCAAAAGCCAGATCCGCAGGGCCGATCGCAGCGGTGCCCGTTATGCCCTGATTCTCGGGGAAGAGGAACAGCGCAGCGGCATGATTGGTATCAAGGACCTGCGCAACGAAGTCGATCAGCAGATGCTGGACTTCGAAACGCTGATCACGACACTGAGCCCATCTGCCCCGCGGGTCTGACCTCCGACGCCCGATGGGCGTCAGGTGACAGGACCGAGAGTCGAACAGGAGACCGCCCGTGGCGGAAATCAGGAATCATCTGGAAGACGACGAAGATCAGGAGCTCGAACGCGCCAAACAGCTGTGGCGTGATTACGGCAAACCCATCCTCGGCGGCATCATCATTGCTGCGATTGCCGTACTGGGCTGGCAGTGGTGGCAGAATCATCAGGAGAGCCGGCAGCAGGCAGCGTCGTTGCGCTACAGTCAGCTCATTACACTGGTCAGCAGTGCCCAGTCGCTTGATGACAAGACGCGCAGCAGTGCGCTGGATCTGGCCAATCAGCTCAAGAGTGACTTCGGTGGCACCCTGTATGCCGATCTGGCCGGACTGATCGAGGCACGGGTGCTGGTCGAGAATGACAGCCTCGACAAGGCGGCCCAGGCACTTGAAAACCTGATTGATCGCACTGATCGCAGCTACGTTCGCTCGCTGGCCCAACTGGACCTGGCCCGCATCCAGCTGGCGCAGTCCAGCCCGGAGCAGGCCCTGGCGACGCTTGATAAAAGCGATATCTCCGGCGCTCTCGAGGCACGCGCACTGGATGTACGAGGCGATATTCTGAAGGCTCTCGATCGTCCGGCCGATGCACGCAAGGCATGGCAGCAGGCGCAGCAAACGGCTCAGGAAAACAATCAGCCGGCCTTCGGTATTCAACTCAAGCTCGACGATCTGGCACCTGCGGAGGCCTCATGACAGTTTCTGCTTCGCGCCCGGCATTGCGGGCCCTCACCTGTGCAGCAGCATTGGCCCTGTTGGCAGGCTGTTCCGGCAATGTTCAGGAGAATCCACCCCAGCCGCTGACCGATTTCACCCCGACCGCTGAACTCAATGGTCAGTGGTCGGAAGGCATCGGCTCACTGAGCCGTGCCCGCTACCCGATCACGCCGGCCATCTCTGGTGACACCATCTATGCCGCCAGTGCTGCAGGCCATCTCAAGGCGATCAATATCGACAACGGTCAGGTGCGCTGGGAAAAGGATCTTGATGCAAAGGTTTCCAGCGGACTGACTTTCGATTCCGGTCGGCTCTACTTCGGTACGCGCAATGGCCAGGTGATGGCTGTCGATGGCGATAGTGGCGATGTAGCCTGGCGCACCACGGTTTCCAGTGAAGTACTGGCTCCACCGCAGCTCAACAGCTCGCTGGTGGTCGTACAGAGTGTTGATGGAGCCCTGACCGCACTGGATCGCTTTACCGGTGAGCAGCAGTGGCTTTACACCTCGAGCCAGCCGGCACTGACCCTGCGCGGCACGGGTACGCCACGGACCATCGAGCCGGTGACTTTCGCCGGCTTCGCCAACGGTCGTCTTGGCGTTTTCGACAACCGTAACGGTCAGCAGCTGTGGGATATGCGCGTCGCCGTACCGAAGGGCCGCACCGCTGTCGAGCAGCTGGTCGATCTCGACGGTCAGCCGGTGCTGACCCAGCAGGGACAGCTCTTCGTCACGAGCTACAATGGCCGTGTCATGGCGCTCAACGCACGCAATGGCGAAACCCTCTGGAGCCGTGACGAATCCAGCTATCTGACGCCGGTGCAGGTGGGAGATCACCTGTTCACCGTTAACGCCAAAAGCGAGATTCTCGCACTGGACGCCAATACCGGTCGGGTCATCTGGAAGCAGGATGCACTGAGCGGTCGTAACCTGACTGCACCAGTATTCATCAATGGTGAGCTGGCACTGGGCGACTATCAGGGCTATATCCACCTGCTGGATGCCGAGACCGGTGAGATTGCCGGCCGGTCACATCCGGGAGGAGACGGCATCAGCGTTCAGCCGCTGGCCAGTGGCAATCATCTTTATGTGTTCACCAATGATGGTGAACTGATTGCCTATGACCTGAAGCAGCTCGCCGCCCAAAACGACTGAGCTTCGAGTGGTTCGTTCTACACCGGACCACTCAACAGGGTCGGCGACTCCCGCCGATTCGTTTACAATGAAGGCGCGTTGTCGGTAACGGCAGCGCGCCATTGCTTTTTCCCGATCCACTGTCCGTCGGACCATCATGAATCCCGTTATCGCTCTTGTCGGCCGACCCAATGTCGGCAAATCCACGCTGTTCAACCGTCTCACACGGTCGCGTGATGCCATTGTCGCCGACTATCCCGGCCTGACCCGCGATCGGCAGTACGGTAATGGCGTACTGGGCGGCAAGTCCTATACGGTTATCGATACCGGCGGTATTGGCGGCGAGGATGAAGGCATCGAAGCCGTCATGGCCGATCAGTCACTGCTGGCGATTGATGAAGCCGATATCGTCCTGTTCATGGTCGATGCCCGAGCCGGGTTGATGCCGGATGACGAAGCGATTGCCAACCATCTGCGCGTCAATCAGAAAAAAACCTGGCTGGTCGTCAACAAGGCCGATGGCATGCAGGAAGAGGTAGCTGGCGCCGAATTCTGGTCGCTGGGCCTGGGCGATCCACACCCCATTGCCGCAGCCCACGGACGCAATGTGACGACTCTGATCGAGCACGTGCTTGAACCCTTTCCCGAGATCGGTGATGAGGAAGCACACCCGGAGTTGCTCGAAGATGGCATCCGCATCGGTATCGTCGGCCGGCCCAATGTCGGCAAATCTACCCTGGTCAACCGCCTGCTCGGCGAAGAACGTGTGGTGGTCTATGACGAAGCCGGGACCACCCGGGATGCCATCGAAATTCCCTTCGAGCGTCGGGGGCGTCCCTATGTGCTGATCGATACGGCCGGGGTACGGCGGCGCAAGAATGTCAGCCTGACGGCTGAAAAATTCTCCATCATCAAGACGCTGGAAGCGATCAAGGAGTGCCATGTTGCGGTCATGGTGCTCGATGCCCGCACCGGACTGGTTGAACAGGATCTGCACCTGCTCGATTTTGTCCTCTCCAGTGGTCGGGCACTGGTTCTGGCAGTCAACAAGTGGGACGGACTGGAAGCGGATGTGAAGGAGAAGATGCGCAGTGAACTCAAGCGCCGGCTCGGCTTTGCCGATTACGCCGATCTACACTTCATATCGGCGCTACATGGTACCGCGGTGGGGGATCTCTACCCTTCGATCGAGCGTGCCTTTGCCTCGGCGACCACCCGCTGGTCAACCAACCGTCTGACCACTCTGCTGCATGATGCCGTCAGTGAACATCAGCCGCCCCTGGTCAATGGGCGTCGTATCAAACTGCGCATGGCACATCAGGGGGGCGCCAACCCACCCCTGATCGTGGTGCACGGCAATCAGACCGATGCCCTGCCGGAAGCCTACAAGCGCTATCTGACCAATACCTTTCGTCGAGTGCTGAAGATTCGTGGTACACCAATGCGCTTCGAGTTCCGCTCGGGGCGCAACCCCTACGACAGCAACCCGGATGCCAGTGACCGTGAGCGAGCGCGTGGCCGCCAGCTATCGCGTACCCGTGAGGCGCGTCGCAATCGCCGCTGACGCCTGACGCAGCTCACCCGCCCATTTAACAGCCTTCTGCATCGATCGAGCCGGAGTTACACCGGCTCGTGGCTGCTCGTTTATCCCCTGCCAGCAGTATGACCCTTACGCACTGGCTGCTTGCCGGTCGCTTTTCAATGGCATGGCTGGCCGAGCCATCAGGGCGCCACTGAAAGCGAGGCGCCAAAGCGTCTCAGCTCGTCGTGTGCGCACGGCCGACCCAGCCGGCCGCGAACTGCCACGCCGCACGGCCACTGCGTACCCCTCGTGCAATGGCATGCCGGTTGGCCGCCTCTCGAGCGTCTTCATCGAAGGTGCCTCCCAGTTCCCCGACCCACCAGGCGCAAGCTTCGAGATAGGTCTCCTGATTGAAGGGATAGAAGGATAGCCACAGCCCGAAACGATCAGAGAGCGAGATTTTCTCCTCTACTGCATCGCCATGATGCAGCTCGCCATTCTCGATATGCGTCTGCTGGTTATCAGCGCTGGACTCCGGCATCAGATGCCGACGATTGGACGTGGCATATAGGAGCACATTATCCGGCGGACCGGTGAGTGCACCATCCAGCACACTCTTGAGCGCCTTGTACGCATCATCGTTGCTCTCGAAGGAGAGATCATCACAATAGACCACAAAACGATAATCGCTATCGCGCAACCGATTGACCAGCGTCGGAAGACTTGCCAGATCGTGCCGATCCACCTGAATCAGTCGCAATCCCTCGGCCGCCAGATCGTTGATCAAGGCGCGAATCATCGACGACTTGCCGGTACCGCGAGCCCCCCAGAGCAACGCATGGTTGGCGGGTCGACCTGCGAGAAAGGCTCGCGTATTGTCGACCAACGCCTGTTTCTGTCGATCAATGCCAACCAGCGCTGACAAATGCAGGGCATCACGGGGCACCACCGGAACCAGCCGACCGCCAAGTGCGTGACGCTCCCACAAGGCAGCCACATCAGAGTGCCAATCAATCGCGACGCTTTCCGGCGGCAACAAGGGCTCCAGCCGCTCCAGCAACCGAGCGAGTCGTTCGTTCAGCTTGTCATCCATGTGTTTTGAATATCCCCGTGCCACCCTTTTCGATGGCATCATTCATGACAGTTTCGAGGGGGGAAGCCCCCACTACTTGCAGATAAGGAGTTTCGCCTATCATGTTTCGTCGTGCTGCCGTCGTGCTGAGCATGCTGCTACCCCTGAGTCTGGGCGCCTGTACCACCTCACCACTGGGGCGCTCCCAGCTGGCCCTGTTCGACGATAGTCAGCTCCAGCAACAGGGCGCCGAGGCCTATCGGCAGTATGCCGAAAGCCACGAACGGGAAACGGGTGCCGTCGCCGATTACGCCAGCTGTGTGGCCAATGCCATCATCGATCAGTTGCCAGCAGGCAAGGGACCGGACAACTGGCAGGTCGGCGTATTTCATGATGAGACCCCCAATGCCTTTGCCCTGCCGGGCGGTTATGTCGTCATCAACAGCGGGATGCTGAAAGTCGCCGATAACCAGGATCAGCTGGCCACAGTGGTTGGGCATGAAATGAGCCACGTACTGGCCGATCATGCCAATGAACGTACTTCCACCCAGGCTTTGACTCAATCGGGGCTGGGCGTCATCCAGGCCGTCACCGGTAGCGGTGGAGAACAGCTCGCAACCCTGTTGGGAGCAGGCGCGCAGTACGGCATCCTGTTGCCCTATTCACGCAAGCAGGAGAGCGAGGCTGATCTACTGGGATTACAGCTGATGGCCCGCGCCGGTTTCAATCCCGAAGCCAGCCTGCAGCTATGGCAGAACATGTCCCGTGCTTCAGACGGTAACGCGCCCCCTGCCTGGGCTTCCACCCATCCGAGCAATGGTCAACGCATTCAGGCGCTCGAAAGTCATATGGGCGAAGCGAAACAGATCGCCACACAGGCACATGAAGCCGGCATCCGACCGAACTGTCAGCGCCCCGGGAGCAGCTGAATCTCCGTCAGCGCCGGGAGATGAGTCTGGCACGCAGAGCCATCAGTACCGGCGCGGTCAGAGGCCGCCGCTGGCGCCATAGAAAGAAGGACTCGGCGGCCTGCTCAACCAGCATGCCGAGTCCATCGGTGCCCCGCACACCACGTGCACGAGTCCATTGCAGAAACACAGTGGGATCGACGCTATACATCATGTCGTAGGCCAGCGCCCCTTCATTGAAAAGATCGTCCGGCAAAGGCGGCAGATCTCCAGCGAGGCTGGCGCTGGTCGCATTGATGACCAGATCGAATTTGCCGCTGATGGCCGACAGGGCTATGCCACTAACCGAACCCAGATCGCTGAAATCCTCGGCCAGCTCGACCGCTTTCGCCTCGGTGCGATTGGCGATCACCAGCTGATCGGGCCCCTCGTTAAGCAGCGGTTCAACCACACCCCGCACGGCACCGCCAGCGCCCAGCACCAGTACCCGGGCGCCTGCAAGTGGCGCCCGGGCCCGCTGAAGATCGCGGATCAGCCCTACACCATCGGTGTTATCACCGAACACCTCACCGCGCCGTCCCAGCATCAGAGTGTTGATCGCCCCGGCACGGCGCGCGCGCACCCCCAGCGTATCCGCCAGTGCGAGCGCCTCCTGCTTGAAGGGCAGGGTCACATTGGCGCCACTGCCACCAGCGTCGATGAAATCGCGCCAGGCGCCGGCAAAGTTATCCACCGGCGCCAGACGCGCTTCATAATGAAGGGTTTCGCCCAGCTGCTCGGCGAAAATCTGATGGATATCCGGTGATAGCGAATGCTTGACCGGATTGCCAAAAACGGCGTAAAGATCGGTCGGCAGATTCATCGTGCCTGCTGCTCTCCTTCCCGGGCCTCGGTCATTTCCCCCAGCCAGTCACGGGGACGCAGATAATCCCGATAGAGTTCGGCTTCCGGCGTACCCGGCTCAGGCTGGTACTGATAGATCCAGCGTGCGACAGGTGGCATCGACATCAGGATTGATTCGGTGCGACCACCACTTTGCAAGCCGAAAAGTGTGCCGCGATCATAGACCAGATTGAACTCGACGTAACGCCCGCGACGATAGGTCTGGAAATCGCGTTCACGCTCGCCCCACTCGATACCCCGGCGAGCTCGGGCAATCGGCAGCCAGGCCGGCACAAAACTATCGGCTACCGCCTGCATGAAAGCAAAACAGGTCTCAAAGTCACCCTCATTGGCATCGTCGAAGAAAATACCCCCGACACCTCGTGTTTCATCCCGGTGGCGCAGGTAGAAATACTCATCGCACCAGGCCTTGTAACGCGGATAAACATCATCACCGAATGGCGCGCAGGCATCCCTTATGGTGCGATGCCAGTGCAGAACATCCTCATGGAAGGGATAGTAGGGTGTCAGATCAATGCCACCACCGAACCACCATACCGGATCTTCCCCTTCCTTCTCTGCAATGAAGAAACGCACATTGCCATGGGTCGTGGGCACATGCGGATTGCGCGGATGAAGCACCCAGGAGACGCCTACGGCATGAAAACTGCGCCCTGCCAGTTCCGGCCGCGAAGCCGACGCCGAGGGCGGCAATTCATGCCCGAAGACGTGTGAGAAATTGACGCCCCCCTTCTCGATCAATGCACCTTCGATAACCCGGGTGCGGCCTCCCCCTCCCTCTTCGCGCGTCCAGCTGTCTTCGTGAAAGCGGGCGTCGCCGTCCTCCTTTTCCAGCGCCGCACAGAGGCGGTCCTGAAAATCCATCAGAAAGCTCTTTACCGGTTCGAGATGGGCATGTGACACGCGTATGACTCCATACAAAGGGAGGAAAAGGTTCAGTCACGCAGGATATCCCCGGTCATCAGATCGCGAATGCGACTGGGGCGATCGTACCCGCCCAGTGCGCCATCAATCACCATGACGCGATCACCGAAAATCTTGCGGACATCACTGGCACTGCTGCAGGGGAGCTCACCGGCCCGATTGGCCGAAGTAGACACCAGCGGCTTGCCCAGTGCTGCGCAGAGCGCTGCAGCTACCGGATGCGTACTGATTCGGATGGCGACGCTGGTGAATCGTCCACGAACCAGCGAATGGGCGCGGCCATTATCCGGTACCAGCCAGGTTGTCGGCACTTCTGCTGGTGCAGCGAAACGTGCTCTCAAGAGCGGGTCGAGCCCCTCAAGCCAGGGCTCGCAGCGGAACACGCTATCGGCAATCAGAATCAATCCCTTGTCTGCAGGTCGGGTTTTGAGCGCCAGTACATGCTCAAGCCCCTTGTCGCTATCAGGATCACAGCCCAGCCCCCACACCGTTTCGGTGGGATAAGCCACGACCTCCCCCTGCTCAAGGGCGGACCGAGCCTGCTGCAATATGGCCTTGTTCGGCCCGGGATCGGAAAAGGGCATCAGAGAATTCTTTTGCAGTCGTTACCGGATGCACCAAGTGTAACGCTCGCATGGTAGCGCCTCTACCATTCCAGACCGGCGCGGTGGGTTTTACGCGGTGGTGTTTCGTCGCACCCAACCGCCGGGGGCCTGAGCCGCCCAGCCTTCCAGTTCAAGCATCAACAAGCGCTGCTGACAATCACTGACAGCCACACCACTGAGTTCGACCAGTTGATCGAGAGGACAGGGTACATTCGACAGGTGCGTCCAGAGCGGATCGTCAGGGCACGTGACGTTTATCGGCGCCATCGGTGCCGGATGTGTGACGCCTTCCACTCTTCCTGATTCCGGTAGTTCGGAGAGCAGCTCGTCCCGACAGGTTACCAACCGAGCCCCCTCCTGAATCAGCCAGAGGCAGCCACTGGCCTGTGGGTTATGCAATGAACCGGGCAGGGCAAACACTTCGCGATTCTGCTCCATGGCCAGGCGGGCACTGACCAGAGAACCACTTCGCCGTGCCGCCTCGACCACCAACACTCCCAGCGAGAGGCCGGTAATAATGCGATTGCGCCGGGGAAAGAACGGTGCTCGCGCCGCAGTCCCCGGCAAGTGTTCCGAGAGCAGTAAACCGCCATTTTCAAGCAGCCTTTGGCGCAAACGTCGATGAGTACGCGGATAAAGCACATCAACACCGCACCCCAGCACTGCGATCGTCCATCCACCAGCATCAAGCGCTGCTTCGTGAGCGCGACCATCGATACCCAGTGCCATGCCACTCACGATGGTGAACCCATACTCCGCAAGAGCACGGCTGAATCCCAGTGCATTGTCCCGCCCCTCACGGGTTGGACGACGCGTTCCCACCATGGCCAGTGCCGGCGGCGTCAATGCCGCCAAATCCCCCCACCCCCAGAGCACGGGTGGCGGATCCGGCAATTCGTCGAGCAGTCCGGGCCAGGCAGGATGACTCGGGGTCAAAAGGTGTCGCCCCGAACCGCCTTCAAGCCAGGCCATCGCGCGTTCGATATCTTCGTTGAGAGGACTACGCTGCGGATCATGCAGCCAGACCATCAACTGATGGCGGGCTTCACCCGGCAAGGCCGCCAGCCAACCTTCCGGCCAGCTCGGCTGCTGTTGGCGTATTTGCGCCAGCCGACGAGCTCCCAGCTTCGGTAACAGTGACAGTGCCAGCCAGTGGCGCGAGGTCATTGATTCACCAGTCATGTCTGCGGTGCTGCCAGCCGATCACCTGGTGAGAGCGGCTCATCGATATGCATGACCAGCGCATAGCCAGCATGCTGATAACTGCGAAAGACCAGAGCCAGGCCTATCTGGCGTGAGGGTAATGCAAGTCGCTGATGGTCAAGCGGATCACGCACCTCAGGATCGGTGCGATAAATACCCAGCACTGTACCGGGTATCACACCATCTTGTTTTCCCAGATCGATGGTGATGACATCGTGCGCGGCGATCACACGGCCAGTTGCCGGGTCCGCTACGATATGACCCGAGACACCCGCAGGGAGTGGATGCGGTTGCAGGTTTTCAGGCGGAATGCGGGCCTCGCGAGGAAGCAGCAGATCACCGGCAGTGATTTCCCGACGGCCTTGCGTCAGGGTCAGTACCGAAAGCGGAGAGCCCACACGATCCAGCCGGGCCTCTCCCGAGAGCGCCAGCGAATACCCCAATACCTGTCCTTGCTCATCACGAATTGCGCGACCCGGCGCATAGATCCCGTAATACCGGCCTCGCGGGCCTGTCACGCCACGCACCAGGATGCGTTGCCCGGCAGCACTGACCAGTTGCCCCTCTTCTCCACTGACCACTCGAGGGAGCGCATCACAGCACTGTTCCACGATACGATGCCCGGTCAGCCAGACCCGAATCGATGCCATTGGTATCGGGGCCACTATCTCACGTGGTGCCAATTGCCTGAGACGGGGCGATAGCCGTACTACAGGAGCCTCCGAGCGCTCTACACGGATGCCGTTCGTCGTGCGATACACCCGATCACCGCTACGCAGCGGCATCGGCTCCGAGGCGTCACCACTCGACCATGCCCAGGGCGGCACTTCGAGACGCTCGGTGATATCCCATAGCGTATCGCCTGGCTGTACGGTATAGGTTTCATCGCCTGCTGCCAGGCCTGGACCCTGCAACAGCCACAATCCCAGCAAGGCACCCATCCATCTCCTGCCTGCCACCCGCGGCATTGACGCTCCTCTCTACGCCGTGCCGGTTCCGTTGGCCGGTCGTGCGCACTACAATAAGGTTCATAGGCACGGCATGATGTACTCACTTCATGCCATCTGCTTCCTGACTGATTTACGGCAGCACCGGGCAATCACTTGATGCCGGTTACGCCGGTCATGCCGCAATCCCGATACCGGAAGACTATTTCATGGCCCTACTGGACATTCTCGAATACCCCGATGAGCGCCTGCGCACCCGGGCGGCCCCCGTCGAGCAGGTCGATGATGAAGTACGCCGACTGGTCGATGACATGTTCGAGACCATGTACGACGCACCGGGCATCGGCCTGGCTGCCACCCAGGTGGATGTACACCGTCGTATCGTCGTCATGGACGTCAGCGAGCAGAAGAACCAGCCCATGGTCCTGATCAATCCCGAATGGGAGGCGCTGGACGATGAACGCGCCCCACTGCAGGAGGGGTGTCTGTCGATTCCCGACTATTATGCCGAGGTCCCCCGCGCCCTGCGGGTTCGCCTCAGGGCGCTTGACCGTAACGGCCAGCCCTGGGAGACCGACGCCGACGGCCTGCTGGCGCACTGCATTCAGCATGAATGCGATCATCTCGATGGCGTATTGTTTGTCGACTACCTCTCGCCCCTCAAACGTGAGCGGGTCAAGAAGAAGATGCAAAAACGTCATCGAGCCATGACCTGAAGGGTAACGTCAGGCGCCGCCCTGCTAATGACAGGCCCGCTACTCCGGTACCGGGCTCCTCGATCCGGATTTTTCCATGTCCCGAAGTCTTCGCGTCGCCTTTGCCGGCACGCCCGAATTTGCTGCCGGCCATCTGAACGCCCTGCTCGGCAGCCGCCACGAGGTGGTGCTTGTTCTTACGCAGCCGGACCGGCCGTCCGGTCGGGGGCGGCAACTGACGCCTTCCCCGGTCAAGTCGCTGGCACTGGAACACGACCTGCCGCTTCACCAGCCTGAAAGGCTGAAGAGCGAAGCCGAACGGGCACCGCTGATCGAGGCCAACATTGATCTGTTGGTGGTTGTCGCCTATGGACTGATTCTGCCCCGGGCCGTGCTCGATATCCCGAAGCTGGGTGCAGTCAATGTCCATGCCTCACTGCTGCCGCGCTGGCGTGGAGCGGCTCCCATTCAGCGTGCCATAGAGGCACGCGATGAACGCAGTGGCGTCACCCTGATGGCCATGGACGAAGGACTCGATACCGGTGACATGTTACTGGTACGAGAAACGCCTCTCGATGAGCACACCACGGCCGCTGCACTGCACGACCGCCTGGCCGAACTCGGTTGCGAGCTGTTGGTCGAGGGACTCGACCGCCTGGCCGATGGCAACCTTGTGGCCACTCCGCAGCCGAGCGAGGGGGTCACCTATGCAGCCAAGATCAGCAAGGCAGAAGCGGAACTGGATTTCAGCCTGCCTGCTGAAGTGCTCGCCGCCCGGGTACGGGCCTTCAACCCGGTGCCTGTTGCCTGGACCAGGCTGGGCGAGGAACGTCTGCGTATCTGGGAAGCCGTAGCCGAACCCCGTACTGCGACCGATAGCGCCACTGCTCCCGGCACACTACTGGCCGGGCCAACCGATGCGATGCGCATCGCCTGCGGTCATGGCGTATTAAGAGTCAGAATTGCCCAGCTACCCGGTGGCAAGCCCATGCCGATCGAGCAGCTGATGCATAACCGTCGTCATCTGCACGGTGCCGGCATGCGCCTGGGATCAACCTCATGACCTCCGCATCCCGCTCACGTGCTACCACCGTCAATGTCCGCGCCGCCGCCGCCCGGGCCCTGGTCCCGGTACTTTCCTGCCAGGGCTCACTGGCCGGACTCGACACCTCTGCGGTAGGCGAACGCGACCGGGGGCTGATGCGCGCCCTGTGCTTCGGTGTCTGTCGTCAATTGCCTCGGCTGGAAGCGCTGGCCAGCGAACTGTTGCGCAGTCCGCTGCGTCATCGTGATCTTGATATTCAGGCACTGCTGCTGATCGGCCTGTATCAGCTCTATGAAATGCGCGTTCCTACACATGCCGCGGTGGGTGAGACCGCCGGGGCCGCTCGCAGTCTCAACAAGGCGTGGGCGACTCGAGTACTCAACGGTTGTCTGCGTCGCGCCGATCGGGAGCGGGACACCCTATTGGCACGTGTCGAAAAACGTCCCGAAGCGTACTGGTCTCATCCCCAATGGCTGCTCGATCGGCTCCGTCGCGCCTGGCCACAGGAGTGGGAAACCATTGCTGCCGCCAACAATGTACCGGGCCCGATGACGCTTCGCGTCAATACCCGGCGTATTGATCGCGCGACCTGTCTCGAACGCCTTGAAGCCAATGGCATCGAGGCTACCCCCTGTCATTATGCCAGCGAGGGAATCACCCTGGCTCAGGCCTGTGATGTGGAGCAACTGCCCGGCTTTGCCGAAGGCGAACTCAGTGTACAGGACGAAGCAGCTCAGCTCGCAGCCCCCCTGTTGACGACCGATCTCTCCAAAGGCGCTCGGGTACTTGATGCCTGCTGCGCACCGGGTGGCAAGACCGCTCATCTGCTCGAACAGCGTTCCGATCTGGCACTGACCGCGCTGGACAGCGAGGCCGAGCGACTGAGCCGGGTAGAGAGCACCCTGGGCCGACTCGGCCTGACAGCCACTATCTGTCATGCCGACGCTACCTCACGCCAGTGGTGGGACGGCACCCCGTTCGAGGCGATTCTGCTGGATGCGCCCTGTTCCGGCACCGGGGTCATCCGTCGTCATCCGGATATCAAACGATTACGCCGTGATAGCGACATTGCCACTCTGGCAGAGCTGCAGGATCGGCTGCTCGATGCCTTGTGGCCAACGCTCGCTCCCGGTGGGCGACTGGTTTATGCCACCTGTTCGGTGATGCCGGAAGAGAATCAGCAGCGCATCGAGGCCTTTCTGGCCCGTACGCCGGATGCCCGCACCATAACGATCGAGGCCGACTGGGGTCGGCCTGCGGGACCGGGTCGCCAGTTGTTGCCACAGATCAATGGCCATGATGGTTTCTTCTATGCGGTACTGGTACGCAGTGCCGGTGCCTGAATGTTTCCCGGGCTGCCTTGTCAGTTCGGCAACAAGCTTCGATACTGAATATCGGAATCGTCGCCAGCCGAGTTGTCATGACTGAACACACAGGCAGCGTGTCTGCCCTCCAAGCCGAGTCCTGCGAGCATGCGCGTCGAGCCCTGATCGTGGTCGACGTACAGCCCGACTTCATGCCTGGCGGGCCACTGGCCTGTGCCGAAGGTGACGCCCTTCTGCCCGGGCTGTGTGCACTGCTTGATGCAGACCATTTCGGTCATGTCGTGGCAACTCAGGACTGGCATCCCGCTGACCATATCTCGTTTGCCAGTCGACATCCCGGATGGCGCCCGTTCGAATCGACCACGCTGTATGGTGAACCCCAGACCCTGTGGCCGGATCACTGTCTGCAGGGATCACGCGGTGCAGAACTGCATCCGGCACTGGATTGGTCCAGGGCTGATGCCATCATCCGCAAGGGCACCGATCGACGGGTCGACAGTTATAGCGGTTTCCGACATAACATCGGCCCTGATGGCAGTCGGCCGTCGACCGGCCTGGCCGGTTGGCTGAACGAGCGTGGTGTCACGCATGTCTGGGTCTGCGGATTGGCACGCGAGGTCTGCGTGCTCTGGACTGCCGAGGATGCCGTCCAGGCCGGTTTCGAAACTCGTTTTTTATGGTCACTGACGCGCCCGGTCAGCTTCGACTCCGATGCGGCCACCCGTCAGCGACTACAACGCCAGGGTATCGATATTATCGATGCCGACTTCATGGACCCGGTCTGAAGCTCTGATTCCAGAGCTTTCGGACCCCATTCAGGGAAGAGTGCAATGAGTGATCACGTCTATAAATCCGTCGAACTGACCGGTTCTTCGGAAACCAGCATCGAGGAAGCGGTACAGAATGCACTGAACAAGGCCAATGAGACCGTACGCAACATGGAGTGGTTCGAGGTCACCGATACGCGTGGTCACATCGAAAACGGTCAGGTGGGTCATTGGCAAGTCAGCCTCAAGGTCGGTTTCCGACTGGACTGATACCATCGATATCCCGATGATCGCGACGCCCCGGTAATGCCGGGGCGTTGTCGTTGATAGCAATACCGGCACGCTAAACTGGGCGACGGCGCGGGCAGTAGTTTATGCTTGCGCGAATACCGTGATCCGCTTTTTCAATTTCCCGGGCTGCCATGAAAATCATCATTCTGGGTGCCGGCCAGGTTGGCGGCACGCTCGCCGAACATCTGGCCCACGAAGAGAACGACATCACCGTGGTGGATACCGACACCGCGATGTTGCGTGACCTGCACAACCGGCTCGACATCCGCACTGTTCAGGGGCCTGCTTCCTACCCCGCCATCCTGCGTCAGGCAGGCGGCGAGGATGCCGACATGCTGATCGCCGTGACCAATTCCGACGAGGTCAACATGGTGGCCTGTCAGGTGGCGCATACGCTGTTCAGCACGCCTACCAAGATCGCCCGGGTACGCTCGACCGCCTATCTCACCCGCAAGGGACTGTTTTCCCAGGATGCCATTCCAGTCGATGTGCTGATCAGTCCCGAACAGGTTGTGACCAACCACATTCGACGGCTGATCGAATATCCCGGTGCGCTCCAGGTGCTGGATTTTGCCAGCGGCCTGGCCCAGCTGGTAGCGGTCAAGGCCTATTATGGAGGACCTCTGGTCGGCCAGGAGCTTGGGTTCCTGCGTCGTCACATGCCCAACGTGGATACCCGGGTAGCTGCCATTTATCGTCGCAATCGCCCGATTATTCCGCATGGCGATACCGTCATCGAAGCCGATGACGAAGTTTTCTTTATCGCTGCCCGCAAGGACATTCGTACCGTCATGGGCGAGCTGCGACGTATTGATCGTGGTTTCCGGCGGGTCATGGTGGCGGGAGGCGGCCATATTGGCGAGCGGCTTGCCGAAACCCTGGAGCAGAGCCACCAGGTCAAGATTCTCGAACAGAGTCTGGAGCGCTGTACCCAGCTCTCCGAGCGGCTTGACCGTACCGTGGTCCTGCACGGCAGCGCGACCAGCAAGCGACTGCTGCTCGAGGAGAACATCGAGGAGTGCGATATCTTCTGCGCACTGACCAATGATGACGAGGTCAATGTGATGTCCTCGATGCTGGCCAAGCGGCTGGGCGCCAAGAAGGTACTGACCCTGATCAACAACCCCGCCTACGTTGATCTGGTTCAGGGCGGTGAGATTGATATCGCCATTTCGCCCCAGCAGGCCACCATTGGCAGTCTGCTGACCCATGTGCGCCGCGGCGACATCGTCAATGTGCACTCATTGCGTCGTGGTGCTGCCGAGGCGATCGAGGCCATCGCCCATGGCGATGCACGCTCATCGAAAGTGGTTGGCCGCACCATCGAGGAGATCGCCCTCCCCGATGGTGTATCCATCGGCGCCATTGTACGTGGTCGAGAGGTGCTGATCGCTCACCATGACCTGCGCATCGAAAGTGCCGACCACGTCATTCTGTTCGTCGTCGACAAAAGGCGCATGCGCGAGGTCGAGCGGCTTTTCCAGGTGGGACTGAGCTTTTTCTGAGCCCGCTACGGGCTCAGGTCAGCACGTCGTATTCGCGTACCGCCATCTGCGCAATACGATTTTCAAGTGTCATCGCCATCTGCTTGTAGTGCTCACTGGCAAGATGAGCATCGAGCGCTTCCCGATCGCGCCACTGTTCCACCATGACGAAGACCCGCTCGTTCTCACGATCACGGGTCAGCGTGTAATACTCACAACCCTCATCCTGACGCGATGGGGGGACCACATCCTTCAGGGTCTGCTCGACAAACTCGATCTGATCCGGCTGTGCTTCGATGGTGGCGATAATACCCAGTGCCATGGACTGCTCCCTGTCAGGCTTGAATAATTACTGGCCAGTATAGGCAGAGAGGGCGTAATCAGGCGAACGACGTGCCCGCAGCCGGGCCATCGCCGGTGTATCCTCATGCAGCCGGCGGTGGACACGGCTGGCAGCATAGCAATCATTGAAGGCTTCAAAGTAGTCGTCCAGTACCGCCGCCGCCTCGGGCTCATGGTTCAGTTGCAACAGCTCTGCCGCCACTTCAGCAGTACACAGGTGATGCGGTGAAGCCGGCTTGCGCAGATGATAACGGGTAACCCGCTCGCTGCGCAGCGACACAATCGGCAGCTGCTGCAGATACGGGCTCTGACGAAACATCTTGCGCGCCTGGCGCCAGGTCCCATCGAGCATCACAAAGACCGGAATACGCGTATCGCGATGTTCCTCAAACGATGACACCACGCGCTCGGCGTAGTCCGTCTGATCATCGGGATAGATCAGAAAGGGCTGGAAGCGCGGATCGTTCAGTCGCTCAAGCAACCCGGGATCCGGTTCGGTGCGTGACCAGGTAAAGGTCTCGGTATGCGTCAGACAATCACCGATCAGCCGACCGGTGTTGGTCGGCTTGTAATGTTCCAGGCGATGGGTGATCAGCCAGAAACGGGCCTCACTGGCGACTTCCACCCGATAGGGGCACAGGCAGTTGAGTGCCGGCAACCGGCACTCATCGCAGCGCTCAACAAAGCTGCCACGCGCTGTGAAGGGGCGCCGCGGCGGCCCCTCCGGCGCATTGGCATCCGACGCTTCATCCAGCAGCCGCGAGGCATCACGACTCATGAAGTGACCTCTTCGTATTCGCGTGACGAGGACGCCGACAGGGCCCGGCGCTTCCAGTAACCTGCCAGTAGCGACCCCGAAATATTGTGCCAGACCGAGAACAGCGCACCCGGCAACGCCGCCGTCGGCGAGAAGAACTGGGTGGCCAGCGATGCGGCCAGCCCGGAGTTCTGCATGCCCACCTCGATCGCGACGGTACGACTGTCACGTCGATCGAGACGCAACAGACGCGCCAGCCCATAGCCCAGCGCCAGACCGCTGACGTTGTGCAGCATGACCGCCAGCGCTACCAGCGGTCCCAGTGAGCTCAGGCGATCAGCATTGAGCGACACCACGATGGCGATGATGATCACGATCGCCGCCATCGCTACCGTTGCCAGTGCCGGTTCGACGCGCCGAATCGACTCCGACAGCCAGTGGTGTACCACACAGCCGGCCACGATCGGCAGGATCACCAGTTTTGCAATGCTCCACAGCAGACCAGCTACCGGCACATCGATCGACGCCCCCATCCATAACCAGACCAGCAACGGGGTCATGAAGATCGACAACAGCGTTGAGACCAGCGTCATGCTAACCGAGAGTGCCACATTACCGCCGGCCAGCCAGGTCATCACATTGGAGGCGGTGCCTCCCGATGTTGCCCCAACCAGTACCATGCCAATGGTCAGCGCCGGCGAAAGACCGAGCAACATTGAAATCAGAAAGGCCGCTGCCGGCATCAGCGCATACTGCAACACCACGCCGATGACGATTGCCCGGGGCGAACGCAGAACA
The DNA here is from genome assembly GCF_008247605.1 of Kushneria phosphatilytica. NCBI lineage: Bacteria > Pseudomonadati > Pseudomonadota > Gammaproteobacteria > Oceanospirillales > Halomonadaceae > Kushneria > Kushneria phosphatilytica. The sequence continues at coordinate 765,535 of NZ_CP043420.1, read as the reverse complement.
CCGACGAAATCGGCTCGCGATAATGTCAGGCCCATGGTGAACATGATCAGCGCCAACAATGGCTGGATGGCGCCAGCTGCACTGTTGAAGAGAGCAGGCATCAGGGCCGCAATGACTGCAGCACCAATGGCCCACAGTGGAAAAAGACGATTGAGTGTCGTGAACATGCTATCCATCCGGTCAACAACGAATCACCGCCCGCAGGCGGTACGGATCGCCACGGCACCTTCGGTGGATCACACCCTGGTGAGCCTTCCGGCGGGGTCGCCGGATCAGGCCGGTTCAGTCGGCGAGAAAATCGGGCAGTTCGAGTCGGCGGTGTTGCCGCCAGTAATCGGCCAGTCGCGAGACGCCCTCGGTGGCACTGGTCGCCATGGTAGTAACGCCGCGTGGCGCCACCTCTTCAGCGGCCGGATCAACGAGAATACGTGGCACATGCCACTCAGCTTCGTTCACCAGCGCTGAAGCCGGTGCAACCGCCAGCGAGGTACCGACCACCAGTACCAGATCAGCATCGGCGACCACATCGCAGGCTGTACCGTATAGCGGCACTGTCTCGCCGAACCACACCACATGCGGGCGCAGCTGGCTACCACGGTCACAGTGGTCCCCGGGACGAATATCCTCATCATCGGCGAGTCGATAGATCAACCGAGGATCGGCACTGGAACGCGCCTTGAGAATCTCTCCATGCAGATGGAGTACCGAGCGCGACCCCGCCCGCTCATGCAGATCATCAATGTTCTGGGTCACGATACTGACCCGAAAACCTTCATTTTCAAGGGCCGCCAGGGCCATATGGGCCGCATTGGGCTGCGCCGCGCGGACCTGTCGACGGCGCTCGTCGTAAAAGGCCAATACCGTTTCGGGATCGCGATGCCAGGCTTCCGGTGTCGCCACATCCTCGATTCTGTGGTTTTCCCACAGCCCATCGCCATCACGAAAGGTCCGGATACCACTTTCGGCGCTGACTCCAGCACCGGTCAGGACAACCAGATGCGACATGTTGCGTTTCCATCCCTGTTGCTGACGCATATGACGCCATCTGTGCGGACGAATTTTATCAGACCCGACCAGAAGAGTCAGACTCCGCCTCAGCCCAGCTGAAAAATGATAATGCCGACTGCCATGGCGGTCGCACAAGCCAGTCGCTGATAGAACAGCCGCCCTCGGCTGAGCGCATCCGTCAGCCCGATCCCGAGACGGGTCATGACCAGAGCGACGGCAATCGACAGGATGCCGCGGGCCGATTGCAGGATATTGGCATGCACGGCGCCGAGTTCATTGAAGGTCACAAACAGCAATACCATCGACCCCATCCAGCTCACAGCCAGCGGCCAGGTGCCCAGCACCCGACGCCAGTCGGCTCGACCCAGACTGAAACCGACCGGCAACACTACCAGCCCATTGAGGCAGTAGACCACGCTGACGGCCAGCATGATTCCGCGTAATCCCTCGACGCCGATATCATGCATCAGTGCCACAACGCCCAGATCGGAGACCGAGTATCCCAGTACCGCCAGCATCAGCCAGCCCAGGGCACGTGAGCGGATCGCCCCACCGGCCAGACTCATGGCGATTGCCGCAATACCGCAAATCGCCACACCCAGCCACTCGAGCCGTCCCAGTAACTCTCCGGCGAACAGGGTCGTGATGACCGCCAGCGAGACCACCTTGAGCCCCAGTAACGGCGATACCCGTGACGCCACATCATGACGCAGCGCCGAAAACAGCGCTGCCTGACCGAGCAGATAACAACCGGAAGCCGCTGCCAGCGGTCCCAGCAGTGTCAATAGCGGCGCCATCTCCGGCGTCCACAGCACCATCACTCCGATGGCCGAGAGCAGGCCCATCAGCAGGTGGCTGAAGACCAGTAGAGCGCGCGACCCCAGTCCGGTCGATAGCCGCACCTGAGCGGCGAGAAAGTAATACAGCGCCTGTCCCAGCGCGCCCAGCAGTCCACAGATCACGGCAATTGCTGCCATTGTGTACATCCCCTGCCCAACATCTGCCATAATCGATACGCTCGCCCCCCAAGGGCGAGCCCATTCATTGCGCCTCATTCGGAACCGATGTCCGAGCCCATCGATATCATCTTTCAGGACGAGCAACTGGTCGTGGTGCACAAACCCGCCGGCGCCCTCGTGCATCGCAGCGCGCTGGATCGACATGCGCCAGTGGTCATGCTACAGCGCCTGCGTGATCAGCTTGGCCGACATGTCCATCCGGCTCATCGACTCGATCGCCCCACCTCCGGGTTACTGATGTTCGCCTTTGATCGACATACAGCAGCCCGACTGGGAGAGGCCTTTCGCGAACAGCGCGTGGCCAAGCGCTATCTGGCCGTAGTGCGAGGCATCGGCCCCGAGCATGCCCTGCTCGACTGGTCACTGCGTGAGGAGGATGGCCGGCGGCCCAAGGCCGAACAACCTGCCATGACAGCGGCCACTCGCGTGCGACGCCTTGATAGCATCGAGCTGCCGGTTCAGGTGGATCGTTACCCACAGAGCCGTTACTCCCTGATGGAAGCCGTGCCATTGACCGGCCGCCGTCATCAGATCCGCCGCCACCTCAGCCGTAGTGGCCATCCCATTATCGGTGATGCCAAACACGGCAAGGGCGTGCACAACCGATTCTTTCGTGATCGCCTGAACAGCGATCGCCTGTTGCTGGCTGCCGTGGAACTGGGGCTGGAACATCCCATCGACGGGTATTGGCTCAGCCTGCAGGCACCGGTCGCTGACGATTTCGCCGCCCTGCTCTCTCGCCTGGGCTGGGCCGGCCATAACCCACCCGCCCGGATCAAGCGTCTTGAGCAGCGTCCGGTCGATGAGCCCACCTCCATTCCACCACCGAACACTGAACCATCATGACCAGCGCTTTTGATGAATCACGTTACAGTGCCGCCCATGAGCAGGATTACGCACAGCGCTTCGACGGTATCCGCCGCCTTTACGGCCAAAGTGGTGTCGAACGGCTGCGGCATGCTCATGTGGTCATCATCGGTATCGGCGGCGTCGGCAGCTGGACGGTCGAGGCGCTGGCGCGCAGTGGCCTGGAGCGGCTGACTCTGATCGATCTCGACGATGTCTGCATCACCAACGTCAATCGTCAGTTGCATGCGCTGGATGGCCAGATCGGCCGACCCAAGGTCGAGGTCCTGGCTGAACGCTGTCGACTGATCAATCCCTTCATTGATGTGAAGACTGTCGCTGCCTTTGTGACGCCGCACAACATTGCTGATCGGCTGCCGGCAGACACCGACCATGTTATCGATGCCATCGATCATGTCGGGGCCAAAACGGCATTGATCGCCTACTGTCGACGTCAACGTATTGGCCTGACGGTCACTGGTGGTGCCGGTGGACTCACTGATCCGACTCGCCTGCAAGTGCTGGACCTGAGCCGTACCGAACAGGACCCCCTGCTATCGAAGGTACGCGCCCTGCTCAGACGCGAGCACGGTTTCCCGCGCAATCCGAAACGTCGTTTCTCGGTGGCCTGTGTCTGTTCAGGCGAGCAGCGCCGATATTCGGATGGCGCCGGCGAAGTCTGCCACACCCGTCCCGACAGTGGCGAACCACTCCGCCTCGGCTGCGCCGGCGGGTTCGGCGCTGCCACTTTCGTCACGGGCGCCTTTGGCTTCGCCGCAGCCGGTCATGCCATCGAGCGGCTGATCGACCGGCCGAAAGGCACATCCGATCCATCGTCCACGGAATCAACCCCATGACACATCAATGGCCTGTTCCCGGCGTTTATCGCCACTACAAGGGCGCCCTGTACGAAGTACTGGGGACGGCCCGGCACAGCGAAACCGAAGAACAGCTGGTGGTCTATCGAGCGCTTTATGGCGAGTACGGCCTGTGGGTCAGACCGCTGTCCATGTTCATGGAGAGTGTGGACATCGACGGCGAGCCGGTCGCCCGTTTTGCAATGGAACAGGCCTTTTGCTGACCGGCTCTACCGAATGACTGACGATCAGGCCTCGTCGCCGGATTCCTGACCGGGCAACTGCATCTGACGTTGCAGGTAGTTTTCCATGCCGACCTTTTCGATCAGACTCAGCTCGGTTTCGATGGCGTCGATGTGCTCTTCTTCATCAGCCAGAATCTCCAGCGCGAGATCGCGGCTAACGTAGTCACGTACCGATTCGAAGTAGCTGATCGCCTCGATCAGCGCTTCGCGCCCTTCCTGCTCGATTTTCAGATCGCACTCGAGCATTTCACGGGTATTTTCGCCGATGTGCAGTTTGCCGAGATCCTGCAGATTGGGAATACCCTCGAGAAAGAGGATACGCTGGATGTAGCGATCTGCATGGTTCATCTCGTCAATGGATTCGTCGTACTCCCATTTGGCGAGACCGGCCAGCCCCCAGTCCTTGTACATCCGGGCGTGCAGAAAATACTGATTGATGGCAATCAGTTCGTTGCCGAGCAATCGATTGAGATGCTCGATGACCTTCGGATCGGTTTTCATGACGGTAGCTCCGCTGACATGAACATGCAGGACGCGCAGCGCCCTTTGGACACGTCGGAAGTATCTCTCATGAAATAACAGATTTCGAGTAGAGGATATTACGAATCAAGGACTTGCGAAAAATTCTCATTTAAGGCCCACGTCGCCTCATGCCTTCCTCAGCCTGCCGCCGCAACTGCCAGATCACCGTGACAACTGACCAACTGTGTATACCGGGCCGCGTGGCTCAGCAAGGCTTCTTCAACGATGGATTCTGCCGTACAGGCACACTTGCCACACTGGCCCGAACATCCGGTCATTCGGCGCACTTCCTGCCATGAACGAGCTCCCTCGCTGACCGCATTGCGCAACTGATGATCGGTGATTTTTCGACACAGACAGACGAACATTCCGCGCTCCCGAGTGATGACTCAGTGAACGTAAATGATTCTCACCCGTTGATGCAAGCTTTATCGAGAACAATTTTCATTCGCTCCGCTGTCAGCAGCCGTGATGAAAACGCCCCGCATGGCGGGGCGTCGATAGCACAGGAATGGACTCAATAGAGGCCCATCGGATCATCACTGTAGGAGATCAGTTGACACTTGATCTGCTGATAGTTGCCCAGAATGGTCTTGTGGGTTTCGCGCCCGATACCGGACTTCTTGTATCCCCCGAAGGCTGCATGGGCAGGATACTGATGATAACAGTTGGTCCAGACTCGCCCTGCCTGAATCCCCCTTCCCATGCGGAAGGCCCGGTTGATATCACGGGTCCAGAGGCCGGCCCCCAGACCGAACTCGGTATCATTGGCAATCCTGAGCGCTTCCTCCTCGGTACGGAAGGTGGTCACCGAGAGGGTCGGCCCGAAGATTTCCTCCTGGAAGACCCGCATATCGTTGCGTCCGCGGAAAATGGTGGGCTGTACGTAAAAGCCACCGCCCTGCTCCCCGGTCAGGGTCTGTTTCTCCCCACCCAGCAGCAGCTCGGCACCTTCCTGACGACCGATCTCCATGTAGGACATGATCTTGTCGAACTGTTCACGAGAGACCTGGGCACCCATTTCGGTTTCGGTATCAAGCGGATTGCCGAACTTCATCTGTTTGGCACGCTCGATGACCCGTGGCATCAGGGTGTCATAGACATCCTCGTGGATGAGCGCTCGCGAGGGGCAGGTGCAGACTTCACCCTGATTGAGGAAGGTCATCATCAACCCTTCGACACACTTGTCGATAAAGTGATCACCATGACTGAGCACATCCTCGAAGAAGATATTGGGCGACTTGCCACCCAGCTCGAGGGTCGCCGGGATAATGCGTTCGGCGGCTTTTGCCATGATATGACTACCCACCGGGGTCGAGCCGGTAAAGGCGATCTTGTGTATACCGGGATGCACCGCCAGCGCTTCACCGGCTTCCTCGCCTACGCCATGAACCACGTTGAGCACACCCTTCGGCAACAAATCACCGATCAGGCCGAGCAGCACACAGATCGAGGCAGGCGTCTGTTCCGCCGGTTTGAGTACCACGGCGTTGCCGGCAGCCAGTGCCGGCGCCAGCTTCCAGCCGGCCATCAGCATCGGGAAGTTCCACGGGATGATCTGGCCTACCACACCGTAGGGCTCGTGATAATGATAGGCCACCGTGTTGGCATCAATCTCGCTGATGCCGCCTTCCTGACTGCGGATACAGCCGGCGAAGTAACGGAAATGATCGACCAGCAACGGCATGTCCGCCGCCAGACACTCACGGATGGGCTTGCCGTTATCCCAGGTCTCGGCTACTGCCAGCATCTCGAGATTGCTCTCGATGCGGTCGGCAATCTTCAACAGAATGCCGGCGCGCTCTGCCGGCGCAGTGGCGGCCCACCCCGGGGCCGCGCGGGTAGCTGCCTGTACGGCACGATCGATATCGGCAGCCCCGGAGCGCGGTACCTGACAGAAGACCTCGCCGGTAATCGGGGTCAGGTTGTCGAGATACTGCCCTTCCTCGGGCGCCGTCCATTCGCCATCGATGAAATTCTCGTAGCGCTTGCTGAACGTGACCAGTGCATCTGCCTGGCCGGGACTGGCGTATTGCATGATGCGCTCCTTCGAATCGTAATCGCTTGCCGATTGCAAGCGATCCCAGATTAGAAATTCTTGCTACATCATCGCAATGTGGCAATGGTCCAGGTCGTCAGTGACGCGCCGTACCACGGTTGCGCTGCCAGCGCTTTTCATTACGCCGGGCCCGCTGCACAAAGGGAGACAGCCGAATCAGGGTGAAGGCAAGGCGATTGACCAGTGAGGCCGGAAACCGCATGGGCCGTTCCACATCCATGAACAGCACGACCCGCTGTCCTTCCGTCTCGTTCCACACTTCATGATCGAACGTATCGTCGAACAGCAGACTGCGTCCTTCTTCCCAATGCGCTATCTGTTCGTCGACCCGGATACGACACTGCTCTCGTGGTTCGGGCACCTGCAGACCGAGATGATAGCGCAATACACCCTTGTAGGGTCCGCGGTGGGCGGGAATATGCTTGCCCGGCGCCAGAATCGAGAACATGGCGGTTTTCATGCCAGGTACCTGCTCGATCAGACGCGCGGTCTCCGGACAGCGCTCACAGTTCTCCTCCATGCGGTAGCCATAGCCATAGAGAAAGAAGGTTTTCCACTGGTCGTCCCTGGACAGGCGCTGCTGATCTTCGGAAATGTCCTGGAAGTTGGGTAGCTGATCGCGCTCGCGCAGCACTTCATCGAGTTCGGTCCGGATCTTCTGCCAATCGGCTTCCAGCGTTTTGGTCCAGGCAAACCGGGAAGTGTCAAAAAAGGGCTGGTCTCCGACCAGGGAATGCCGAGCTATAAACCGGTCAATGCCGACCAGCAGACGCCGGCCGATACGGATGTACCACGGTTTGCGACGTTTATCGGCGCGACTGGGCGCCTGAGTGGAGGAATCAGTCATGATGGACTCTCCTTGCAGAAAATAAGGCCCCAGGGACGTATCGCCATCACTGCTACCGACTAGCGCAGCACACGATCGCGCAGCAACCGCCAAAGAATCGGCCAACCGAAAATCAGAGGATAGGCGCGCAAGCGAGGTGTCACGTTGATCGTATGGCCGGTATGGCGCTTGAGCTTCCAGGCAGCATAATCAACGCCCCCCTCGAAGGTGGCAATCGATTTCATCAGACGCAGCACATGCAGCAGGTGACCCTGTCGGCGCCGCCAGCGCCAGCGCCGCCTGGCGCGGCATCGCGCATCATCACCGGCATGATGGATGAATGTATCGTCCTGATCGGTTTCGAGCCCGGGCAACGTTTCGGCCAGCGCCCGGGTCAGCCGGACGTAATCCTCCCGCCCCTCCTGAACCAGTAGCGAAGAACGACCGCTGCCTTCAGGTCTCAGTTCCACACCGTAGCTCAGCGCCAATGTCTGCTGCCAGCCGACTGCGGCATCAAACCGCATCGGCAGGCATGGCAGCGCCTCGCTCCAGAGCCTGGTCACGGCACCTGCCAGCGCTTTTTCGATCCGCTCGCGCACGCTGGCACTGCGCCAGAACACCAGACGCGAGGGTTGAGCAAAACGCCCCCAGAAGTAGGATTCAAAGGCCCGCTGGCACCCACGCTCGAAGTCAGCCACGCTGACCACAGCACACTTGGCACGCAGCGTGCGAGCAGCCTCTGGGTCATCAGCCTCGAGATAGAAGACGTTGGGCGGCAGCCAGGCATTGGCCAGACGCCAGCTGTAACGCTCATAGACTCGTCGATAATCATCGACAATGGCGTAGAGATCGACAAGGCCCTCGCCAGGATCACCATCACGCAGACAGGAGCCATAGAACAGTACGGCCTGTACTGAATCGCCAAAGCGCTGATGGACCCGGCGAATCAGCGGATCGAGCGCTGCCGTCACCGGGCGAGCACTCTGCTCGGCAATCAGGGACTGCAGCGTGACAGATGACTGCTGGGTCATGCCGCCTCTCTCCCGAAAACGCGAAAATCGATCGGCCCGATGGCGCTCAACGTCAGCGACCGTGACATTCCCTCCTCGGAGGACATGCCATAGAGTTCTCCATCCAGCATCCAGCCCTGAGCAAACTGCAGCTGCAAACGTTCGGCGCGGAGACTCAGATAGCCGGCTGTCGAGCGGGTAGCAAGCTCCCCGCTTCCCATCAGCACCAGCGGCAATCGCCACCAGGGGCCGGGTGCGTCAGCATCCATCAGTGCCAGACGCAGGTGCCCTTCACCACTGCCCCAGAAGGGACGCACGCCCAGCATCAGGTGTTCGAAGGTACTGACAGCCAATAATCGACAATCCCCTTCATGGGACATGATGCCTTCCTGCTGCACCTTGACTGGTGTGGACGGCAACAAGGGATGATGCCCTCCGCGAAGCAGCGCCAGAAACAGTCGCAGAAAGGCCAGGCGCGGCCCCCAGCGACCGTTGACCTGATCGCGCAATCGCTGTTGGAAAAAGCTGACACCACTGGTCAACGCCCCACCGCCAAAGAAAAAACCGCAGCGAGCTACACGCCCATCCTCGACACATACGACCGGCCAGCTCACTCTGCGAGGCGCCGCGCCACCCTGCTGCCAGGCTTCTACAGCGCCCAGGGCGGCCAGCGGTTTACATCTGCTCCCGAGTGCCCTGGCACTCATGTTGGTAGTACCACCACCCACCACGATCAGGGCCGGCAGTTGCTTCGTTGAAAGCTCGAAACGCAGCAGTAACAGGGTCAGTACTGCCTGTAGCGTGCCATCACCGCCCAGCACCACGATCCCTTCGACACCATCGTTCAGCCATTGTCTCAGAATCGGCTCGATGGCCTCGGGATCACTCGCCTCGCGATAATCGGCGGCGACCATGGCAAGCGCCTGCCGGCGAATCGCCGAAAGCGAACGTCGGCAGCGACCGCTACCGGGGTTACACAGGATACCGAGTGTTCGACAACCGCCCCCCTCTTCAGTCATGAGAGGAGACGAACCAGCGCACCACCAGCCGATGCCGCTCAGCTCTCGGATCAACCCGCGAAAGCCAGGGCGTCACCGCTGCCCCTCGGCTGACCTGTTGACGCGCCTGCAGAACCCGAACCACAAGCACTACGGTCGATATGATGGTCCAGACCATGACCAGCAGCAGTCCGATATAGGGCAGACCCAGCAACCAGCACAGGGTCAGCAGTAACAGACAGGGATTACGCCGTGCCGTTACCAGCCGATTGACGGAATCGAACGGTTCCCAGATGAACAGTGAAAACGGACCTGCAGTCTTGAAAGCCGCTTCAGCCAATCGCCCGCCAATATAACCGATGAAAATCAACCAGTAGATGATACTCGGGACCTGAACCGCCAGGCCTACCCCCCACGCGAGATACCAGAAGGGGGGATGAATGATATCCAGCACATGATCGAAAAGATTGCCGAAGCGACTGGCATTGAGCGTCACCCTCGCCAGCTTGCCATCCACGGTATCAAGAAAGGTCATCAGCCAGGCCGCTATCAACCCGGGACCATAGGCGCCATACCAGAAAGCCACCCCCGCCAGCAGGGTGAGCAGATAGCTGAAGGCGGTAACATGGTTGGGGCGTATACCACGCTGGGCACAGAAACGGGTCACCGCTCGCGCCGGCAATGGCCAGACCCATTTGGTAATCAGGTCGGTCACCCCCTTGTAGGCGGAGTCGTAGAGCGCATTTTCGATACGTTCACGATTACCGTCCTCTACCCGAGCCACCCAGGGGGTATCAAACTTGCGCAGCTTTGACTGCAAACCCAGCCCGATTTCACCCGGCGTCATCTCATCAAGGCCTGTGGTATCGACATCCGCCAGTTGGACGTCCCCCGAGGCCACCTTCATGCGTACGGCCACCAGAGTATGATCAGCCGGGTCACGCAGCACGACCTGATGGGAACCCACCAGGCCTTCGAGCACACGCTGATCGAAGACATAATCGCCACGCAGTAATAGTACGTCATCACCTTCGGCGATGGTTGCGTCATCGCTCAGGACAACACCCTTCATGCGCGAGAGCGCGCGCACCAGCCGTTCCCGGGGCGTCAATCCCCAGACGCGGGTGGTGGTATCTTTTTCGAGCGTTGCCTTTACTGTCATGATTGCATCCGTTGCGTTCGTTTCATTCGCCTGTCCGCGGTTGCCGTATCTTATTCGATTCACGCCGCAACCGCTAAATCCTTCATCCTGGTACCACCGACATGACCTCACCCCTGCCGCGCTCAGCCAACGCCTGGCGGCTGGCTCATCTTTCCGATCCCCACCTGACGGTACCTGACTGGCGGCACTGGCGAGAAATGCTCAACAAGCGTGCCCCCGGCTACCTGGCCTGGCGTCGGCGTCGGCGCCATGTCCACCGCCGCGAAATCCTCGATGCCCTGGTACAGGATATCGGTTGCCAGCAGCCGGATCACATTGCCCTGACCGGCGATCTCACCCAGCTGGGACTGGCTTCGGAGTGCCATCAGGCCCGCCACTGGCTCGAGCAACTGGGGGATGGCGAAACGGTATCGGTCATTCCGGGCAATCATGATACCTACGCCCCCGAACGCGGCGCCTCACCGCTGTCACTCTGGGGTCCCTGGATGCAGGATGATCCGGAGCCCGACACGTCCAGCCCCTCCCGAAGCTGCCTGACACAAAGCCGTGATAATCGTGCCGCCTTTCCATGGGTCAGACGACGCGGCGGTATCAGTTTGATCGGCACTTCGACAGCACTGCCCACCCCGTGGACGATGGCCACCGGCGGGCTGGGCGATGCGCAGCTCGAGCGCCTGGCCGAATGCCTGTCCCGGGCCGGCCAACGGGGCGATTATCGAATTGTGATGATTCACCATGTCCCCTGCCCCGGCATGATTCGCTGGCGCAAAAGGCTGACCGACATGGCAGCATTCAGGCAGGTCATCCGGCGCTGTGGTGTTGAACTGGTATTGCACGGGCATGCCCATCGTCCCCTGCTCGGCTGGCTGGACACGCCAACCGGGCGGGCACCGGCGCTGGGCGCACCCTCGGCATCACTGAGCCACCCGGAACCCGCCGGCTACGCTCTGCTCGACATCATGCCCATCACGAAGGGCTGGTCGACGACAGTGACATACCGTACCCTGAGCGGTCATTCCGGTCACTGGCATTTCACTACCCGCGATTCAGCCCGGCTGCCCGATGTTAACGCATCTACCATCACTGCGGCCTGATTACGGAAACACCGGAGCCTCGGCCAGGCCGTTGCCTTGCGTGACGCCAGTCCCCTTATCCGTATTTGCAGCGAGAGATTTCATGAAGGATTCAGTCGTACGGACTCGACCACGACGCGCCATCATTCTGAGTGCTGGGCAGGGGAAGCGTCTGCTGCCCTATACAGCTGACCGCCCCAAGTGTCTGATCGAATTGTCCGGACGGGCTGTTATCGAGCACCAGATCGACACCCTGGTCGCAGCCGGCTTCGAGCGCATCACCGTGGTGCTCGGCTACGCCATTGATATGGTCGAGCAGCGACTGCACCAGCGCTACCCGGACACCCTGCTCGACATCGTTTTCAACCCCTTCTTCGAGCTGGCCGACAACCTTGCCAGCTGCTGGATGGCACGTAACGCCATGGAAGAGGATTTTCTGATCCTCAACGGCGATACGCTGTTCGAACCCGCGGTCCTCGATCGTCTGCTCGATGCACCGCAACAGCAGCCGATTACGCTCGCCATCGATCACAAGCAAGAGTATGACGCTGATGACATGAAGGTCACCATGGACGGCGCACGACTGACCCGGGTCGGCAAGGCTCTTGCGCTTGACAGCGTCGATGGTGAATCGATCGGTATGATGACCTTCAGGGGGGACGGTCGCCGCCTGTTCCAGGAAGCGCTGGAGCGAAATATGCGCTCAACCGAAGCGCTGAGTCGCTGGTATCTCAGTCTGATCGACGAACTGGCCGAAAGCGGTGCCGTATATACCGCCTCCATCGAAGGCCTACGCTGGGCAGAGCTGGATTTCCCGCATGACCTTGAGCATGCCCGGGCGCTGATCCGCGATATCACGGCCAGTAATATTACCGCCACCCCTGCCTCTGCCGGTCACTGAGACCGGCTAAAGGGACGATCATCGATCGTGCATCGAGGCCAACAGCGTTTCCACTTCCTGGCGATCCTCGGCGCTATCTACATCTACCGCGGCTTCAGGGCGCTCCAGCATGACAGCGCCAATACGTACGCCCAATCGGGATGACAACCGATCAAGCGCTTCATCGAGGGTCAGCCGGCCAGTCAGATAGCGCAGTACTCCGCGTATGCCCAGGGTGCCGGCGATGACTCGCCACGGTTTTTTGCGGCTGTTTTCCACCCGCTGCCAGAAGCCGGCCAGCTCACGGCCGGCAGGCGTCAGAAAGGCAAACAGATTGCACCCGCATACTGCACCATCGGCAAAGCGGGTCGCAGTTCGACGCATATCCGGGAAGCGGGCCATGATGGTGTCATAACGCACCAGTGCCACGGCGAAGTCGAGCTGGCGCGCCTGCGCGGACTCTAGAAACTCATCGATCATTGCACCATCGAGCAGTGCATGATCGGCTGTCGTCAACAGTACCGCTCGCTCCCTTTCGATCTCATCCAGCGCAGCTACCGTACTGGCACTCGGGGAAGAGCGACTGTCATGCCAGTAACAATGCTCGCCCTGCAGGAGTAAAGACAGTGTCGGTTCGGCATCCACGATGTCACGGGGCGGACCGGCCAGATGCACATGCCGGATCCGGTGGCTCGCTTCAAGCGCATTCAGTACCCGCTCCAGCATGGGCACGCCGGCAACGGGCGCCAGTGCCTTGCAGCGAGTCCCGGCATCAAGCGCTACCGGATCACAGGCTCCCCGATCGGCGGCCAGCACTATTGCCTCGACAGAGGATGTCTCCGGGTCGTTCGTCGCGTTCATGGTCGACTCCAGCCGGGTGCGCCTGCCTGCGCCGGGTATACCAGGGTAATTTTCGGCAACGCTGGGCAATTTCGCTGTGCGACACACAATGACGAAAGGCAAGAACTCACGGTACAATGTCCTGTTGACTGATTGGCGGCTTTCAGATGCCACATCGGCAGGTGTGACAGCATAGCGCGTTCATGCGAGCCTGCGCATCCCGGCAGCCCGTGGCGGGTGCGGATGCAAGCTGACCCGATTTACCATATGCTTTCAGAAAACCTTAAGTCCTGGACGGGTAATAATAGCCACCTCGTCCGGTAATCGACCTGATCAACGGAATTGAAAGGTGATGAGCAGCGATTCTTCAGAGCTTCATCAGACGCTGCGAAAATTCGGAGCGCCTGCCAGTGTCATCAGGGAGTACGAACACTGGAGCGTACTGCTGCGTCCGGCTCAGGCAACACTTGGGTCACTGGTTCTGGTGGCTCGAGGCCCTCAGACCGAATTCTCCGCCCTGCCTGCTGCCGCTTTCAGTGAACTGGCCATCGTAACCGCGGAACTCGAAAGTGCACTGCGCAATGCCTTCGATCATGACAAGCTGAACTATCTGATGCTGATGATGGTTGATCCGCAGGTCCATTTTCATGTAATTCCCCGCTACGCTCAGGCACGCGAATTTTCAGGCGTCACCTTCGCCGACCCGGGCTGGCCCGGCCCACCCCAACTGGGCCAGGCCACCGAAACCGATGAAACTACCCAGCAGTTCCTGTTCGAAACCATCAGCGCTGCCTGGCCGCATCCTTCCGGATAAATCATTCGCTGTTTCATCGCATTTCCCGGCTCCAGGGCGAGCCGGGGAATACAGTATCAATCGTTTCGCCAGGAGAGCCGGATCATCTGCCGGAATTGCCAGCCAGTGGCGGATCGACCCAGGGCCTTCGGAGCGGGTACACGAATCGGGAATGGTTGCCGGTGTACGCTCCTTCAACAGGATGACATTGTTGATGACCGAATTATGTATCACAGCGACACCTACCTTTAACAGCAAGCCCCAGCGTCTTGCCGATTTTGCAACACTGCCCGAGGCACTGGACTATGCTGCCGAAGGCTGCACCGGCTTCAACTTTCACGATAACCGGGGCCGTTTACTGGCACCGCTGGGATATGTCGAGGTGCGTCGCCGCGCCATTGAGGCAGCACGACGTCTGATGTCGCTGGGCCTGGAACGGGGTGACCGGGTCGCCGTGATTGCTGATACCGATCCCGCCTTCATGGAGGTGTTTTTCGGATGTCAGTATGCCGGACTGGTACCTGTTCCCATGCCGATCCCGATGAGTATCGGCGGTCACGAACGCTACGTCGCCCGACTGGAACGGCTGATTGAAAGCTGCGGGGCTCGGGTCGCTATTGCGCCCTCGCATATGGTGCGCTATATCGAAGAAATCCCCTCGGTCGATACCCTGGCCTTTCATGGTGATATCGATGCCTTACGGGCATTACCGAACCCGGAAGACATGGTGCTGGAACCCTCTGGCCCCGATGAAATTGCCTACCTTCAGTACACTTCCGGCAGTACCGGGTTTCCACGCGGAGTCGAGATCCGCCAGCACGCCATCATGGCCAATCTGCGCGCCATCCTGGCTTCCGGGCTGGCTGTACGTCCTCAGGATCGATGTGTCTCCTGGCTGCCCTTCTATCACGACATGGGGCTGGTCGGCTTCGTGCTCGGGCCCATGGCCTCGCAGCTATCGGTTGACTATCTCGGCCCACGCGAATTCGCCATGCGCCCTCGCCTGTGGCTCACACTGATGACCCGCAATCGGGGCAGTATCGCCTTCGCACCTCCGTTCGGCTACGACTTGTGTACTCGACGCCTGCACGGCAGCGATATCGACCGCCTCGATCTTTCTGCCTGGCGCGTTGCCGGTGTGGGTGCAGAGCCGGTACTACCGGATGTGCTGGACAGCTTTGCCGAACACTTCGCCGCTGCCGGATTCGATCGTCGCGCCTTTCTACCCAGCTATGGCATGGCGGAAAACTCTCTGGCCGTCAGTTTCGCGCCACTGGGTATTGGTCTATCGCTGGATCGTGTCGACCGTGATGTGCTTGAGCAACACGGGGAAGCCCGACCGCTTGATGACGACAGGGTCGCTGGTCTGAACACCACCAGCTTCGTCAACTGCGGTCACCCGCTCCCGGGTCACGATATCTCCATTCGTGACGGCGACGGCCACCCGCTACCCGAGCGTCATGTGGGCAGAGTCACCATTCGTGGTCCCAGCCTGATGAGCGGCTATTTCCATGATCATGAGCAGACCCGTCGGGTACTGGGTGATGACGGTTGGTTCGATACCGGCGATCTGGGATATCTCACCAGTCAGGGGTTGCACGTCACCGGGCGCCACAAGGACCTGATCATTATCAATGGCCGTAATATCTGGCCGCAGGATATCGAGGCACTTGCTTCACAGATGGCCGGCGTCAACCGTGGCGAACTCACTGCCATGTCGGCCCCGCCGGAAGAGAGTGAGGTAGACGTGGTCGTGCTGCTACAGACCACTCTCAGCGATGAACGGGCGCGCGCGGCACTGATCAAGGAGCTGTCAGCCGGTATTCGCAGTGAATTCGGCGTGCGCTGCACGGTGTCGTTGCTGCCACCACGCACGCTGCCTCGCACTTCATCAGGCAAGATTTCGCGCAGCCAGGCGCGCCGCCAGTACGCAGCGCAACTGCGTGAAGCCATGGATGCTGTCTCCACCCCCAGTGCGGCCGCATCCTCTTGACGTGTATTGCCCTCACCGGCGCGACCGGGTTTATCGGCAGCGCCTTGCGTCCGGTTCTCGAACGGGATGGACACAGGGTGCGGGCACTGACCCGTCATGAGCGTGGTGCCAATGAAGCAACCGAGTGGATCAGAGGCGATCTTCAGGATCGGCAGGCGTTAAAACGTCTCGTGGCGGGTGCCGATTGCGTCATCCACTGTGCTGGCGCAGTACGCGGCGCCGACTACGAGACCTTTCGTGCGATCAATGTCACCGGGACCCGAGAAGTGTTCGAGGCTGCTCGCAGCGAAGGTTGCGCTCATCTGCTGCTGCTCTCTTCACTGGCCGCACGTGAACCGGCGCTCTCCTGGTATGCCCGCTCCAAGCGAGAAGCAGAGCAGCAGCTCGATGACACCGGTGCACCAGGCATTACCATCTTTCGCCCACCGGCTGTCTATGGGCCTGGTGATCGCGAATTGCGTCCCCTTTTCGACACCATGCTGCGTGGCCTGATGCCGATAGCCGGCGCGCCACAGGGCCATCTGGCCGTACTTCATGTCGATGATCTGGTAGCAGCGATCCGGGCATGGCTCGAAACACCTGCCATCGGCCCAGGACCGTTCGAACTTCACGATGGCACGCCGGATGGTTACACTTGGCCGCAGATCGCCGCCATTGCGGCCCGAATTCGCCGAGGGCGGGTATTTTCACTGCCATTGCCCGAAGCGCTGCTGCGTGCGCTGGCACATTGTAATCTTGCACTGGCACGCCGCACCGGTCGAACGCCCATGCTGACCCCCGGCAAGGTCAATGAGCTGCGTCATCCGGATTGGCGCTGCGATAATACGGCGCTTGCAACAGCACTGAACTGGCAGCCGACCATTACCCTCGAACGTGCTCTGGCCGATCCGGCCCTCTGGCGCGACCGAGGACATTAACCGATATTCCGGCACGTTGCTGCCGAATTCCGATCGACATCGAGCCCAAACTCAACAGGCAACGCCATGACGCGACACGAACAGATACTCGAGCGACTGATGCAGCATCTGGAGCGTTTCAGCTCGGAAAGTGGAGAACTGCACGCCGACGCCGATCTGGTCAATGAACTTGGCCTGGACTCGGTCAATGTGATGGACCTGCTGCTTGATATCGAGGACGAGTTCGACATCTCGGTGCCGATCAATCTGATCACCGATGTACGTACACCCCGCCAGTTGGCCGATGTCATCGTGAAGATCGAGAGTGGCGAATGAGTCTTTTCGACAAGTTTGACAGATTGCGCGATGCCCGTGGCTCATTGGCACTCGACAGCGACCCCAGCCCGCTGGGCACGCGCATTGATGAAGTTTATTCACCCACCCTGGGCCGGATCGGCCAGCATAAGGTCATTCTGGCCGGCACCAACAATTATCTGGGTCTGACCTTTGACCCGGACTGCATCGCTGCTGCTCATCGGGCGCTGGATGAAGCAGGTACCGGTACTACCGGCTCGCGCATGGCCAATGGCAGCTATGGCAGCCATCGCCAGTTGGAAGAAGAGCTGGCCGAGTTCTATGGCATGCCATCGGCGATGGTGTTCTCAACCGGTTACATGGCCAACCTCGGACTGATCAGCTCTCTGATCGGCCCGGGCGACAGCGTAGTGCTCGATGCCGACTGTCATGCCAGCATCTACGATGCCTGCCGCATGGCCGGTGCCGACGTTATCCGCTTTCGTCACAATGATGCCTCTGATCTCGACAAACGCCTGCGCAGGCTTGCCGATCGTCGTGAGGAAGGGCTCGACAATACCCTGATCATTGTCGAGGGCATTTACAGCATGCTGGGCGACAGCGCCCCGCTGGCGGAGATTGCCGAGGTCAAGCGACGTCGTGGGGGCTATCTGCTGGTGGATGAAGCTCATTCCATGGGCGTGATGGGGGCTACCGGCCGAGGGCTGGCCGAAGCCACAGGGGTCGAGGCAGACGTCGATTTCATCGTCGGGACCTTCAGCAAGAGTCTGGGGGCTATCGGTGGCTTTGCTGTCAGCCGTCATCCCGAGCTGGAGCTGGTGCGGTTTGATAGCCGTCCCTATATCTTCACGGCCTCCCCCTCGCCGGCAACTATCGCGTCGGTTCGCCAGGCGCTGGCCATTGTGGCGCAGCGCCCGGCACTGCGTGATCAGCTCTGGCGCAATGCCGAGCGCCTCTATGCCGGGCTCCACGAGCAGGGATTCGAGCTTGGACCGACTCCGGGGCCAGTGGTCGCAGCACTGGTCGACTCGCCCCGTCAGGCCATCGCCTTCTGGCATGCCCTGATCGAGCACGGTGTTTACGTCAACATGATGCTGCCACCGGCTTCTCCCAACGGTCGGGCCCTGATGCGCATCAGTCTCAGCGCTGCGCACAGTGACGAACAGGTCGACAGCATTCTGGGCGCCTTTGCCACGCTGAGTCCGATCCTCGATCCTTCCAATTCGGCATAACACTCGATACGCAGGCCGGTTAATACCGGCCTGCCCGGGGCCTTCGCAATGAAACTGCTGCTCGCCTTTTTTCGACTCTACCCCCGACGCACTGCCGTCATGCTGATCTGCTTGCTGTTTGCAGGCGTGGCCGAGGGGATTGGCCTGACCACAGTGCTTCCCCTGCTGAGCGTGGCACTGGGTGACAGTCATGATACCGATGGTTTTTCCACTCGGGTCATCGATACCATGAACGCCATAGGCCTGCCGACCACCATTGGCGTGATTCTGACCGTCATCGTGATCGGCATGACGCTCAAGAGCGCCCTGGTCCTGCTGGCCAATCGTCAGGTCGGCTATGCCGTCGCCCGGGTTGCTACCGATCTGCGACTGGAACTGATTCAGTCCCTGCTCTCCAGTCGCTGGGAGCACTACCTGCGCCAGCCGGCTGGCAGCATTGCCAATTCGGTGGCCACTGAAGCCAATCGCGCCGCCACAGGCTATCAATACTGTGCCACGCTGATTTCCATTGCCATTCAGGTGCTGGTCTACGTCATCGTCGCCATGATGATCAGCTGGCAGGCCACGCTGGCCTCTCTGGCGCTGGGGCTCTGCATGTCGATCGGCCTTTATCGTCTGGTGGCCGCCGCCCGGCGTGCCGGCAAACAACAGACCCGGCTGATGCGCGATATCCTCTCGCGCCTGACCGACACCATGGCCTCCGTCAAACCGCTCAAGGCAATGGCACGCTATGACGTCGCCGACACCCTGTTGCGCCGCCAGACACGGCGTCTCAATCGCGCCATGGAACGTCAGGTGATGGCACGCGAGACCATGCAGGCCGTGCAGGAACCGATCATGACCCTGTTCATTGCCATCGGACTTTATCTGGCCCTGGTGGTCTGGGGGCAGTCACTACCTTCGGTCATGGTCATGGTGTTCCTGCTGGCACGAGTCGTCATGCAGCTCAATCAGCTTCAGCGCCGCTACCAGCAGATGCAGACCCAGGAGAGTGCCTACTGGGCGCTCAAGGATGTCGTGCAGGCTGCTCAGGACAATGCGGAGCCGACGGGAGGCACCCGCTTTCCCACCCTGGAGCATGAGATTACCTTCCGGGACGTGCGCTTTCATTATGGCGAGCATGCCATCCTCGGACAGACCGATCTGACCATCCCGGCCGGTTCTTTCGTCACTATCATTGGTCCCTCCGGCGCCGGCAAGACCACCCTGCTTGATCTGTTGTGCATGCTGCTGGAACCGACCCAGGGCAATGTTCACATCGATGGCGTACCTACTTCCGAAATTGATCGGATCGCCTGGCGCAAGATGATCGGTTATGTCCCGCAGGAAACCCTGCTACTGCATGACAGTGTACTGGCCAACGTCACCCTCGGTGACCCCTCGCTCACCGAAGAGGATGCCGAGCGGGCATTGCGTCAGGCCGAGGCCTGGGACTTCGTCAGTCGGATGGACAAGGGCATACACGATTCGGTGGGCGAGCGCGGCAATCGGCTCTCGGGTGGGCAGCGCCAGCGCATCGTGATTGCACGTGCGCTGGCTCACCAGCCCCGGCTGCTGATTCTCGACGAAGCCACCAGCGCACTCGATCCGGTTTCCGAAGCCGCTATCAGCCAAACCCTCAAGGGGCTGGGCGATCAACTGACCATCGTTGCCGTATCTCACCAGCCGGCCCTCGTCCAGGCCGCGGACATTGTCTATCGACTGGAACAGGGACAGCTGGCGCGAGTGGAAAAGCCGGAAACCAGCGAAGCCCCGGCCTGACAGGGATTATGGCACTATCTGATGTAATGGGACGCCCTGGCTGTATTCCTTCAATGCAGACAGGGCAAGTCGGTTAATCAGATAATCTCAGGCAAATTGGCAAGCACCCTCACTCGCCTACCGTATATACAGCATGCTTTTCAAAAACAGGTGTTACTGCCCTATCTGTCAATCCAAGATAAAGATTCAGACTACTTTCAAGACTAAACTCTGCAGCTCGGCGTTTCAGCGTCTCCGCAGGTAGTGGATTATCGAGGGTTAATGACATAGCTTCGGCTAACGCTTCGACATTTCCCACCGGCACCAGTAAACCATAACGACCTTCTTCCAAAATTTCTGCCGGGCCGCTGGGACAATCCGTACTAACCACGGGGCAACCACAGGCTAGAGCTTCAATCAATACATTTCCCAATCCTTCATAAGCGGAAGAAAAGACAAAAAGATCAGCTCTGGAAAAAACAGCATAGGGATTATCTGAAAACCCTGGCATATCAACACAATCACTGATTTCCAGCTCATGACTTAGCGCTTCAAGACTGGAACGCTCTTCTCCTTCACCCATGATTATTAAACGAGCTGGTCGATGATGTCTTAAAAGAGCAAAAGCATTCAGCAGTAGAGAAAAGTTCTTTTGGGCTCTTAAACGCCCCGCTGCCACAATGGTCGGCACTCCATCACCGACCTGCAACCATGGATGGGCTACAGATTCATTAGCGCGGCCTGCCAATGATGAAGTAACCACAGGATTATAGATAGTGGTAATAGCATCACTATCCACCTTCGCTGTTACAGATAAATCCTCGGCCACACCTTTTGAAACTGTTACTACAGCATCAGCACCAGGATAAGTATATTCGATGAAACGCGCCATATGACGCCATCTGGCATGGCTGCTCGTTCTTGCCGCAATGGGCTTGGAAAGCATATTGCGTTGGGAAACTATAATCCTGGTATTCGTATTGGCTACCTGCCTGGCCCATACGGCCATGAGGTTACATAACTCCCCGGCAGAAATGAGCGCGAACGGTTGTTTCTCACGCAAATAATCTACCAACCCTGACAGATACTTCATTTTCTTTTTCGCGTTCAACATGAACGTACCTAAACGGCAACATTCATATAGCAGCCGACTGTCGGCCCTTAATGCCAGAATGAAAGAACCTGCAATATTACCTGCGTTGAGCTCCAGCACGTTCAGACCGGATGGCAGGCTACTCAGGTATTCTCCGCGGAGACGATTAACAACAATATCTACCTGATAGCCCATTGCCAGCATCCCCTCGCCAAGATTCAGAAGAGAGCGCTCCATGCCACCGCCAGCGAGGCTGGGCAGATAAAGTGCAATATGTTTCATGAAACCTCATTGGGTTGCTCTAACAGTCCCGGCTGGCTAGAAGCCAGTTTTATCGATTATTAGCACGATGGCATGATATCTGATCAAACAGGATTTCAAACTTATCCATAGCGCTTGATATGGTGAAGTACTGTCCACGTTTTATCAGCAGAGCACTCTTTGGCGGTCTCGCCAACGTCTCCAGAATGGCATCAGCCAGTGCGGCAGGATCACGTACCGGCACCAGCCGGCCATAACGCCCATCCTCGAGGATTTCTCGCGGTCCATCAGGGCAATCCGTGCTGACCACAGGGCATCCGCAGGCCAGAGCCTGGATCAGCACGCCCGGCAGCCCTTCATAATCGGAGGGCAGCACGAACAGATCGGCCCGATACATCCAGGCAAAAGGATTATCCTGCCAGCCCACCAGATCCACGTGCCCGGCAAGTCCCAGCTCGTCGATCTGACGCTCCAGAGTGGCGCGCATCTCGCCTTCTCCCAGTACGATCAGGCGAACGTCCCGCTGCTCACGCACTCGCGCCAGTACCGTCAACAGCAGATCGACCCCCTTGCGCTTTTCCAGACGACCGACCGCCAGCAATACCGGCACCGAATGGGGCGATACCAGCCAGGGGTGGCCCGGATCGTTCTGCATGCGTTCGCTCAGGGAAGCATCGACAACAGGATTGTGAATAACCTGCAGCTTTTCCCGCTTCATGCCGGTTGTGCTTACGAAGCTCTCTGCCGTTCCTTCCGAAACCGCAACGATGGCAGCCGCCTCTCGATAGAGCCGACGAATGGCTGGTACTACATAGCGCCAGCGCCAGCGGGGTGAGTACGCCACTTTTTCCTCGAAGCTGCCGCGCTCACTGACAACAACAGCCGTTGATGCGCCGGCCAGTCGCGCCGCCAGCAGGGCTGCAAGATTGGCATTGACCCGGGCAGAAAACAGCACATCAGGCGAATACTGGCGCAGATATTGCGCCAGAGCAGCAAGCGACCCGATGGCTTCACCATTACGTCGCGGCAAAATCAGAGGCCTTGCCAACGCCGTAACACCGAGCGGATCCGCTCGGAATATCAGCCATCGGGTCATTGGCGCCGACACCTGGCCGAGCTCAATCAATTGAACCCCCGTGGGCACCTGATCAGCCAGCAGGCCTTCAGCTCGGGTGACCAGCAGATCCACTCGATAGCCGCGCGCCAGCAACGCTCTGGCCATGGTCAGCAGAACCCGCTGAACCCCACCACCGGAAAGCGCCTGCACAAAGAGCGCAACATGTCGAACACGACGACCCTCGCCGTCCATTCCTGTTTCCCCTGTCCCGCTATTGTTGTCATTTACGCTCACAACCGAATGTCAGCGACCACTGGCGCTCAATCCGACAATCCCAGTAATGCCAGATAACGCTGAGTGGTACGTTCGGCGGTAAAATGTCGCGTGTGAGCAATCAACTGCTCAGCCGGCAGCGGCGCCGCCAGTGTATCGGCACAGGCCTCTGCCAGTGCCTGCGCATCACCCGGGGGTACCAGCCTGCCCAGCCTGCCGTTTTCCAGAATCTCTGCCGGGCCACTGGGGCAATCGGTACTGACCACCGGACAACCGCACGCCATGGCCTCGATCAGAA
The DNA here is from genome assembly GCF_008247605.1 of Kushneria phosphatilytica. NCBI lineage: Bacteria > Pseudomonadati > Pseudomonadota > Gammaproteobacteria > Oceanospirillales > Halomonadaceae > Kushneria > Kushneria phosphatilytica. The sequence continues at coordinate 742,239 of NZ_CP043420.1, read as the reverse complement.
CACCGGGCAGCCCTTCACGTTGTGACGATAGAACGAACAGGCTCGCCCGGCGAAACAGGGCTACGGGATGGGTAACAAAGCCGGGCATATCCACACAGTCCGCAAGACCGAGTCTTTCACGTTGCTGTTCCAGGGCATTTCGCTCCGGCCCCTCCCCCAGCAGGAGCAACCGCACTTCTCGACGCTGACGTAACAGTTTCATGGCTTCAAGCAGCGTGCCAAAATCCTTTTTGGCGACCAGCCTGCCAGCCGCCACTATCACCGGGATCCGCTTTTCCCCGATGAGCCAGGGATGTTCGACATGCATCTCGGCCTGGGTGTTGAAATGTCTGTCGATCACCGGGTTATCGACCACCTCGACCTGTGATTCCGAGAGTCCGCTGACCTCGGTCAGCGCAGTACGTACCCCTCGGGAAACTGCCACGATGGCATTGGCCCATGGATAGTAGCGCTGGATCACATGTCCCACATATCGCCAGCGCCACTTGTTACGCTTGCCATCTCGTGACACCAGATGGGACAGGTCATCGCGCTCGCTGAGCAGTACGCGGCATTCAAGCCCGGTCGCCCGAACCGCCCAGACAGCGATCAGATTGAGATAGGTAGTCGCCGCAACCAGGCCGTCGGGGTTGTCCTCGCGCAGATAATGGACAAGCGCCGGCAGATAGAGCGTGACCGAGCTGGGCGCAAGGGGCATTAATACCGGACGCAACAACACCCCGACGCCACGCGGATCCATTCGCACCAGCTGCCAGTGCGCCTGCAGACGTGACCCCGGGCTCAGTCTGATCAGTCGCACTCCCGACGGTAGCGCCGAGACATCCCCAACGATATCGTCGTTCGAACGGTGATGCTTGCGAGCACGCACCAACAGATCCACCTGATATCCCTGTTCGACCAGGGTTTCGGCCAGCGTCAGCATCCGACGCTGTACACCACCACCGGTTACCCCTCGAGTGAGAACCGCGATGCGCTGTCCCTTATCCACTACCGTCACGCCTGTGCTACTCCCCTTTTATCATGCGCATCACTCGAGACCATTCGCCTCCTGCAAGCTGGCGTCCCAGCGCACCGGTGGCAGTCCGTAACGGCGGGGACCCGAGCGTCATTCGGATCTGGCACATGGGAGACCAGCCGGCATGGCGTCCCAGTGTCAGCCAATAACGCGCCAGAACACGATCCAGCGCCGCAGGGTCATAGACGCCATTGCGCCGATTCTGTTGCCTCAGCATCGCCAGCCATTCCCGAGCCCAGTTCATGTATGACGCATCAGGCTTATGCCAGCTTCGAGGGCGTGATATCAAAAAATGACGCTCCACGTCCTGACGAGTCGGTGTCAGACCGAAGTGAACCAGCTGATCGTGCAGAATACGATGCTGATAGTGGGCCACCCGCTCATGTTGCCCGCTGATGCGCTCATCGTGACGACGCACCGCGACAAGCGGTTCGCCCAGATTGTAAAGGGGATAGTCACGGGCCAGCCGAATGAACAGATCGAAATCCTGACTGGTCATCAGTGATTCATCGTAGCGATAGCGCTGCAGAATATCGGTTCGCCCCATGACCGTGGGCTGAGAGATACAGCAACGAAACAGCAGCTGAGCGTAAATATCCTCCGCGTTTTGCGCTCGCTGCCAGCGTTTACGCTTCGTGATCGCTCGTCCATTGGCATCGATCAACGACTTGGTCGTGCCGATCAGAGCATACGACGGCTGTGCTTCGAGAAAGGCCACCTGATGCGCCAGACGTTGCGGCATCGCCACATCATCACTGTCCAGCAGGGCCAGATATTGGCCACGTGCCAGCGCCAGACCCCGGTTGCGAGTAGCCGTATTCCCGAGATTGGTCTCATTACAGACAATCCGTATTCTGGAGTCGGCATAGCTCCGGGCAATACCGAGCGAGCGATCAGTCGAACCGTCGTCGATGATCAGCAGCTCAAAATCCTCGAAGGTCTGTGCCAGCACACTGTCAATGGCAGCTGCCAGGTAGCGTTCTCGATTCCAGACAGGAATCAGTACCGTCACTTTCGGCATGTTTGCGGCGGACTCCAGGCGTTGTTCAGTCTTGGCGGCCGCCGGCTGCTGCTTCCAGTAATGCCTGCTGATAGTGGCTGATCGCCCCGCCAACGGAAAAATCATCGGCTCGCTGTGCCAGCCGAGAGCGATCGATCGGCTCGCTCAGAGTGGATTCAATGGCATCGGTCAGTGCCTGTATATCCCCTACCGGCACCAATCGACCATAGCGCCCATGCTCCAGAATCTCCGCCGGCCCCGCCGGGCAGTCGGTGGCAACCACCGGACAGCCGCAGGCCAGTGCCTCGATCAGAACACTGGGCATGCCTTCGGAGATTGATGAGAGCACCAGCATATCGGCCCGGGCCATCCACGCGAAGGGATTCTCCACCCTGCCCGGAAGAGCCACGGCCTGCTCAAGGCCGAGCTCGGTACGCAGGGTTTCAAGCGCTTCGCGCTGCTCGCCTTCGCCCAGTATGATCAGCCGCACATCCCCGCAGCGCTGGCGCAATTCTGCCAGTGCACGTAGCAGGGTGGGATAGTCCTTTTTGGTGACCAATCGCCCCACGGCCAGCAATACAGGTGTCTCGTGCGTCGTCAGCCAGGCACACTCAACCGGTTCGGCCGCGCGCTGATGGAGCTCCGGGCCGACAATCTGATTGTAAATGACCCGGATGCGCTCGGCCGGCAGCGACGCCACCTGCTGCAGGTTATCCGCCACCCCATGAGATACCGCAATGGCACCAGCAGCGGAGGGATAAAGCCAGGGAATCATTCGGTCGCGCCGACGAAAACGGACACTGCGATACGCCTCGCTTGAGGCCAGGTGCACCACGTTACTCTGACGAATCAAGACCGGCACCCTCGACCCCGACAACCGTTTGGCCGCCAGACCCGCCAGATTGGGTGGAATGGACATGGTGAACAGGACGTCCGGTTGCTCGCGACGCAGATAAAGGGCGAGCAGCGGTACACAGACCACCAGGCGCTGCTTGTTACGCAGGCGATCCACCCAGCCCCGGCCCAACTCGATCAATCGGGCGCCCTCGGGTACAGCGTCGCGCCAATGCGGGCTACTGCCCGGCACCAGCAGATCCACTCGATGCCCGGCCGCCATCAGGGCTTGCGCTACGCTGACCATCATTCTTTCCCGCGACCCCAGCGGTAGCGCTCCCATCAGCATGGCGATATGCGCCGGACGAGCCATTCCAGTCTCGGAGGGAGCGTTCAAGAATCGACCCCATGGCCTTGTGACTGACGCCGTGCCGGCGCATAGGAGGCTTCGGCAAAGCGCTGAAGAAAATCGTGACGTGCCAGCGAAGCCTCCACCTCACGTGTCAGCGCAGCGGGCCAGCTCACCTGAGCACCAGTGCGACTGGGCTTGCGAAACACGATCGACGCACACGCATCCAGATACGATTCGGTCACCGGCGTGCATCCCAGCGCTTCGAGCAGGGTGGACAGCGTCTGCCGGGGATCATGGATCAGGTCATCGAGATAGACATCCCTTACCTGATCGGGATAGCGGGCTTTCAGTCGAGCCATCAGATCAGTATTGGCCAGATAACCCCGCGCTGCAGATTCAAGCGAGGTATTCGTACGCCGCGCCCGAGTGGCGATGTTGTCCCATGGGTTGCGGATGACATGGATGAACTCGAAAGGCATTGGCAATAACGTATCCAGCCGATCGATCAGCTCCGGATACCGGCGCAGCAGTCGCAGAGTGCCATTCCCCTTCTTGTCACCGACTACAGCCAACTGCTCGTAACGCCCCTGCGACTGGCCCGGCACCTGATAGTCGTAGCCGGTATATTCACGACCGAGATAATCGAACAGCATGGCATTGAGTTTGATCGCCCTGACCACCTGGTCAAATGGGTAGCCCCGGTAGAGATGCTTGAGGGCATGCATCTCATGGGCAATGACCACGGAGGGATGGGCATCCAGCAGCGAACCGACCAGTGAGTGACCGCTGCGGCTATAGCCGACAAAGAACACGAATCGCTGTGGCGACTGCTCATCCGGTCGCCAGTCAGCCAGCGCTGACCCACTGCGTGACAGCAAACGATCTACCAGCTGGTAGGTACGCATCGACTCCCGGGCGGGCTGAACACCTCGCACGATCCGGGCGGCTTCAGCGAGCGCCGCACCATGATGGCCCTGCAATAAATGCCACCCACCGCGCAGGCCCCATCCGGCCCCACGCGTGAGCTCACCGGCCAGACGACGGCCACGCTCGACTCGCTTGGCTGTCAGCCCGCCTCGCAAGGATTGTGCAGTATCGGAATCGGCCATTCAGGCGGCACCACGATTGGGACGGCGCCCCCGCCCGAACCAGCGCAGCTTCGAGACCGGAGACGCCAGACGTCTTTCAAGATAATCGATATGACGCAGCGCCGGCCCCATCGCCAGAAACTCATCACGCAGGCGCGCCATGTCACGCCAGAGTTCGGGATCATCGGTCGTGATCCGGTCGCTGGACAGGCCTTCCAGCCACTGCCAGACCTGATCAATCAATGGATTGAGGCGCGCACGAGCATCCGGGTCTTCCCCCTGATGATGCCGCAGTTCGGGGCTGACGAACTCCTTTCCAAACACGCCGATTTCACGCTCGACCTCTGCCGTGATCGGCAGGGAGAGTCGTTCGGCCAGTCGATACATCTGTTGTTCCGGTTCGCTCATCAGCTGATCGTAATCGACGGCCGTGAACCGGTGACTGCGCAGCAGGTGAAAATAGGGCACGACCCGGATCAGGCACTCCAGATCGCTTTTTTCCTGACGGCCGCGTACTTCGCTGAGCTTGGCGCGCGAACGAGCCACGGATAGCGGATGACGCGCCGCGATCACATAGCTCACCTCGACGCCCAGCGTGTCGAAGACCTGCTCCCAGAAAGGCAGCAAACGCATGACACCCCCGGACTTGAAGCCCCATAGTGGCGCATTACCGAAACGCCCCCGGATGACCCGGACAGCCTCGTCATGCAAGGAACGCCATTGCCGGGTCTGCCACTCCTGTTCTTCGATGGGACGCAGGCTGGTACCGGTCCCCTGCAGCCCGAACTCGTAATGCAGTCGCTTGTTGATCGACAACAGATCCTCATCTTCGAAAAACCCCTTGGGGTTCTTGGAAGTACCACGCTTGAGTCGGTTGCCCAGCTCGACACCCAGCGACTGCACGCCCCGGGTCAGGGTGCTGGTGCCACTACGACCGGCACCAATGACCACAACTGCCCGCTGAGTCTCGTGTTCGGTCAGGCTCGTTTCAACGGTCATGCCTGCTCCTGTTGTAACTGTCATGACAGGGAATATCTGTCGACTCCCTCGGCCGAAGCGCCATTGTTTTCATGAATTCATTGTGCCTGGCCAGCCTCGGGCTCGTTAGCGATCTCCGCTTCGGCGGACAGGCAAAGCGCCAGCAATTGCTCGATATGACGCTGCTGACTGTCCTCGGCAAGCAGGGTCAACTCCGGATGCATCGGCGGTTCATAGGGGCTGTCAATGCCGGTGAAGTCATGGATCTCCCCGGCCCGGGCCCGGCGATACAGCCCCTTGGGATCGCGCTTCTCGCAGAGTCCGAGCGGGGTATCGACAAACACCTCATGGAACTCACCGGATCGAAACAGCGAACGGGCCTGTTGCCGATCACTGGCGAAAGGAGAGATGAAGGCGGTGATGACAATCAGGCCGGATTCCACGAACAGATGCGCCACCTCGCCGATACGACGAATGTTTTCGCTGCGATCGGACTGACTCATGCCAAGGTCACGACACAATCCGTGGCGAATATTGTCACCGTCCAGCAGCATGGTGTGACAGCCACGTCGGTTGAGCTCGACCTCCAGGGCATTGGCCAGGGTCGATTTGCCCGATCCGGAAAGGCCGGTCAGCCAGATACAGTGTCCTGCATGCGGCTTGAGACGGCTGCGCATTTCCGGCGTGACACTGCCGGTATTCCAGACGACGTCCGCAGGACTGTCGTTATCGCGATACTCGAAAGCCATGGACGCGTCACTGCATGTATAGGATGAGGGCAGCATAGTGCCGTATAGCGGGATAGACGAGCGCAATACGATGACACCTTCACATTATGGCTATCTTAAATTTCGACTGGGTGACACTATCCGCTTACCCGGCCAGATCCAATGGCGTTGATAGTTCAGACGAGGTTGATTTCGCAGGGCGCAGGCCGGATGATCGAGCCAACCAATCCGACGTCAGATCAGGTTTCAACGATGAGCTATCTCGATTTCGAGGCCCTGGAGAAGATGGATGAACGGGCCTTCCTGAATCGGCACCCTTACCCCTGGGCCAACCCGGCGGGTCTGCTGACCGATGAAGGATTCAGGGCACTCAGGGAAAGCCTGCCGGAAGCGGAGCGTTTTGACCGCATCTTCGGCAAGACGCGCCAGCACGGACAGAAGCCACATGACCGACTGTCGCTGGATTACGAACCCGGTATGCCCCTGTCACCCCATTGGCAGGCCTTCATGGAAGAACTGCATGGCCCCGAGTATCGGCGTTTCCTGGCGCGGATGCTGAACACGAACCACTTCACACTGAAGTGTCATTGGCATTACACGCCGGCCAGCTGTTCGGTCTCGCCACACTGTGATGCCAACTGGAAGCTGGGCTCGCATATCTTCTACTTCAATACGGAGGAGGATTGGCGACCGGAATGGGGTGGCCAGACGGTGGTGCTGGACGATCACGGACGCTTCAAGACCCGAAGCGCGCCCGAATTCGAGGAGTTCGACGAAGAGATCGAATCAATTGCCATGGGAAACCAGAGCTTTCTGTTTACCCGTCGGGGCAATTCATGGCATGGCGTTCGCGAGATCACCTGCCCGCCGGAGTACTATCGCAAGGTCATGATTGTGGTTATCCGCGATGCGCGACCACTCAAGCAGTTCACCAAAACGGTCAAAAACTGGTTCCGGCGCGCTGCCTGACGCGCCCGATGCCATCGAGGGTCGGCACCACATCGAGCCGACCCTGGCAAGGCGCAACATCTCCCTCGTCTGCAATCAAGGAAAGCATTTAACACCACCTTAAAATTTCCCGGGCACCATGGCGGCAATGCGACCGGACACCCATGTGACAAGATTGCCTACCTCTTCGATTGCCTCGCGCCCGATCCACGTCGAACGCGCTACCACCCCTCACATGCCTCACTGCGTGGTACTGCCGGTTCTGGAACCCGTTGGCGAGCGGCGGCCGCCGGTTCATATTTATGTCGGCAGCGAAACGGCTCAGGTGCGTGCTCAGCGCATCTTCCTGTTCTCCATCGAAAAGGTTCGCGATCCGCAGCGGGAATATCGCATTTACCTGCTGAAGAACATGGCGGGGTTTGATCGCCACCACTGGCGCACCGGATTTACCAATTACCGCTATGCCATCCCGACACTGGCAGAAGGTCAGGGGCGCGCCATCTACAATGATGTCGGTCAGATTTATCTGGAGGACCCTGCCCGCCTCTTCGATCTGCCGATGGGCGGGCATGGTTATCTTGCGCTCTCCCCCGAGGAAACATCCGTCATGCTGCTCGACTGTGAGCGCATGGCGCATTACTGGAATCAGGATACGGCCAGACGCTATAGCAAGCAGAACCTTTTGCATCATGTCGAGCATATAACCGGGCTCTGGGCGCCGCTTGATGCCAGCTGGAATACCCGCGATGAAGAGTATGCCGATCAGACACCACGCCTGTTGCACTTTACGGCGCTGCATCAGCAGCCCTGGCAGCCGATGCCGGATCGATACTCCTATCAGCCCCACCCCCTGGCGGATATCTGGTTCGGTCTTGAGCGCGAAGCCGATGTTCAGGGCTATGGTCCTTTCAGCGCCGCGACGCCCAGCCCCTGGTTCGAAGGTGCTCTGAGCACGTTACAAGCGCTATCGAGCGCTGCCTTTTCTCCTGGCAGGACCGCTCGCGATACGGCTGAATATCTCTCCCTGCAAGCGCTGCTCTGGTGTCGTCCGGCGCAACATGCGGACAATCCGCCTCTGCCTGCCGCCTGTTACCGGACCTGCACACCGGCTGAGCTCATCAGCGAGCTGCAGACAAGCCCAGCCGATGAACTGACGCCCCTAGATAGCGTAGCCGTCACTCATCTGCTCGAACATCTGCCCGCCGAGGATATCCCCTGGGTGCTGGAGCAATTGGCACAGCGTTCCCGCCGGTTGCTTTATGTCGGCCTGGAACTCTCCACCAATGTGCATCAGGGGCTGCCCCTGAGCATGACGCACTGGTGGCGGCAACAGCTCCGCCGACTGAACCGGCATCACCCTCATCTGAGCTGGCACCTCGATATTCGTCGCGGCAGCCGACGCAAAATGGAAGTGGTCAGCTCTACACTGCCAGGCGCCCGCCTGTCAGATGTGCCCGAGCATACGCAGCCCAGCGTATGGGTACTCACCGGAGTACATCGGGGCGACAACGCCCAGCTCCGGCTACTGGCCGACTGGCTCGGCTGGCCCTGGGAGGAGAAACCTCTGGTCTTTCGAGCCCGTTCAATGCGGTTGTTGCAGGGCGCCCGCCCAACCCTGCAAATCCTGCATCCCGGCAATCGGAATCAGTTCGCACCTCCCTGGCCTGATATCGTCCTGGGCATCGGCCGCCGCAGTGTCAATGTCGCCCGCTGGATTCGCCGCGAATCAGGACAACGCACTCAGCTGTTCTGGCTGGGCCGGCCCCGGGTCGCTCTTGATCACTTCGATCTGATCGCCACCACACCCCAGTATGGCCTGCCGGCACGCGATCACATCATCCATAACCTGTTACCACTCAACCGACCGAATCATGATGATGCCGCCCGGGAGGCGTGGCGCCAGCACCTGAGCGCACTGCCTCGCCCCTGGCTGGGTGTCATGATCGGTGGTGCTACGCGAGCAAAACCCTTCCCTGTCGAAGACGCCGTACGCATGGCCAGACAGGCCTGTGCACTGGCGCGAGACCGGGGCGGCTCACTACTGGTCTCGACAAGCCCGCGCACACCACCCGACGTCACTACAGCCTTCTTCGAGCAGATTGACGTCCCTGCCTTTACCTATGACTGGCAGACACACCAGGGGGGGGATAATCCGCATCAGGCTTATCTGGCGCTCTGTGACGGATTCATCGTTTCCGATGACAGTGCTTCCATGATGGCCGAAGCCATTACCACCCGGCAGCCTACCTGGATTTATGCACTGGAAAGTGTCTCGCCCTCTTTTACCAACCGGCTTTTTAACGCGCTGCATGACTGGCTCTGTCGACGTACCCGGCAACTCAATCATCGTGGCGTTCATCGACAGCAGAACTGGCAGGGTCGCTTTCATGATTTTCTTTTTACGCGGGGTCTGCTGGTCAGGCCGCGCGATCTGAACCTGCTCGATCGTACCTTGCGAATCCGTGGGCTGATCCAGCCCCTGGCTGACGGGCCGGCGTCTGATCCCGAAGCTCGCAGGAGTATTCCCATGAATGATGAACTCGAAGCCACGGTCGAAGAAATGCGACTGCGCGCAGGCGAGCGCTACCGGCAAGAGTAGCCCGCCCTTGCTTCTTCCTGCTCAATCCAATCTTCTCGCCAGCATCGCGGGCAGAGCGACTGCTTCCGTTCCCCACAAGGAGTTGTTAATGTTTCCTTAATCTTCATGAACATCGTTTCATAACCCGGACACTCCATGCCTCTGCCAACCAGTACATCCATCCCGAAAGCCCCCTTGCAGATTGAACGCGCCGCCAGCCCGGATATGCCGCACTGTGTGGTCTTTCCAGCCCTGAACGATTCATCGCCAGACGCCCCTCCGGTTTGCATCTACCTGGGAACCGAACAGGCACAGGTCCGTGCTCAGCGCATCTTTCTGTTTTCAGTGGAAAAGCATCGCAACCCGGATCGCGAGTACCGAGTTTATCTGATGAAGGATCTGGATGGATTCGATCAAAGCCAGTGGCGCACCGGCTTTACCAATTACCGCTATGCCATCCCCGCGTTTGCCGGTGGTAAAGGCCGCGCCATTTATAACGATGTCGATCAGATTTATCTGGAAGATCCCGCTCACCTGTTCGATCTGCCACTGACAGAACATGGCTATCTATCGATCTCGCCGGAGGATACTTCGGTCATGCTGATCGATTGCGCCCGGATGCTGCCCCTGTGGAATCTGGATACGGCTCGTCAGCAGAGCAAACGCCAGCTGATTGCCAGCGCCGCTGAGAAGACCGGTCTCTGGGGAGCTCTGGATGGCGGCTGGAATACCCGTGATGAGGAGTATTCGGAACTGACGGCGAGAGTGCTGCACTACACGGCACTCCATAAACAGCCCTGGCAGCCGACACCCACCACCTACTCCTATCATGCCCATCCGCTGGAGGATCTCTGGTTCGAGCTCGAACGGGAAGCGGATGCCCGTCACTATGGCCCCTTTACAGCCGAAGCGCCGAGCCCCTGGTTCGAGGGCGCACTGAAAACGCTCGAACAGCAGTCGATTCCCGCCTTTACCGCCAGCGAGGGAGCCATTCGACTCGCCGCTGACATGTCACTGCATGACCTGATCTGGTGTCATCCGTCAGCTCAGGTTGCTGCCAACGCGCCTCTACCGGTTGACCGGGTTAACCAACACTCACTGCAATCACTCGGCGACGACTGTGCCGACGGTGTGGCCGTCACCGGTCTGCTGGAACATCTGCCCGGCGAGGATATTCCCTGGGTGCTGGAACGGCTGGCACGCTACAGTCAGCGACTGCTGTATATCGGACTGCACCTCTCTGCAGATGCCCGGGCCGCAGATACGGCCCTGCACAGCATCCACTGGTGGCAACGCCAGCTTCGGACGCTGGCACAACATCATCCCCGGCTGGTCTGGCAGCTCGATATCCGGCGTGGCAGCAGCAATCGAGTGGAAGTTGTCCAATCTGCCATGACCGGCGCCCGAACCGAACAGCCCGCCGAGTCGGCTCAGCCCGTCGTCTGGCTGCTGCTGAGCGAACATGCCGGTGATAATGCCCAGTTGCGTGCGCTGGGAAAGGAGCTGAACTGGCGAGTGGTTGAAAAACCGCCATTGATCGATTTCAAGCCAGCCCGCCTGATGCTACTGACCCGGCCTTCACTGCGAGGCGTCAAAGCGAAGCAGTTGGGAGAGCTCAAGGGACCGTGGCCGGATATTGTCATGAGCACCGGACGCCGCACTGTCAATATCGCCCGCTGGATTCAGCGTCACTCGGGTGGCCGCACTCAGCTGATCTGGCTGGGGCGCCCGCGGGCCCCGCTACACTGGTTCGACCTGATTGTGACCACGCCTCAGTATGGTCTGCCGGCACGCGAACACATTCACCACAACCTGCTCCCCCTCAACCGGCCACCGGCCGTGGCAGACGATGTTCTGAAAGCCTGGCAGCGTCGGCTTGACCACCTGCCACGCCCCTGGTATGGCGTGCTGGTAGGCGGCACCACGAGCCTGCAGAAGTTCGAGGCCGAGGATGCCAGAGAGATGCTCCAGACGGCGGCCGGGCTGGCAGAGCAGCATGGCGGGTCACTGCTGATCACAACCAGCCCGCGGACGCCGAAAGCGGTCATCGACGCGCTGCGCGAAGAGCTTGCCGTCCCGAGCTATCTGAACGAATGGCAGCCACAACAACAGGACCACTTCCATCCCGCCCTGCTGGCGCTCTCGGATGGGTTCATTGTCTCTGATGACAGCGCTTCCATGATGGCCGAAGCCATCAGAACCCATCGTCCTGTCTGGCTCTATCAGCTGAAGCCACTCCCCCTCTCTCGCAGGGCCCGGCGCCAGGCCAGGATCGTGGAATGGATGAATCAGCGCACCCGCCAGACCAGCGCCCGCGGCACCCACCGCCAGCAGGACTGGCGCGGCCGCTTCTTTGATCGCCTCCATTCCCAGGGCATCGTACGCACGCCGCGCGATCTCAAGCACCTCGGCGAAACGCTGCGTATCCGTGGGCTCTGTCAGCCACTGCAGGGCGCGGATCAACCTGCCTTCCAACCGCCTGCCATGCCGGTACCGGATGAAATGCAGGCAACCGTTGAAGAGATCAGGCGCCGCGCCGGCGAACGTCACTGGCAGGAGTGAACCCCATGTCTTCTCCCCCACGGGTCACTGTCTTCATACCTGTCCATAATCGTCAGCACTATATCGTGACGGCGGTCGACAGCATCCTTGAACAGACCTATACGGACCTGGAGCTGCTGATTGTCGATGACGGCTCGACCGATGCCACGCTGGACGTGCTGGCTCAATACCGCGATCCACGACTGAGGGTTGAAACCAATCCGGGTAACCTGGGCATTCCGGCCACCCGCAACCGCGGGCTGGCACTGGCAAGAGGCGAATATATTGCGCTGCTCGACAGCGATGATCGCGCCTGGCCCGAACGACTCACCCGACAGGTCGCCATGCTGGATCGTCATCCCGAACTGGCTCAGATCGGCAGTGCCTGCAATTTCATGGATGAGCACGGCCGAATGCTGAAACGCGTTCGCCGTCGCCCGGTATCTGCTGCAGAAGTCGATGCCAGTCTGCCCTTTTACTGCGCCCTGACCAATCGCACCATTCTCGCTCGCACGGCGCTGTTACGTGAGATCGGTGGTTATGACGAGTCATTTCCCCGCTGTCAGGACTACGACCTGCATCAGCGCCTTTCACGTACTCACCGCATGGCCAATCTGCCACAGATTCTGGTGTGTGGCCGGGAGCACGCTGCACGCTTTACCCGTCAGACCGGCGAAGTCGGTCGAGAACGCAAGGAGGCCATCTGTCGACGAGCGCTCGAAGAGATCGGGCTCGCGCCCTCTCAGGAGGAACTGGCAGGGCACTACGACCTTTCACGACCGGGCAAACTGGGTGAGGCATTGACTGCCGACTACCTGATCTGGGCAGAGCAGTGGTTACGCCGGATCGAGCAGGCCAACCATCACAGCCGCCGGCATCAGCCCGAAGCGCTGGCGGCGGTCACCAGTGGGCGTTGGGCCGGGCTATGCTGGCGTGCACGTCATGCCTTCAGTCCCCAGCTCGGGCAAACGCTGTTGCGCTCTCCTCTGACCCGACGATGGCCGGCCCGGCTGATGCACTACTGGTACCATCATCGCATCGGAATATCAGCTGCCTGATCCAGCGCGGTTTCGATCAGAGCTGCCAGTTCAGGGCCTGCCATGACCGGCTCGATGGTCTGGGGTGGGCGACGTGCGATCATCTCTCGCAGTTCGCGTTCGATCCGATCGAGCGGCAATCGTTCGGGTGAGCGGGCGATCAATGAGTGACGCGAGAAAGGCTTCTTGGTGGAGTAACGCAACACCAGTGAGAGCAACCTTTCGACCGCCGGCCCCGGGTGCCCGACGATGGCCCTCAGCAGATGGCCCGCTGCCTGTTCCAACACCGGATCGAGGCCATCGCGCTTGCCATTCAGTTCATGGATCAGCACCCCGAGATGAATCGCCGTTGCAGCGTCCGGTGCAGCCTTGAGACTGACACGTGCACAATCGATCACTTTCAGCTGTAGTGGCCGGTCGTTTTCGCCAGGCCGTGCCCGGGGGGCGAGCAGATTGCCGGGATGCAGATCCATATGGCAGATACCGGCATTGTAGAGTTGACGCAGCGCCTCCATCAGGGCACTCATCAGCGCCACCCGACGGGCGCCAGGCGATGACGCCAGGGCATGGCCAAAGGTCGTCCACTCTCCCAGCCACTCACTGATCAGTGCCTGCTCTGCCGGCATGCCGCTTTCGAGGCGTTCGCCCAGCGCCAGCATGGTCACACCCAGTGAAGTACGTTGTGACAACATCAGGGCATGATGGAACTCGGCGCTGCCATGGGCCAGACCCACCCAGCGATGACTCAGCCCCAGTAGCGCGCCTGGCCGCTGACGCCGGGACAGTACCATGCGTTTGGCAAACCAGTGCTGCTCCGGCCCGGAAAGATCATCAATGCGATAGCACCAGCGGGGTCTCGACTGCTTGGCACGCAGTTGTACCACCGCTGATGAATCATCGTGATGCAGGTAGTCATCAAGGCAGCGAGCAGGCTGCCTGCCGTCGGGACCAGCCAGCCACCACTGCCATCCGGCACCGGACCATCGCCAGGGTCCGCTGAGCTGTCGACGCATCCAGACCGGACGCAGCAGCCCCGTCATGCCGAGCGGCGCAGCAGATAAAAGCCCAGCAGGAAACAGCCCAGGGTGGGTGTCAGAATCGCCCAGATCGGGGAGAAGCCAAAGACGGTGGCCGCTGGCGCCAGCAGATCCTGCAGATACTTGAATGTCAGCCCCACGATGGTGCCGTAGAACACCCGGGTGCCCGCGGCCACGCTACGCAGCGGACCAAAGACGAACGAGGCCGCTACCAGCACCAGTGAGGCCAGCATCAGTGGCAACAGCAGCTTCTGCCAGAAGTAGAGCCACGAACTGGTCGCCGAAAGGCCCTGACTATTGAGATAGTGGGCATATCGCCACAGGTCGGTCATCGAACGACTGTCACGATCGGTAATGATCAGTCGCAGCAGTTCCGGGGTCAGCGAGGTCTGCCAGGTGGCACTCTCACGGGTCGAGGTGGTCGTATTGTCGTCGTTGATGTGAGTCGTACGAATATTGTGCAGGACCCACTGACCATCTTCATGCACCACTCGATCGGCATGCTGCGCCTCGACCAGCTGCTGACCATCGTAGCGATAGCGATTGAAATCGATCACCGTATCGTCGGTGCGAATCGAACCGAAGCGATAGAAGCTGTCGCCCTCGCGCTGCCAGCCCCCATCCTCGGACGCCACACTGCTGCCCTGACGCTGTTCGGCGCGAAAGGACTGGGCATACTGCTCACTCCAGGGCGCCGCGAATTCACCCACCAGCATGGTAATGATGATCACCAGTCCCAGCGGCTTCATCACGCTCCACAGGATACGCAACAATGAGCGGCCTGCCGCACGCATGACCGTCAGCTCGTTGTTGGAGGCCATCGCCCCCAGCCCCACCAGTGCACCGATCAATACGCTGACCGGCGCATACTGATAGAACCGCCATGGCAGGCGCAGAAAAGTGTAGAAGAGCACGTTGAACGTGGTATAGGAATCGGTGACATCCTCGATGTCACTGATGAAATTGATGACGAAGTCCAGCCCAAGCAGCAACACCTGCACCATGAACATCGACACCAGTACGGTGCGAGCCGTGTAGCGATCGAGTCGATTGAGCAGCATCAGCGTCTTCCTCCCACGACGCCATCGCGCCACGACAGCCAAAGTCCCATCAGCAGAAAGATGACATGAATCGGCCACATGCCGATGGCAGCACTGTAACGTCCATTGCTCAGGGCATCCTGGGCGGCCAGTAGCAGACTCATGTAGGCGATATAGATAAAGATGGCCGGCAGCACCCTGGCAAAACGTCCCTGGCGTGGGCTGGCGCGCGACAACGGCAATGCAATCAGGGTCAGGATGGGCACCATGAGTGCCAGCGACAGCCGCCACTGCAGCGCCGCCATGGCGCCCTCGTCCTGACGCGAAAGCAGCGCACCAGTGGAGAGCAGCTCGGTATCGTCATAACTGGTCTGCTCGGCCTGGTCCTGCAGGCGCAGCGCGTAGGTCTCGAACTCCAGCCGTTCGGCGCGATGATCACCGGGCGTAATGGCGTAACGTGCGCCATCGGTGAGTACCAGATAGCGACTGTTGCCGTTGTCGCCACTACCGCTGGTCTGATAACCGCTTTCACCACGCGTCAGAATCTGGCGACGGGAACCATCGGCACGCCGATCGGATTCGGCAATGAACACATTGTGCATGCGACTGTTATCGCCATCGATGCTTTCGGCATAGACCGTGCGATCGCCAATTTCCTGAAAGCGTCCTGGCGCCAGCGCACTGAAATCGGCCTGATCCTTCTGCTGATCGAGCATCGCCTCATTGTGGGCCAGGCCATAGGGCGTCAGCCAGAGACTGCAGCCCCCCACCAGTATCGCCACCAGTGCCGCCGGCCAGAGTGTTGCTCCCAGCACCGAACGCGGGCTGATGCCGCAGGCGGACAGCACCGTCATTTCACTGTTCAGGTAGAGCTGGCCATAGGCCAGCATGATGCCGAGAAAGAACGCCAGCGGCAGGATCAGCTGCACGAAACTGGGCATGTTATAGAGCATCAGGCTACCCAGCAGACTGGCCGGGAAGTCACCCTCGGCCACGTCACTGAAGTAACGGATAAACTTGTTGCCCATGATGACCAGCAGCAGGACACCGGTCACGGCGCCCATGGTGGTCAGGATTTCACGGGTCAGATAGCGATAAACGATCAAGCCGGGGTCTCCGTTGCGTCGGCTCCAACCGGGAGATGTTCATGTCGATCATGCCTGCCGGTTCTGCCTGGTGGCATGCAAGAGCGCGTACCATTGCGTAAACTGGTGCCATCATGCGCAAATCGGCCTTCAGGGGCCCTCAATGCCGTTACCGGCGTCGACGGCGCCGGCATTATCGCCAATCCAGGTTTTCCTGTCTTGTGGAGTCGTCATGGAATTTTCAGTCCTTACCGTCAATCCGGCGCGCGCGGAAGCCGATTGTATCGTCGTGCCCGTCATCAAGGGCAGTCATCTGCCTCCGGCGGCGGCACGGCTCGACGACGCCAGCGAGCGGCTGATCGGTCAGCTGATCGAACGTGGTGACTTTACCGGGGACCTCGGCGCCACCCAACTGGTTCCGTTTGCCCCCGGGCTTAATACCGCTCGCCTGCTGCTGGTCGGTTTCGGCGAGCAGGAGAAACTCAACGAAGCGCGTTTTCGTACCGCACTCGATGCGGCCATGAGCGCCCTGCTCAAGCTACCGATCGAAGAAGCGGCCATTGCCTTTACCGATACCGAACTGGGACCGCGCGGTATTGACTGGAAGGCGCGCATGATCGCCGAATCCGCCCGGCGCGCCGCCTATCGCTTCGATGAATGCAAGTCGCAGCGCAGCGAACCGATCGCGCTGCGCCAGCTTGCCCTGCTGGTCAGCGATCCCAGTGAAGCCGATCAGGCCGAGACCGGCGTACACATTGGCGCTGCCATCGGCAACGGCATCAATGTCGCGCGCCGGCTGGGGGATCTGCCAGGCAATATCTGCACTCCGAGCTATCTGGCCACCCAGGCAGAAGCCATGGGACGCAGCGGCGATCTCACGGTTACCGTACACGATGAACAGGCGCTGGAGGAAATGGGCGCCGGAGCACTACTGGCCGTGGGTCGCGGTAGCGCCGAGCCTTCGCGGCTGATCGTGATGGAGTATCGGGGCGCCGATGATCCTGACGAAGCGCCTCATGTGCTGATCGGCAAGGGCATCAGCTTCGATAGCGGCGGCATCTCGATCAAGGCGGGCGCGGACATGGACGAGATGAAGTATGACATGGGCGGCGCCGCCGGGGTGTTCGGTACCATGAGTGCCCTCATGGAAATGAAGCCAAAACTCAATGTCATCGGCATCGTCGCCTCCGCCGAGAACATGCCCGATGGCCAGGCGATGCGGCCGGGCGATATCGTGACCACCCTCAAGGGTCTGACGGTCGAAGTGCTCAATACCGATGCCGAAGGCCGACTCGCACTGTGCGATGCACTGGCCTACGCCGATCGCTATCAGCCGGCCTCGGTGGTTGATATTGCAACCCTGACCGGCGCCTGCGTCATTGCACTCGGCTCTCACGCCATCGGCATGATGAGCAACGAGGACACCATGGCCGAGCGGATTACCGAAGCCGGCACTACCGCCTGGGATCGCGCCTGGCGCCTGCCGCTCTGGGATGAGTATCAGAGCCAGCTCGACTCCGCTTTCGCTGACATGGCCAACATAGGCGGGCGCAAGGCCGGCGCCATTACGGCAGGCTGCTTCCTGTCACGCTTTGTCGGTGAATGGCCCTGGGCCCACCTCGACATTGCCGGTACTGCATGGAATGGCAAGAAAGGCGCCACCGGAAGACCGGTAGGGCTGTTGTCGCAGTACCTGCTCGATTGCGCCGAGCGGCAATCCGGCGAGTAATCGGGTAACTGTCTCGCCCCGCTGTCGGGGCGAGCTTCCCCGCATGCAATGCCTTGTGTCATTCTGAACGGATTGGCCGGAGTCCTCATCGCTTCGGCATCTGCCCGGCAATGGAGAAAGATGCAGTGACCACCCCAGCTTTTGACATCCGCCCGACCACCCAGGCCACCGAGGCCAACGTGCGGGCCGAAATTCTGGCCAATCCCGGTTTCGGCCGCTATTTCACCGACCACATGGTGCATGTCCGCTGGACGAAAAATGATGGCTGGCACAGCGGTGAGCTGCGGCCCTATGGTCCACTGACGCTGGACCCCGCCGCTTCGGTACTGCATTACGCCCAGGAGATTTTCGAAGGCATCAAGGCCTATCGGCACGCCGACGGCTCGGTCTGGACCTTCCGTCCGGAGAAGAACGCCGCGCGCTTTCGTGCCTCGGCACGCCGTCTGGCGCTGCCGGAACTGGATGATGCCACCTTCATCGAATCACTGCGCACCCTGGTGCGTCAGGACATCGACTGGGTGCCGACGCCGGCCAGCGAGGCCGAGGAATCCAGCCTCTATCTGCGCCCTTTCATGATCGCCAGCGAGAAGTTCCTCGGCGTCAAACCGTCGAAGGAAGTCGACTACTATGTCATCGCCTCGCCAGCCGCTGCCTATTTCAAGGGTGGCGTCAAGCCGGTATCGATCTGGCTCTCCTCGAACTATAACCGCGCTGCGCCGGGTGGCACCGGTTACGCCAAGTGCGGTGGCAATTACGCTGCCTCGCTGGCCGCCCAGCAGGAAGCCGAAAGCCACGATTGCGATCAGGTCGCTTTCCTGGATGCGGTCGAAAACAAATGGGTCGAGGAACTCGGCGGCATGAACCTGTTCTTCGTCTATCGTGATGGCCGTCTGGTCACCCCCGCGCTGACCGGCACCATTCTCGAGGGCGTCACCCGGGATTCCATCCTGCAGCTGGGCCGCGATGCCGGGCTGACCCCGGAGGAGCGCCCCATCAGCATCGACGAGTGGCGCGAGGGGGTCAACTCCGGCGAGATCAGCGAAGTCTTCGCCTGCGGTACCGCAGCAGTCATCACCCCGATCGGCGAGCTGGTCACCGAGCATGGGCGTATCGGTGGTGCTGGCGAGGAAGGCGGCGAAATCGGCAAGCGCCTGCGCAAACAGCTGCTCGATCTGCAGTATGGCCGGGCCGAGGATACCCATGGCTGGCTGACCCGGCTCGCCTGAGCCTTGTACAGGCAGGGTGAAAAACACTTCGCCCTGCCTTGGAACTGATCATGCAACCAGGGAGAGACGTCATGAGCCGGACCATGCTCATTACCGGCGGCAGCCGCGGCATCGGGGCCGCCACTGCGACACTGGCTGCCGAACGTGGCTATCAGGTCGCCATCAACTATCGCAGCGACTCGGAAGCCGCCGAGCGGGTCGTCAGCGAGATTGAACAGGCAGGCGGACGCGCCATTGCCGTGCAGGCCGACATGGCGGTTGAGGCCGATATCGTGCGGCTGTTCGACACCGTCGACCGCGAGTTGGGTCGACTCGACGTGCTGGTCAACAACGCCGGTATCATCGATCAGGTCGCCCGCGTCGACGAGATGAGCTTCGAACGGGTCGATCGCATGATGCGCGTCAACGTCACCGGCCCCTTCATGTGTGCCCGTGAAGCCGTCAAACGGATGTCCACGAAGCATGGCGGCCAGGGCGGCTCGATCATCAACATCTCGTCGGCGGCTTCGCACCGGGGCGGCTCGGGCGAATATGTCGACTACGCCGCCTCCAAGGGGGCCATCGATACCTTCACCGAAGGGCTGGCGAAAGAAGTGGCCGCCGAGGGTATTCGCGTCAACGCCATTCGTCCGGGTGTCGTACGCACCGACATTCATGCCAGCGGCGGCAATCCCGACAAACCGGACAATTCGAGCAAGGGCATTCCCATGGGTCGTGCCGGCGAAGCACGCGAGATTGCCGGTGGCATACTCTGGCTGGCCAGCGACGAGGCTTCCTTCACTACCGGCGCCCGTCTGGATATCGACGGCGGCGTATGACCCGACTCATCGGCAGGCCCTCCTGCCCGACCCGATGACAGGCCCCGGGTCGGCCGGGTGCTCCCGGCCGACCTGCACCGAGGCGTGACCCGCTGCAGACACTTTCAGGCACACCGCATGACGCGCATCGATTTCTATATTCTTCCCCAGACCACACTCGACGCCCGCCTCGACTTCGCCTGTCGGCTGGCCGAGACCATTCATCGCAAGGGGTATCGTCTGCACATTCATACCGAGGATGAAGCTATGGGACGGGAGTTCGATGAACGGCTGTGGAATTTCCGCTTCGATGCCTTCGTCCCCCATGCGCTGCTGGGTGAGGCAGGCGAGCCTCCCGCACCGGTCACCATTGGCTGGCAGGACACGCCCGAACCCGGCATCGAGGCCCTGCTCAACCTGCATCCCCAGATTCCTGCCTGGTTTTCACGCTTCGAGCGAGTCGCCGAAATCATCAACCAGCACCAGGGCATTCTCAACGCCAAGCGCGAATGCTGGCAGACCTACAAGAGTCGCGGTTATAGCGTTCAGGCCCACCACATCGAGGGTTGATGAGCGATACCGGTCGTCGCAAGGCCTGCTCTCCGATATCCCGATGCGCGCCAGGTTAGAACGCTGCTCGGGCTGACGTTATACTCATTCCCATTTCAGCGTTTCGCGCTGCCCTTTCCAGCCTTTTTCAACAACGCCGCGAGCCTCATGGACAAGACCTACCAACCCGAATCGATCGAAACCCGCTGGTATCAGCGCTGGGAAGCCGACCACCGGTTCGCTCCCAGCGGTCAGGGCACCCCGTTTTCGATCATGATTCCGCCGCCCAACGTGACCGGCAGCCTGCATATGGGTCATGCCTTCCAGGACACGCTGATGGATACCCTGGTACGCTTCAAGCGGATGCAGGGCCATAACACGCTCTGGCAGGTAGGTACCGATCATGCCGGCATCGCAACCCAGATGGTGGTCGAGCGCCGTCTGGCCGCCGAGGGACAACCGGATCGCCATACACTCGGCCGTGACACCTTCATTCATCGTATCTGGGAGTGGAAGCAGCAGTCCGGTGGCCATATCACCCGTCAGTTACGCCGAATGGGCGCCAGCGTCGACTGGTCGCGCGAGCGCTTCACCATGGACGACGGCTTCTACAAGGCCGTGCAGGAAGTCTTCGTACGACTGCATGATGAAGGACTGATCTATCGGGGCAAACGGCTGGTCAACTGGGACCCGACGCTGCTGACGGCCATCTCCGATCTGGAGGTGGAAAACCGTGAGCAACAGGGCCAGTTCTGGCACTTCCGCTACCCGCTGGCCGATGGGGTCACCACTGCTGCCGGCGAGGATCATCTGATTGTCGCCACGACGCGTCCCGAAACGCTGCTGGGTGACACCTGTGTCGCGGTCAATCCACAGGATGAACGCTACGCGTCGCTGATCGGGCAGTATGTCGAGCTGCCGCTGGTGGGTCGGCGCATTCCGGTCGTCGCCGATGAGCATGCCGACATGGAAAAGGGCTCGGGCTGCGTCAAGATCACGCCCGCCCACGACTTCAATGACTACGCTGTGGGACGCCGCCATGACAGCGCACTGATCAATGTCTTCACCCGCCAGGCGCACATCCGCGAGGTGGCCGAGGTATTTACCCTGGACGGCCAGCCTCGTGACGATATCGACCCGACCCTGCCCGAGGCCTATCGTGGTCTGCCTCGTTTCGAGGCACGGGAGCGTATTGTCGCTGATATGGAGGCATTGGGGCTGCTGGAGAAGGTCGAAACCATCACCAATACCCTGCCCTATGGCGATCGTTCGGGCGATGTCATCGAACCACTGCTGACCGATCAGTGGTTCGTGGCTGTCGAGGAGCTGGCGAAGCCGGCGATCGCTGCCGTCGAGAACGGCGATATCCGCTTCGTGCCGAAGAACTACGAGAACATGTACTTCGCCTGGATGCGTGATCTGCAGGACTGGTGCATTTCGCGCCAGCTCTGGTGGGGGCATCGGATCCCGGCCTGGTACGACGAGGCGGGCAACGTCTTCGTAGGGCGCAATGAAGCCGAAGTCCGCGAAAAACACGGGCTGGCTGCCGATCTGGCCCTGCATCAGGACGAGGATGTACTCGACACCTGGTTCAGCTCGGGACTGTGGACCTTCGCAACACTCGGCTGGCCGGAACAGACCCCGGAGCTTGCAACCTTCCACCCGACCAGCACCCTGGTGACCGGTTTCGACATCATCTTCTTCTGGGTCGCCCGAATGATCATGCTGACCCTGAAGTTTACCGGCGAGGTACCTTTCAAAACCGTCTATGTGCACGGACTGGTACGTGACGCCCAGGGGCAGAAGATGTCCAAGTCCAAGGGCAATGTGCTTGATCCCATTGACCTGATCGATGGCATCGAGCTCGACACCCTGGTCGAAAAGCGCACCGACAGCATGATGCAGCCGCAGAAGGCGAAATCGATCGCCAAGGCGACGAAGACGGAATTTCCGGCCGGCATTGAGGCACACGGTACTGACGCCCTGCGCTACACCTTTTTGTCGCTGGCGACGACCGGACGCGACATCAAGTTCGACATGGGCCGGCTGGAAGGGTATCGCAACTTCTGCAACAAGCTGTGGAATGCTGCCCGTTACGTGCTGATGAATACAGAGGGCGAGGATTGTGGGCTTGATGGCGAAGTAACGCTGTCGCTGGCCGATCGCTGGATCATCTCGCGGCTGCAGCAGACCGAAGCCCAGGTCACCAAAGCGCTTGAAGAGTACCGCTTTGATCACGCCTCCCAGGCGCTCTACGAGTTCATCTGGAACGAGTATTGCGACTGGTACCTGGAACTCTCCAAGCCGGTGCTATGGGATGAAGCCGCTCCGCTGGAAGCCAAGCGGGGGACTCGCCGGACCCTGGTGCAGGTACTCGAGGCCATTCTGCGCCTGGCCCATCCGATGATGCCGTTCATCACCGAGGAGATCTGGCAGAAAGTATCGATCCTCGCCGGTGTCGACGTCGAGCGTCTCGGCACCTCGATCATGACCCAGCCCTGGCCGGTAGCGGAGACCACCCGCATCGACGAAGCTGCCATCGAGGACATCGAGTGGCTCAAGGGTGTGATCGTCGCCATCCGCGAGATCCGGGGCGAGATGAATATCGCGCCAGGGCGCACCCTGTCGGTTTATCTCACCCACGGTGACAAGCGCGACCGCCAGCGACTGGAAGACAACGCGCTGTTTCTCGGCAAACTGGCGCGGCTGGAAAGTGTCCGCTTCGCCGCCCCCGATGAGGTACCGGTATCTGCAGTGCAGCGTGTTGGCGCCATGGAGGTCCGGGTGCCCATGGCCGGACTGATTGACCGGGACGCCGAACTGGCTCGTCTTGATCGCGAGCTGGAAAAGCAGGATAAGGTGATTGCCGGCATCGAGAAGAAACTCGCCAACGAGAACTTCACCGCAAAAGCTCCTGCCGAAGTAGTGGAAAAGGAACAGGGTAAACTGCGTGAGGCGCAGTCAAATCGTGAAGTGCTGCGCGAGCAGCGAGCTACCATCGAAGCGCTGGAAGCCTGAACCGGCGCAAGCCCCGGGCAAAGGGCCCTGTAGTCGACGACTGCAGGGCCCTTTTCTTGCAGCCCCCGGATCAGGTGAACCGTCGCCCTGCCAGCAAGCCAGCCCCTGCGAGCAATAAAATCCCCTCAAAGCAGACGCCAATCATTTGGGTGAGCCTGTAGTTCATTCAGGAACAGTCAGTTACAAAACACTGTTCCTTATGAAAGGATTAAATTATCATGAGGGCTGGCCCGTAAACATCGATCCGCGTCATGAAACTGCGCCCGATACTTTTCTACAATCTGACAGGTGCTGCCCTGGTACTGAGCTGGTGGCTACCGTCCCTGTTGTTCTGGACATCACTGGATGACGATGTCTTTTTCTTTTTCAATCAGTTCATCACGCCGCTCTACCCCCACTGGACCGAACTGATGGCGCTGCTCAACACCCGGGCATTCGATCAGGTGCTGTTTGTCATCATGCTTGTGCTGCTGTTCATGGCCATGCGCCTGGATCGGCAGGGCAGCTGGCACAAATGGCTGGCGATCTCGGTGGTCATGGCGATCGTGGCTGCCCTGCTGGGCAGTCTGCTGCATGATCATCTGCTGCTGGCGCGGCCCAGCCCCACCCTCTGGTTCCCCCAGGCCAACCATCTGAGCAGTCTGACCACCCTGCCGGCCAAGGATACTGCATCGGACAGCTTTCCCAGTGATCACGGACTGATGGCCATGATCTTTGCCAGCTTCATGCTGCGCTTTGCGGTGCGCCGAATTGCCCTGACAGCGGTGCTGATGACCGTAATCGCCACCGCGCCACGCATCATGGTTGGCGCTCACTGGGTCAGCGACGTCTACATGGGCTCACTGGCCATGGCCCTGGTCATCCTGCCCTGGCTGCTCTGCACCCCTGTTATCAACGGACTTGTCGGTCCTCTCGATCGCGCACTGGTACTGCTTCAGCAGCGCGTGATCAGCCGGCCGCGGCACTGATGGAAGGAAGGCTCATGTATCTCAAGCGCATCATGCTGTTCAACACGCTGGGTATTCTGTTATTGCTCAGCTGGGGTCTGCCGCATTTGATGGTATGGACCGATCTGGATGATCATATCTTCTGGTTTTTCAACGACCTGATCTCGCCCCAGGGAGGATGGTGGGATGATCTGCTGGCCATCCTGAATCATCGATTGTTCGACGCAGCCTCATTTGCCGTCATGGGCGTCCTGTTCTGGTATGCCATGCATCGTGACCCTCGTCCACAGCGTACCCGGCGCTGGCTGGGTATTGGCCTGACCATGCTGCTTACCGCAGCACTGATGGCGCTACTGACCGACAAGGGCATCCGCTACGGTCATCCCAGCCCGACGCGTTTTTTCGAGCACGCTCGCCATTTGACCGATGTCGTTACGATTCCTACCAAGGATGGCGCTCATAACAGTTTTCCGGGAGATCACGGATTGATGCTGATGATCTTCGCGGGCTTCATGCTGCGTTTTGCCGATCGACGACCGGCATGGATGAGCATGGCCTTTGTGGTACTGCTCAGCGCTCCACGCATCATGGTCGGCGCGCACTGGTTCAGCGATGTCTACATGGGCTCACTGTCGATCGCCCTGCTGATCCTGCCCTGGCTTTTGTGCACACCGCTGGCTCCAACGCTGGTGGAACGAATCGGTCGCCTGATCCCCGGCCCCGCCACACGCTAGATCTTGTCGGGAGCACCCGTTTGCCATGAAAAAACCGCTCGATACGGTGTATCGAGCGGTTTTGCGACAATAGCCGGAATTACAGGGTTACCAGCTTCCGGTATTCTCCATCGACGCCCAGGGCTCGCGCGCATCCAGCGCATCGCCCTTTTGCAGCAGCTCGATCGAAATACCGTCGGGCGATTTCACGAACGCCATGTGACCATCACGAGGCGGACGATTGATCGTTACACCGTTGTCCATGAGTTTCTGGCAAGTGTCGTAGATGTTCTCCACGCGATAGGCCAGATGACCGAAGTTGCGAGCATCCTTCGTCAATTCTTCGGGATCCCAGTTCCACGTCAGCTCCAGTTCCGGGCTCTTGAGCTCGCTGGAGCGCTGCTCATCTTCGTCGGCCGCGAGAAAGATCAGGGTGAAACGCCCCTTTTCGCTCTCCCGTCGGCGCACTTCCTTCATCCCGAGCAGATCGCAGAAGAAGTGCAGCGACTCATCGATGTCGCTGATTCGAACCATGGTGTGCAGATATTGCATAAAGTGCTCCACGCGTATGGGTGATCGATAGTGCTCGATCATGCTCATGACAGCGCCAATGATAGCAGGCTCAACCAGTGATCGCTGGTATGCCATGGCCCGGGATGGCAAAGTAACGGCCGCCCGGTGAGAGCCTTTTCCACGAATGAGCGGCCTGCATCAGGTTGTACCCGCATTGCTGGCAAAGTCTGTCATGGCCGCCATTATCGGAGCCGAATCATGATGACCCTGTTCTACAACGAAGCCGTCGGTAAGCTGTTGCTGCGCCTGGGCTTGAGCATCACCCTGCTGTTGCATGGCATCGCCAAGGTCGGCAATGGCAGCGCAGTGCACCCTATCGGCGCTCGGTTACAGCACTGGGGCGTGCCCGAACAGGCTGCCTGGCTGGTCTTTGTGGGCGAGCTGGTTGCCCCGCTGATGATGTTACTGGGATGGCGAGCCCGGCTGGGCGGCGCACTCGCTGCGGTCAATATGCTGGTTGCCCTCCTGCTGTTCAGGCGCGGCGCACTGTTCTCCCTCGACCAGGTCGGTGGTTGGGCCATCGAAACGGAAGTGCTACTGCTCAGTGCGGCCCTGGCCGTGCTGTTCATCGGCAGCGGCCGTTATGCCGTGCGGCCCGACTGAAACAATCCTGAGCCGGAGGGGGTGCGTAATCCTGTCATCCGGTGTAGGATTGGCTCACGAATGAGATTGAATATCAATAACATTCTCTTTCAGGCACCGGAGTATTCGATAAACGACCCGCCGCACGGGCCTTTATTCCAGGGAACAAAGCGATCATGTCAGCGTCATCGCCCAGCTACCATTTCCATCCTCCTGTCGGCCGCTCCCTGCTGCTGACCGCACTACTCGGCACGCTGGCCCAGCCGGCACTGGCCGAGGGCGATAACACCGCCAGCACCACCACGGCCACTACGACGACCACCGCTCAGACCGTCACCGTCACGTCGGATCGACTGCGCGACGCGTTGGCGCCGACCGAAGGCTATACCGCCGATACCAGTACCAGTGCCACCAAGACCGATACGCCACTGAACGAGACGCCGCAGTCGGTTTCGGTGGTGACCCGGCAGCAGATCGAGGATCAGGGCTCCGAATCGGTCCAGCAGGCCCTGCGCTACACGCCGGGGGTGTTTGCCAGTGGGCGCGGTGCCGGCAACAGTCGCTACGACTTCATCACCCTGCGCGGCTTTGGCGGGACCAGTAATCTCGATAATGTCTATCTCGATGGGCTGAAGTTACTCGGCGATGCCGGCGCCTATAACACCCCCCAGATCGACCCGTACTTCCTCGAGCGTGTCGATGTCTTCAAGGGCCCCTCTTCAGTGCTCTACGGGCAGAACCAGCCCGGCGGCATGGTGGCCCTGACCAGCAAGCGTCCGCGCTTTCAGCCCTATCACGAACTGCAGACGGAGTTCGGCACCAACGGTCAGCGCGCCGCCCGGTTCGATTTCAGCGGTCCGGTCAATGAGGACCAGACCATCGCCTATCGGCTGGTCGGTCAGGCGGACGCCTCGGACACCATGTATCACCACAGCAAGCAGGAGCGCTACACCATTGCGCCCTCGGTGACCTTCGCCCCCGACGAGGACACTACGCTGACGCTGATGGCCTATCTGCAACATGACCCCGAGAGCGGCTTCTACGGCTTCGTGCCGGCAGATGGCACCATTCATGATCACAATGGCCGCAAGATCAGCCGCCACTTCTTCGATGGTGACCCCGGCTACAACCGTTTCGATCGCTACCAGCGGATGTTCGGCTATCACTTCGAGCATCGCTTCAACGATATTTTCACCGCGCGCCAGAACTTCCGCTACCTGTCGATGGATATCGATTACAACCAGATCTACAGCACGGTCGGTAGCGATGGCAGGAATTACGTCGATGATGGCGAGATGCTGAACCGCGGTGCCAGCCGCTCCAATGAGTCACTGAAGGCCTATGCCGTTGACAACCAGCTGCAGGCCGATTTCGATACCGGCCCGGTCAAACACACCGTGCTGGTGGGGCTGGATTACCAGCACCGCCAGAACACCGGTACCTGGCAGTTCGGCAATGCCAACCCGATCAACGCCTTTGATCCGGACTATGGCAATCCCGGCGTCACCTACAATAGACCCGCCGACAGTTTCCGCCACAAGGTGGAGCAGACCGGCGTCTATCTGCAGGATCAGCTGGCACTGGGCGGCTGGCGCCTGAATCTGAGCGGCCGCGAGGACTGGGCCCGGGCGACCAGTGATGATCGCAATGACGGCTCCAGCGCCCGCGACAACCAGAGTCACTTCAGCGGCCGTGCGGGACTGCTCTATGCCTTCGATAACGGCATTTCGCCCTACCTCAGCTATTCGGAGTCCTTCAATCCGAATACACGTGAAGGCGAAGATGGTGACATCCTGGGACCGACCGAGGGCAATCAGTATGAAGCCGGGGTCAAGTATCAGCCGCCAGGCACCGAGGATCAGTACACCGTCTCGGTCTACCGTCTGACCCAGACCAATGTGGCCGAATCGATCCCCGACACCAATTACTATGAGCCCATCGGCAAGGTGCGCACCCACGGGGTAGAGCTCTCGGCGAAGACCCATCTCACCGAGCAGTTCTCACTGCTGGCGGCCTACACCTATACCGATATGGAGTACGTCAAAACCACGGACGACACCGAAGGCAATACACCCTACGAGGCCCCGCGCCACATGGCCTCCGCCTGGGGCAAGTACGACTTCGACAGTGGTCGGTTCAATGGATTGGCACTGGGTGCCGGGGTACGCTATGTCGGCAGCAGCTGGGCGGATGATGAGAACACCACGCAGGTGCCGGCCTATACTCTGGTCGACGCCATGGCCTCCTATGATCTGGGCCAGCTCACGCCCGATCTGAACGGGCTGAATGTCCGGGTCAACGCCAACAACCTGCTGGACAAGAAGTACGTCTCTTCCTGCACCAGCCTGCGTAACTGCTACTACGGCCAGGAACGCAACGTGACTGCCACCGTCAGCTATCGCTTCTGATTGGTCGGTCAACGGCTGTACGGGCGCCATCGCAATGCGATGGCGCCCTTTTCATGCCTCGTGGGCTAAAGCGGTCAGAAAGTCAGCGAATCAGATGTCAGCTCGATCTGTTCCAGCCGCTGCTTCAAGAGGCCGGGAAAGCGCGCATACCAGGTCTGATTGAGCGGCGAGGGATGCGGCAGCGGGTAGAGCGTGAAGGTCTGTTGTCGACCCTCCGGATCTTCCAGCGTGACCTCACAGCAGGACTCGAAACGGTCTTCCCGCTTCCAGAACGCCTCCAAGCGATCACGCTCTTCCTTCGGCTGATCGATGCCAAACCAGAGAAAGGCTTCTCGTCCCAGCGTAATCAGGGTGCGCCCCTCCCAGAGGGTCACCAGCAGTTCGCGCATCAGTGGATGAAAGCGTCGCTTGACCTTCATCGACCAGGCCTTGTTACCCGTAGGCTTGTAGGGCACCGTATTGATCCAGAAGAAATCCCGGCCCAGCTTCTGTGCCGCTTCGAAATCGGCCGGCGGCTCACCATACAGGTGTTCGCTGAGCACCCGACGAACGATCTGCCCACCAGCCCCGATAAAGGGCTCACCGTGCCTGACCTCGTCACGACCCGGATCACGTCCGAAGAAGCCCAGCCGCGCATTGCGCTTGCCCAGCCCGATAATGGGCTCGCCAGGATCGCGCCCGAAGCGCTGATAGATCTGCGTGTCGATGCCTTCGGTCTCGGCTGATAACTGCCTGAAGGCTTCGCGATGGCGCTTGTCGAGCGGCATGCCACACTCCCTGAAACCCATGGATGATGCTGTCTGCTACACAGGGTAGCGGGCGGAAGGCATGTTTGCGCTGAAGCACAAGGAGAGGACATGGATTCGGTCACCCAGGCGTGTCTGGGCGCTACCCTCGGCGGCGCCGTACTGGGCCGCCAGCTTGGCCGGCGCGCACTCGTCGCCGGCGCCGTACTGGCGACAATCCCCGATCTCGATAGTTTTCTCGACTTCGGTGATGCCGTCGCCGATTACACCTACCACCGCAGTTTCAGTCACTCCCTGCTGGTACTGACCGGCGTCGCTACTCTGCTGGCGATACTGCTATCGCGCTGGCGGCATACACGAGCCATTGGCTTCAAACGCTGGTGGTGGTTCTGTGCCCTGATTCTGCTGACCCATCCGCTACTGGATGCCTTCACCACTTACGGTACCCAGCTGCTGTGGCCGATTTCCTCGCCGCCGGTGGCCTGGAAGACCATTTTCATTATCGATCCGCTTTATACCCTGCCGATGCTGATCGCCCTGATCGCAGGCCTGATCCGGGGTCAACCGCGGCGCATCTCCATGATCGGTCTCGGCCTGTCGTCGCTCTATCTGGCCTTTACGATAGGCGCCAAAGCCGAGGTCATGGCGCGTCTGACGCCGGAACTGGCTGCCCGCGGGCTGGAGGATCAGGCCGTCATGGTTCAACCGGCACCGCTGACCAGTCTGCTGTGGCGGGTCACCGTCATCGACGACGAGCGTCAGCTCGAGGGCATGATCAGCCTGTTTGATGATGCTGATGAACTACAACTGGACAGTTTCTCGCGCTCGACCGAGCTGGCACCTGCAACACTGAAGTTTGCCGCAGGCCGTCGGCTGGCATGGTTCGCGGGTCCATTTCGACGCTTTGATATCATCGATAACCGCCTGGTAGTGACAGACATGCGTATGGGGTTACCGGGAAACTACAGTTTCGCCTTTGCCATTGCCCGCCGGGATACGCCAGACGCCGCCTGGCAGGCGATTCCGGCGCGAAGTTCTGATGGGCGCCATGGCTCACTGAACACCCTGCAGGCACTGGGTAGACGCATTGTCGACCCGACAGCCTTCTGCCCGGCAGACCTGGCCCGCCAGGCAGCGATACATGCCCAACTGCTGGCCTCGGAATGCCGTCACGGCCGGGCGACAGACGAGCTCTGAACATGCCGCCCCCGGAATGAAGCAATGACAAATCGACGTGCGCCTGTCAGATTCATGAAGCGCCTCGTCGAATGTCGCGCTGGCGTTCAGTGTCATGAACAGGCACGATTGAGAAGCGCTCAATCACTCAACTCGGAAAATGAACAAAATTCACAATGCTCGAGTTCCGTCATCTTCGTACCCTGATTGCCCTGCGTGATACCGGTTCGCTGGTGGAGGCCGCCGAACGGGTGCATCTCACCCAGTCTGCCCTGTCACATCAGCTCAAGGATCTGGAAGAGCGTATCGGTAGCCCGCTCTTCCATCGCAAAACCCGCCCGGTGCAATTCACCCGTGCGGGCCAGCGTGTTCTGACACTGGCCGAGCAGGTACTGCCACAGATCCGTCTGGCCGAACGCGATCTGAGCCGTCTGGCGGGGAGCGAACAAGGTCGGTTACACATGGCCATTGAATGCCATAGCTGCTTTCAGTGGCTGATGCCGACCATCGACCACTTTCGCGATCACTGGCCGGAGGTGGAAGTCGACATCCCCAGTGGCCAAAGCTTCGATCCCCTGCCCCTGCTGTCCAGCGAACAACTGGATCTGGTCATTACCGCCGATCCCCAGCCGCTGACCGGCATACACTATGCGCCGCTGTTTCGTTATGAAGGCCTGCTGGCGGTAGCCCGCCAGCATAAACTGGCCAGCCGGGACTGGATCGAACCACAGGACCTGCGTGATGAAACGCTCATTACCTATCCGGTAGAACAGGCGCGACTGGACGTCTTTTCGCATTTTCTGACGCCGGCAGGTATTGCCCCACGCGAAATCCGCACCGCCGAACTGACGATCATGATGATGCAGCTGGTCGCGAGCGAGCGAGGCGTCAGCGCCCTGCCCAACTGGGCACTGACCGAATATCTCGAGCGCGGCTATGTGCGCGCCCTGTCACTGGGAGAACACGGTCTGTGGCGTACACTTTATGCCGCGATACGCGAGGAACAACTGAGCCAGCCATGGATGGAAGATTTCCTGCGTACCGCCCGGGAAACTTCATTTTCAGTACTCTCGGGTATTCGGCCGGCGGGTGAAGGCAGCCACCGCTGAGGTGTTCATGGGGTCGATGAAGTCGAAGACTCTTCATCGCCACGCTGCAAGGGCAATACCAGGGAGAATCTGGCCCCTCCCAGAACAGTCGAGCTATCGACGGCGACCTGCCCCTGATGCCATTGCACCACACGGGCCACGATGGCCAGGCCCAGCCCATAGCCGCCCTGTCGCTCACCACGACGAGTCCGACTGTCATCAAGGCGGGTGAAGGGTTTGAAGATGCGCTTGCGATCACGGCGAGGAACCCCCGGCCCATCGTCCTCGACATCAAGAGTGACGACCTCTTCCTCTACGCTGATCGTTACCATGACCCGCTGACGAGCATGATGACAGGCGTTGGAGACCAGATTCTGCAGGGCACGCTGAATATAACGGGCATCCACATCAGCGGTAGGTGAATCGCCACGCACGGTGATATCGAGCGCAGGATACATGGGTGCCAGCGAGCCGATCACCTGTTCAGCCAACGGCATGAGTGCCGTTGGCACCGGTTCGAACATCATGCCGGATTCGGTAGCACTATCGAGGCGAGCATAGGCGAGGATTTCATCAATCAACCGGTCAATCGATTCGATATCGCCATCGACCTCCGCCAGTTGACGTCTGATGGTCGGCGAATCACTCATGTCTTCGACCATCTGCAGGGCAAAGCGAATACGGGCAACCGGTGTACGAAACTCATGGGAAACAGCCCGCATCATCTCCTGCTGGGCCGAGAGTACCGCCTGTACCTGAGCGGCCATGCTGTTGAAGGCAGCCCCGAACTGACCGAGGTAATCGCTGCCGCGCGCCTCGACGCGCGCATCGAAATCACCGGCGGCAAAACGGGATGCGGCCCGCTCCATGTGCCTCAGACGCGATTCGACGCCTCGCACCAGCAGATACACGATGATGCCCATCAGAATCAGCATGACCATCATCACCACACCGATGGAGATCACCGGTAGTGGCTCGAAGGGCCTGACCGGTCCGACCGTGATCCAGCGCCCATCCGCCAGCCGGGTATAGAGTGTCAGACTGGGCTTTTCAGGCTCAACATTCATGACCACCTGGTTGGCATCAAGCTGCTCCAGCTGACTCGAGGAAAGCCCTGCCGGACTGCCGCTGCCAATACCCATGGTCAGGCTGGTCTGATCACGCAGGGTCTGGAAGCGCGCCTCGCGCTGGTCTTCCGGCACGGCATCGAGCCACTGACGCAGCATCAGCATCAGCTGCTGCGGCTGACGTTCGGACAGACCGGTAAAATGCGCGACCAGCAGCGTGTCCGAGTCCGGCATGCGATGAAAGAGTCGCCATCCCGAATCGCCACTGGCGGGACGAGTCACTACTTCTCCCCGATCCAGCTCACGCCGTTCCCAATAGCCCAGCCCCAGCATTTCGGTATCGGTCAGTGCCAACCCCATACCGGTACGTTCCTGCTCCTGCTCGAGCCAGGCATTGCGGCGCTCCTCCGGCTGGGCAGCCACCAGTGCTGTCAGCAGCGTCATTGGCGCCTCGGCCAGACGCTGACGGTACTGGTCCGCCCGCCAGTCATTGACCAGTGAAACACCCACAAGGCCGACGGCCAGAATCACCAGCAGCGCTGCTACCAGGGCAATATAAACACGCAGGAAGACCCCGCCGGTCGAACCTCGCGACATCAGCGTCCGCCTCCCCTGCTACAGGTCGATATAACCTCGAACAGGCGTATAGTGCGGACGCCGGACGCCATGATTACAGCTCCCGGACGAACAGATAACCCTTGCTGCGAACTGTCTTGATTCGCTGGGGGTGATGGGGGTCATCGCCAATCTTGGGGCGAATGCGGGAAACACGGACATCGATCGAGCGATCCTGACCGTCATAGCGAATACCGCGCAGAGCAGAAAATATCTCTTCACGGGTCAGCACTCGGCCCGCATTGGACGCCAGCAACCAGAGCAGATCGAATTCGGCGCTGGTCAGATCGATGCGCTCGCCATTGAGCCAGGCCTCGCGAGTGGAAGAGTCCACGACCAGATCGCGGAATTCGAGTCGTGTTTCACCCCCTGCCGCCTCGGCAGCATCAGCACGACGCAGCAGCGCTCGCATGCGCGCCAGCAGCACACGCGGAGGAACCGGTTTGGGAACGTAATCATCAGCCCCCATTTCCAGCCCAAGCACCTGATCCATGTCATCGGTACGTGCCGTGAGCATCAGGATCGGTCCGGGGTACTGCTGACGTACTCGCCGGCAGATTGACAGACCGTCCTCACCCGGCAACATCAGATCGAGGATCACGAGATCAGGGCGCAGGGCCAGAATACGCTCCGCTCCGTTGCTGCCATCATGCTCGACGGTGACCTGAAAGCCATTGCCTTCGAGGTACTCGCGCGTCAGGGCTGCCAGACGTTCGTCGTCCTCGATGATGAGAATGTGTTCCTGAGCAGTCATGGGCGTATTCAAGGCTGTATCCGTCCGATCGTCTTGAAGGAGAGCATCCGTGCCGTTATCAGGCGCGGCGCTTGTAGGAAGTAATCCGCGCGGCCGAGCGTATCTGCCGCTCAACAGGGCCCATTAATCTAATGGATTTTTCAATCGGGCCCAATTGCCGCAGCGAATATTGCATTATTTCACAGGACCCATCCCCGCTCATGGTGCGATCGTGCCATGCAAGGCCGGGTCATACTACCCGTTCCTCGTTTCACCAGCCACAGGGAGCCGACGATGAGCCCTCATTCATCTTCGTTGGGCAGCCACAGGACCGCCGGCGCCCGAGATTTCATCGATACTCTCATGCAGGGTATCGAAGCGGGATGGCTCGAACCGCAGCTGACCCGTTTCGATCTGCCCCGCCTGGCTCGGGCAGTGGCACAATGCACCACTCACCCCTTTGGCAGCATCGATAACCGGTCGTTCCGGGCATTTCCCGAAGAAACATCACCCGGGTTGCTGATGCGCGTGGCGATGGGGCTGGCACGTCACGAATCCCATCCCGACGAACAGGCACTCACCTTCTTTACCCTGATGAGCAATGGCGAGTTTCTGCCCGCTGCCCAGGTGTTGCGTCATGTCGGCACATCCTCGGCACCGACCCTGGAAGGCATAATGACACTGGCCACTCCCGGCGCTTGCAATTACACCAGCAAATGGTGTTCGGGGGATACGCTGGACTGGTCATCACTCGCTGCCGATACCTGGCCACCCTCATTTGCCGGATGCTGTATCGGCCTGAATGTCTGGCATGCCGACCTGGAGACTTTCCTGACCGGGATCGTGTCTGATCCGACCGTCACCACTATGCTGTGGCTACCCGATCTGTTCATGAAAAGGCTGGCGGAAGACGGCAACTGGACCCTGCTGCCACCCCATCAGTGTCCGGAACTGAATGGACTTTACGGCGCCGCCTTCGAGGCGCGATATCTGGCACACGAGCAACGGGTTGCCCAGGAACCCGGTCTGCCTCACGAGTGTGTCCGCGCCCGTACGCTATGGCAACGGCTCTTGCAGCTCTTGAGCCACAACAGCGGTCCGGGACTGATGTTTCGCGATACCTGCAACCTGGCCAGTCTGCAGCGCCATGCCGGCATGATACATGGGCCCAGCGCGGATGGCGCCCTGCTGCTGAACAGCGATGCCGATACCGTGGCAACGGCTGTGCGAGGCATCATCAACCTCGAGCGCCACCTTGACGGGTCACATGTTGACCACAAACGGCTGCAACATACCGCTCGGCTGGCCGTGCGCATGCTCGATAACGCCATCGAGCTGCTGGCCCCCGATGCTCGATCAGGTCATACGCTGTGCCACTACCGCTCACAGGGCATTGCGCCCGGTGGTGTTACTGCTGCGCTGGACGGTATCGATGCCGCCCCCTCTGATCGATACTCATCACTTGAAACCCTCATCAGCCATTTCGCGCATGCCATCATGCGAGCCTCACACCAACTGGCCTGCGAGCGCGGCCCCTGTCCCGCTTTTCATGGCTCGCTCTGGCAGCAGGGCGCTCTGCCACAGGACGCTGCACGCATGATCCGGCATGAGCGCGGAGATCAGTGGTGCGACTTGCCGGCTGCCGAGGAAACCCTTGCCACCGAAGCGTTACGACATGACATTTCACGAGACGGTATCCGTAATCTCGCCCTGATGGCCAATGGCCTTGCCCCTGACCTGACGCAATTACCGATTCCTCTTGAGGGCGAAGAACTGTCACTGGAGGAAACGGCCCGGCTCCAAAGCGAATTCGACCAGGCCTGGGCGATCATGCCACCGCTGATAGAGCGCTCGGCCGAAGCACTCGATTATTACATCTACAAGGCCTGGCGGCTGGGGCTTCGCTCGCTGACTCTGAAATGAAGGCATCGGCAAGGCCATTGCACACGGCCGCCGAAGTCGTCGCTCGATTCGAATTTTTGCGTTCCAGAGTTAGCCGCCATAGCCAGGCCAGAGTGTTCATGTTATCGGAAATTACCGACATCTTGAGAAAAAGATATTTATTAACAATGATTTATTCAATCGTTGTCAAAAGAGCATGAAGCCGGTACAAACAGAAACACCCCGGCGTTGGCGCGCCGGGGTGTCATGAAAAGCACGTCGAAAGTTGGCGCTTTCACGTGCCGAGCAGGCGATGGCCTACCCACTGGTGATTAAAGTTTGACCGCCATCCCTGTTCGAGTCAAGGCAATCAAGGACTTAACCGATCGACTCGGGAGGGAACAGATGTCCGTTCAGCTTAACGCCTATATCGTGACCTGTACTGTAGCGCCGGAAACCCGGCGTTTCGAGCGCATCGAGCGCGAACTCGATCGCTGTGTTTCGTGGACCGCCTTATCTGCAACCACCTGGCTGGTCGCTACCGAACAATCCGCCGAACACCTGATGCGCCAGTTGAGATTGCATGCCGAAAATACCGAAGCCGTCTATGTCATGGGCATGGCGGATCCCATGGAAGGCTACGGACCACAGCGCATCAATCAGTGGCTCAATCGTCACGTTCCCCGGGACAACGTGGTACCGCTGCGGGCAGTCAACCGCAGCGACTCAAGCCTTGCCACGCACTGAGAAAGTGGCGCCCGTTACATCGAACGCCCCGCACTGCGGGGCGTTTTGCGTTCAGTCATGCTCGAAACTGAATGAGACGGGCGGTGCCTCGGGCAGACAGGTCACGCAGGTTCGTACCCGCTCCAGCAGCGTGGCATGGTCATTGGCCACGACATTGACATGGCCAAGCTTGCGACCGGGCCGCTCGCTCTTGTCATAACGGTGCAGATGTACATCAGGCAGTGACAACAGCGCCCTGGCATCGGCTTCCCGGCCAATCATGTTGATCATGCAACTGGGCAGGCGCGCCTCGGTGCTGCCCAGCGGCAGCCCTGCCACGGCACGCAGATGATTCTCGAACTGACTGGTGACAGCGCCATCCTGGCTCCAGTGACCGGAGTTGTGCACCCGGGGCGCCATCTCGTTGGCCAACAGCTGGCCATCATGGGTCTGAAACAGCTCCAGGGTCAGCACGCCGACATAATCAAGCGCCTCGAGTAATGACTGGATATACGCATTCGCCTGCTGCTGGGTCGAAGCCGCCAGGTCCGGCAACGGTGCCACCGAATAGCGCAGAATGCCTTCGACATGCTGATTCTCCGCCATCGGATAGCAGCGCACCTCACCATCGCGACTGCGCACAGCGATGATCGACACTTCGCGCACGAAATCGACCATTGTTTCCACGATCAGCTGCGGATGGCCAATGCGGTGCCAGGCCGCCTCGGCTTCATCAGGATGCCGCAGCACCGCCTGCCCCTTGCCGTCATAGCCCTCTGTGACCGATTTGGCGACGACAGGCGCCCCCAGTTCTTCGGTAGCGGCGCACAGTGCTTCAGCACTGTCAACCAGTCGATATTCGGGCGTGGGAATAGCGAGCCGATCAAACAGGGCCTTCTCTTCGCCACGATGCTGGCATATCTTCAGCGCTCGGCTACCGGGCAATACGGGCTTGCGTGTCTCGATGAATTCCACCAGATCCAGCGGCAGATGTTCGAACTCGAAACTCACCAGATCGACCTGTTCAAGAAAGCTCTCGACCTGGGCACGCTCCGGATCACTGATCACCTCACCGATGCCGGCACTGGGCGAGCCGGTCGTATCATAAAATACAAACCGCTGACCCAGTGGCATACCCGCCAGGGCCAGCATGCGACCCAGTTGTCCTGCTCCGAGAATTCCGATGCGCATGACGCGAGGTTCCGTTATTCGTGTAACTTGGGTAGATCAGGATGATGACGAGGCTCGAGGGTCAGGCTGATCCATTACCTTCTGGCTCTGCTCGGCACGAAAACGCTCGACGGCTTCGCGAACACTGCTGTCATGTGTGCCAATGATCTGAGCCGCCAGCAGCCCGGCATTGGTTGCACCGGCCTTGCCAATGGCCAGCGTACCCACGGCAACTCCTCCCGGCATCTGTACGATCGACAAAAGTGAATCAAGGCCATTGAGCGCCTTCGACTCCACCGGCACCCCCAGTACCGGCACTGGTGTGCGCGAGGCCACCATCCCCGGCAGGTGCGCCGCACCACCAGCGCCGGCGATGATCACTTCAAGACCCCGCTCGGCAGCCTGCCCGGCGTACTCGAACAGCAGCTCGGGCGTGCGATGAGCGGAGACAATGCGTGTTTCGCATGCCACACCCAGCTGTTCGAGCATATTGACGGCGTGCTCCATGACCGGCCAGTCCGATGTGGAGCCCATGATCACCCCGACGCGTACCTGCATGATGCGATCCCGTAATTCGTGTCAGCGCAACGACCGCATGACCGCGGCCGGAAAACCGAGCAGCATACCGTCAAGTGAACCACCGAGAAAGAGCTGAAACCACTTTCGACCTGGCACACGCGTCAGGCGTGCTGATGCGCCATCTCGGCCCCTGCCATCACGGCATCGAGTCGTTCTGCATACGCAAAACAGAGCTTGTTGCCTTCCGGGTCTCTGGCATAAGCCGCATAAAAATCCGGACCATAATTGGGTCTCAGATCAGGCACACCCTCGCTGAGCCCGCCATGATCGACTACCCGTCGCCAGGCCAGATCCACTGCCTCCCTGGAGGGCGCCGAAAAGCTCACCTGACTACCGTTGCCCCAGGTGGCCGGCAGCCCGTTCCAGGGATATTGCAGAATGAACAGCGGCCACTGGGTACCGGGACGGCGCCAGATGACATCCGGAGGTCCGCCGTCACTGACAGATTCCAGCCGCACAAGACCGAGCGGTTCGAGGATATGGTCGTAGAAAGCGGCCAGCCGCGGTAGATCTCGCGCGCCAAGCTGGATATGGCTGAACATGCACGGTACTCCTTTCGTCCGTAATCGGGCCCTGCGTGCTGCTTATTATGACCAGTAGATCACCCCGGTGTTACGGGACTTGTGTGACAAACGGTGAGCGAGCAGCATTATCACGCTCGCAAATGCCTTCCATGAAGGTCACATCACTGCGTCCCGCCTTTTTCGCTGACGCAGTCAAAAACTCCTGTCCTGCCAGGCTGCGCCTCAACGACAGACACTGAACCCATCCACGCCGAGATGGAAGTGATTGGCGTGAGCAGCGTTGTATCCCGGACCCAGTACAGTGGAGAACTCCTGGCAGGCCCCCTCATGAATGCGATGCAGAAAACGGCTGCGTCGATCATCATCCGAGTGCTTCGCCCAGTTTTTCTGCACGCTGACAGACGTACCGTCCGCCAGCCGAAAGGCAGCAATATCAAGCGCTTCGGCCGTCGCATGCGCACTGCGTCGAGCATCCTTGCGATGATAGATATTGCGACAGGCGAAGCTGCCATAGTGGATGACATGGCGTACCGGGGCATCGAAAAGGTCCCGGGCAGCCGGCTGCAACTGATGTCGCTCGAAACGCAGCCAGGCGACTGCCAGCGGGCAGGACGCCAGAAAGGAGTGGTTGAAATCGACGCTGGTTGAACGAATGCGTACAGCATGATGCAGCTGGCATTGACCGATGGAGGGGCTGCCTACCGCCCGATACGCCACTTCACCGGCCCGCCGAGCCTGCTCCAGGGTGGCCCGGCATGCCTTTGGATCGTGCGCAATGCGTTCGCGTTTGATTCGAGTCAACAGGGATGGCGGATCATCAACATGCAATGGGGCAAACGGATTGTAACGCCGAGGAACGTCTCGCCACGGCCAGCCTTCCCAGTGTTGCCAGAGACCGGCCAGAAAAACGCCAGCCGCAACAACAATCATCAGCAGGAGATAGCGCATGTCATCTCCCTCTATCGAAAATAGTCATATCCCTTAACCAGCAGTCGCCCTGCTCCCGGGCACCAGTTATACAGACAAAAAAATCCCGCGTAGGAGGTACGCGGGACAGGTGGGGGTGTTGCAATGCATCAAGGATGCAGGAAACGAAGCATATCCGGGTCTGGCGTCCCGGACGAGAATCAATATACTGCGACATTCATTAACCTGCTAATTGTTAGAATGCATCATTCACATTGCCTCTTCCTATCAGCATGTACCGGGGCAGCGCTGCCACCCCGGTTGCACGGAGTTACTCATCCCCGGAGCTGGTACCGCCACGGAAATTGATCTGACGATTGCGAATGGTCCCCGGTGAGCGCCGAATACGCTCCTCATGGGTCCCCGAGAGTTCATCAGCCTCGAAGGCATCTGCCCCCACCGGGGTATCACCATGCTGACGATAGAGATTACGCAGCATCGCCCGACGATCGGCCCGCAGCTCCTTGAGGATCATGTAAACCATGCCATAAACAATCAGCGTGAAAGGTAGCGCCGAGACCACGGCAGCCGACTGCAAGCCGGACAAGCCGCTCTTGCCCCCTGCCGTAATCAGGATCAGACAGATGGCCGCGATCAGAATCCCCCAGGTCACCTTCTTGTACATCGGCGGATTGAGCGACCCCTTGTCGGTCATCTGAGCAACGATATAGGCCGCCGAATCTGCGGAAGTGACCAGAAAAATGAAGATCAGCAGCATGGCGATCAGCGAGATCACAAACGAGAACGGCATCAGGTCCAGCATGTTGAACAGAGCCGTGGTGATATTGTCGCTGGTTGCCTGCGCCAGGTTCGTCCCCTGGAAGAGATCCATGTGCAGCGCGGCACCGCCGAATACGCCAATCCACAGACAGGCCAGCAGCGGCGGCACGACCAGAACCCCAAAAACATACTCCTTGATGGTACGCCCCCGCGATACGCGAGCCACGAAAGTCCCCACGAACGGCGACCAGGCAATCACCCAGGCCCAGTAGAACACGGTCCAGCTATCGACCCAGCTGGAATCGTTGTAGGGCGACAGGCGCAGACTCATGATGAAGAAATTCTGCAGATAATCACCAATGCCGAGAGTAATGGTTTCCAGGATGGCAATCGTCGGCCCGGTAATCAGGACATAGAGCATCAGCCCGATGGCGAGTGCCATGTTGAGATTCGACAGGCGCTTGATGCCCTTGTCGAGCCCGGAAACTGCCGAAGCCATGTAACAGACGAACATGGCAAACAGGATGATGGCCTGCCATTTGAAGCCTTCGGCCACGCCGAAAACGGCATGAAGGCCGCCGTTGATCTGTAGCACGGCCAGTCCGATCGACGTCGCCACACCCATCACCGTGGCGACTACGGCAAAGGTATTGAGAATGCCGCCGGCGAGTACTCGACCGCGTCCCAGTTTTGCTGTCAGCGGTGACATGACCGTAGAGACCAGACCACTCTGCCCCTTGCGAAACTGGGTATAAGCGATGATCAGCCCGACCACCGAGAAAGCGGCCCACTGGTGTACACCCCAGTTGAAGAACGCATACTGGATGGCATAACGCGCGGCCTGAGGGGTACCGCCTTCCATATCGCCATAGGGCGGATTGGCGAAATGCGTCATCGGTTCGGCCATGCCGTAGAACACCAGCCCTACCCCGAAGCCGGCGGCCAGCAGCATGCTGACCCAGGAGAAAAAGCTGTAGTTGGGCTTGCTCTCCTGAGGGCCGAGCCGAATCTTGCCGTATTTGCTGAATGCCAGCACCAGCAGAAAGATCACGAACCCGAATACCGAGAACATGTAGAACCAGCCAAACAGATGCGTGACACCGTTCAGTGCTGCAGAAGCTCCTGCGCTGAAGCTATCGGGAAAGATGGCCCCTATTGCTACCAGGATCGCAATCACGAGTGCCGAAGCGATAAAGACACGCTGACGTGGAGGAATGGCCATGAAGCGCTGGCTCCCCTTTCGTTTGAATGATCGTCACCAGTCTAGTCAACTCCCTCCAGACGTCACGATGACACCATCGTCATGCGTGATTTGCTGAAGGGTCGACCGGGCCCGGATGAAAAAGGGACGCCTGGTGGCGTCCCCTCTTCCCCGAATTAATCCTGGATTATCCGGAAGAATTTATCCATAACGACCTGTTATATAGTCTTCGGTCTGCTTGTTGGCCGGATGGGTAAAGATGGTATCGGTATCATCACACTCGATCAGCTCACCCAGATACATGAAGGCGGTAATATCCGAGACGCGAGCCGCCTGCTGCATGTTGTGAGTGACGATCACGATGGTGTAGTCACGCTTGAGCTCGTTGATCAGATCTTCAATATACCCCGTGGAGATGGGATCGAGTGCCGAGGTCGGCTCATCCAGCAGAATCACCTCAGGCTTGACCGCGATGGTACGGGCAATGCACAGGCGCTGCTGCTGACCACCGGAGAGCGCCTGACCGCTCTGCTTGAGCTTGTCCTTGACCTCGTCCCACAACGCCGCCTTCTTCAGCGCCCACTCCACGCGCTCATCCATATCACGCTTCGAAAGGCGCTCGTAAAGCTTTACCCCAAAGGCAATATTGTCGTAGACCGACATCGGAAACGGCGTGGGTTTCTGAAAGACCATGCCAATACGGGCGCGCAGCAGATTGACGTCGACCTTGCGGTCGAGGACGTTCTGCCCATCCAGCAGCAACTCGCCCTGGGTCTTGAGCCCCGGGTAGAGATCGTGAATACGATTGAAGCAGCGCAACAGGGTCGACTTGCCACAACCGGAAGGCCCGATAAAGGCCGTGACCTGATTGGCCGGGACCGCCATGGAGATGTTTTTCAGCGCCTGGAAATCCCCGTAATGGAAATTCAGGTCGCGCACCAGCAACTTGGCTTCATGCTGCGCCTGCTCACTGCCCGAGGAGCTCGTTTCGTTACGGGCGCGGGTCTCATCGCTGCTTTCCGGTGTCGAAGCCGCAGCGTGATCGCCATCGTGCGCCTGGCGTGTGGTGGGGCGCTCACTGACCGGAGTGGAGCTGCCCTCGACAGCGTTGGGCGCGGAGCGTGCTTGAGTTTGGGTCATGTCAGGACTCCCGAGCCTGATGGTTCATCCTTTTCTGGCGGAAATGAAACGCGCCAGGATATTCAGAATCAGTACGGCGGCCGTCAGGATCAGTGCCCCCGTCCACGCCAGATCAACCTTGGCTGGAATGAATGAATTGATGGTCATGTTCTGGTAGAGCACCATCGGCAGGTTGGGCATCTCGCTGTTCAGGTTGAACACCCACTGGTTGGAGTTGAGTGCCGTGAACAGCAGCGGCGCCGTCTCCCCGCTGATACGGGCACAGCCCAGCAGAATCCCGGTAATGATGCCGGCCTTTGCTCCGGTATAGCAGACCCGGATCACAACCCACCAGCGATGTGCCCCCAGGGCCGATGCTGCTTCGCGCAGGGTGCCTGATACCAGCAACAGCATGTCTTCGGTCGAGCGGATAACGACCGGAATAATCAGCACCATCAGCGAGGCAGCACCGGCCCATCCCGAGAAGTGGCCCATCGGTAGCACGATGATGGCGTAGATATACAAACCGACAATGATCGATGGTGCCGACAGCAATACGTCATTGATGAAACGTATGGTGTTGGCCAGATGCGAGCGGCCGCCATATTCAGCCAGCCATGTGCCAGCGGCAATACCAATGATCGAGCCCCCGACAGTGGCCAGTGCAGTCATGACCAGACTGCCCAGAATGGCATTGCCCAGTCCCCCACCCGACATCTGGGTACGCTCGAAGAAAACACTGGGCGAAAGAGCCGGCAGCCCCTGAATCAGCAGCGACACCAGGATCATCAGCAGCCAGGCAATACCAAAGAGGGCAGCAGCAAGACACAGCACCATCACGAAGCGATTGAGTCGGCGACGGCGTTGATAAACGGGATTCATCGCGTTTCTCCTCGGCTCAGGGAGCCCGATTCTCGATACGTCGCAGCATCAGACGAGCGATGGCCAGCACGATAAAGGTAATCACGAACAGTACCAGTCCCAGCAGCAACAGGGCCGAGCGCTGCAGACCGTCCGCTTCGGGAAACTGGTTGGCAATCAGAGCGGCAATGGAAGTGCCCTGTCCGGTCAGCGTGGGCGACAGGAACAGATTGTTCCCGATGACGAAAGTCACTGCCATGGTTTCCCCGAGCGCACGGCCGAGGCCGAGAATGACACCCCCGACAATCCCCCCGCGAACGGATGGAAAAATGACATTGCGCACCACTTCCCAGGTGGTGCAGCCCATCCCATAGGCAGACTCACGCATCATCGCTGGCACTGTCACCATGACGTCACGGGTAATGGCGGTGATAAAGGGAATGATCATGATCGCCAGAATCAGCCCTGCTGTCGTCAGTCCGGTACCGGCCGGAAAAAGCGTCGGGAAATGCTCACGCAGGAAAGGACTGAGCACCTCCACCCCCCACATGCCATAGATGATCGAGGGTACCCCGGCCAACAGCTCCACCATGGTCCCCAGTACTCGGCGCAGGGAGACCGGACACAGCTCGGTCAGAAAGATCGCGATACCCAGCGACACAGGTACAGCAATAATAATGGCGATAATCGAGGTCACCAGCGTGCCATAGATAGCGGGCAACGCGCCGAAGTGTTCGATATTGGCGGCCCAGCGATCACCGGTGAAAAAGGACCAGCCCAGCTCCTGTAGCGCCGGCCAGCCGGCCACTATCAGCGACGCCATGATGGTGCCCAGCAAGGCCAGCACGGCGAGCGCCAGCGTC
Organism: Kushneria phosphatilytica; assembly: GCF_008247605.1. Taxonomy (NCBI): domain Bacteria; kingdom Pseudomonadati; phylum Pseudomonadota; class Gammaproteobacteria; order Oceanospirillales; family Halomonadaceae; genus Kushneria; species Kushneria phosphatilytica. The sequence continues at coordinate 697,401 of NZ_CP043420.1, read as the reverse complement.
AGTGTTCCTTTCTCGAAGATCCTGTCGATGATGCCATTGCGCCTGAGCGCGGCCTGTTCACGCGCGTTGGCACCCAGCAGATCCTGCTGCTGACTGGCGCTGACACTACGAGTAGAAGTCATGGCATCCCATCATCGCTGAAAATACTCTTCGCATTATTGCCGGAGAGATATGGAAAAACGGCTGCGGGCATATTGCCCGCAGCCTCCTCGACAGATCAGCGGCGAGCTTACTGCTGCCAGACCTGCTGGCCATTCGGCCCCTTGATCTGCGACCAGATTTCCTTGCGCACCATATCCGCCACGTTCTGTGGCATCGGGATATAGTTCAGTTTGGAAGCGGCCTCACCCCCGTTCTTGTACGCCCAGTCGAAGAAGTCGAGCGCACGTTTGGCTGCATCAGCATTTTGCACCTTGGTGTGCATCAGGATGAACGAGGCACCCACGATCGGCCAGCTGTTGTCACCCGGCTGGTTGGTCAGCACCAGGTACAGGCCGGGCGCGTTTTCCCAGTCAGCATTGGCAGCAGCTGCCTTGAAGCTGTCGGGATTGGCCGTCACGAAATTACCGGCCTTGTTCTCGAGCTGGGCCACGTTCAGGTTGTTTTCGGTCGCATAGGCAGACTCGACATAACCGATCGCCCCATTGGTGCTGCCGACCTGGCTGGCCACCCCTGCGTTGGCCTTGGCGCCGACACCACTCGGCCACGCCACGGATTTGCCTTCGCCGACATTATTGGCGAAATCTTCGCTGACCTGAGTGAGGTAGTGAGTAAACAGGAAATTGGTGCCCGAGCCCTCTGCACGATAGACCGGCGTAATCTGCTGATCCGGCAGGTCGAGGTCAGGGTTGAGCCTGGCAATGGCATCATCGTTCCAGCGGGTAATCTTGCCCTGGTAGATATCGGCCAGCGTCTTGCCATCCAGCTTCAGCGCGCCCTTGTCGATGCCTTCAATGTGTACGACCGGCACGACACCGCCCATGATCTGCGGCCACTGCACCAGATGGTTCTTCTTGAGCTCATCAGGCTTCATGGGGGCATCAGAGGCACCAAAGGTTACGGTCTTCGCCGTGATCTGCTGAATGCCGCCACCTGAACCGATCGCCTGGTAGTTAAGGCCGATATCGGTCTTGTCCTGATAGGCATCGGCCCACTGGGAGTAGACCGGATACGGGAAGGTTGCCCCGGCACCGGTGATTGTTTCAGCCGCCGTGGCCGAGGTAGCGCCCAGTACCAGCGAGGTAGAGAGCAGAGTGGCTGCAACACGCTTCAACATGACTTGACTCCTTGAGACCTTGCCCTGCGATAAGAGAGGCTTCGCCTTTCCGGCTGGACACAAGCTAACAAGGCAATATGTCAGTTTTATTGCAGCCCTCGGCCCGAGACAAGGAGGCAGATCGAAATCGCTCCGGCGCTCGATCAGCCTTCGTCTGCACGACCCAACTGACCGTACTCGACCGCCCGACGCAGAAAGAAGACCTCAATGCCGGCCTGGTCCACGGCATCGATCAGCTGCTCGGCGCGATCACCTTCGAGTACGTACATCAGCTCCACCGGCTGGTCGGCCAATTCGAAGAAATGCGCCGAATGGACATGGCCATCAAAACCGCTGCCCAGGGCGTCGTCACGGCGTGTCACCCGAGTGATCCCCATTGATTCGGCAGTCGCCACAACGGCGTCAATTGCCGTGCGATGACCATGTCGACGTGACTGTGGCGCGATGAAAATGACCTCGAATCCCTGATGTCTGCTGCTCATTTCGCGACTCCCATTATTTGACGAATGGCGACAAGGGTGGCCATGCCCAGCCCGGTCATGATCAGCGACCCTGCCACATGAATACCGATTCCGGTCAGCGCCATGCCGTAACGGCCGGCCTGCAGATTCGAAAACATCTCGGCAGAAAAGGTGGAGAAGGTGGTCAGTGCGCCCAGAAAGCCGGTCACAATGAACATGCGCCATTGAGGGGAAAGTTCAGGCAGCGCCGCAAACAGGGCGATGGCAATACCGATCAACCAGGCACCCAGCAGATTGGCCACCAGAGTCCCCGGAGGAATGGCAGGAAAAAGCGAGTTCAGCCCCAGGCCCAGCAACCAGCGCAGATTGGCGCCGAGTGCAGCGCCAGCACCAATGGCAACCATGGATAACCACATGAATTCTTTTCCTCCGACGATAACGGACTGAATATTTCGCTCGTCGAAGCACGCACCTGGCGCAGGTAGGAATCTCCTGCCTGCAGACGCACTTCGGCTGCGTACTGCAGGCATCATCAATCACGGACGTGATGGTTTGAATACGGGCGCATTCGGGAGGCATGCCATCTCCCTTATCAATTTTTGCCACACTCGCGAAGCGGGCACAAGTCATCCCCCGCAATGCGGTAGAATAAGACTCTGATTCAACCAATGGAGACCGGTCATGCTGCAGATGGGCCGCTTCAATACACTGAAGATTGTCAGACAGGTCTCCTTCGGGCTCTACCTCGATGGTGATCGCTTTGGCGACATTCTTCTCCCCCGCCGCGATATGCCGGCCGATAATGACTGCCGTATCGGCACCATGCTGAGCGTATTCATCTACCTGGACAGCGAGGATCGCCCGATCGCCACTACCCGGCAGCCGGCGATTCAGGTAGATGAGTTTGCATCACTCAAAATCATCGAGCGCACCCCGGTAGGTCTGTTTCTCGACTGGGGCCTGCCCAAGGATCTGCTGCTGCCGCATTCGGAAGTCCGTGGACATCCCGAACCGGGTGATCACAGACTGGTGCATGCCTATCTGGATGAGCGCACCCATCGTATTACCGCCACCATGCGCCTTAACCGGCATCTCGATCTGGTGCCACCTCGCTATGACAAGGGGCAGCCGGTTGAACTGCTGATCACCGGCCCTACCGATCTGGGCTTCAATGCCATTGTCGATAACACCCATACCGGGCTGTTGCACCACTCGGAAGTCCATCAGCCCCTGCGGACCGGCATGCGCATTCAGGGTTATATTCGCCGTGTGCGCGATGATGGTCGAATCGATCTCGGGCTTAACCCGCCACGCGAGCAGATCGCCGATGCCCTGGGCGAGCAGATCATGGCACGTCTTGAGAGCGGCGGCGGCACCCTGGCCATCAGCGATCGCAGCTCACCGGAGCTGATCAAGCAGACCTTCGGTGTCAGCAAGGCCACCTTCAAGAAAACCATTGGCGGTCTCTACAAGCGCCAACTGATCCTGATCCACCCGGACCGGATCGAGTTGCGCCGCTGATGGCAACGGCCCTGCTGAAGGTAGTCTTTGCCATTTGGCAGGGTCATCTCCCGTGACGGTTCGTTGCGTTATACTCGATGCCGTGTGTTTCAACTTCCCATGCTGTGAGTCGTCCCATGTCGCAGACCTCGTCCCGCCCGCTTTATATCGTCCACTCCGGTCCCACGCTGCTCGAAACGCCGCTTCTCAACAAGGACAGCGCCTTTACGCTCGAGGAGCGGGTGGCCTTCAATCTGGTGGGACTGCTGCCGCAGAATATCGAAACCATCGAAGAGCAGGCCGAACGCGTCTATCAGCAGTACCGCCTGCAGACCACTGACCTGGATCGGCACATCTATCTGCGCTCGATCCAGGACAGCAACGAAACGCTCTTCTTCCGCGTGCTGGAAGAACATCTCGAGGAAATGCTGCCGATCATCTATACCCCCACGGTCGGTGAAGCGTGCCAGTCCTTTTCACAGATCTACCGCTCACATCGCGGACTGTTCATTTCCTACCCGCACCGCGATCACATCAACGATATTCTGCACAGCGCTACCAAGGACAACGTCAAGGTAGTCGTTATCACGGATGGCGAGCGTATCCTCGGCCTGGGCGATCAGGGCATCGGTGGCATGGGTATCCCCATCGGCAAGCTCTCGCTCTACACCGCCTGCGGGGGCATCAGCCCGGCCTATACGCTCCCGGTCGTGATCGACGTCGGCACCAACAACCCCGATCTGCTCGATGATCCGATGTACATGGGGTGGCGCCATGAGCGGATTACCGGAGATGAGTACTACGATTTTGTCGATCAGTGCATTCAGGGCATCCGTCGCCGCTGGCCGAATGCCATCATCCAGTTCGAGGATTTTGCCCAGGCCAACGCCATGCCTCTGCTGAAGCGCTACCGCGATGAAGTCTGCTGCTTCAACGATGACATTCAGGGCACCGCCGCAGTCGCACTGGGCACCCTGCTGGCTGCCTGCAAGGCCAAGAACGAGAAGCTCTCCGAGCAGACCATCAGCTTCGTCGGCGCCGGTTCCGCCGGCTGTGGTATCGCCGAACAGATTGTCGAGGCCATGCAGGAAGAAGGGCTGAGCGAAACCGAAGCACGCCGCCGCATTTACATGATTGACCGTTATGGCCTGCTCACTGACGACATGACCAATCTGGTCGATTTCCAGCGCCAGCTGGTGCAGCGTCGGGAAGATCTCTCCGATTGGGATACGGATGAAGAAGGCGATCTGGCCCTGATCGATGTGGTGCGCAATGCAAAACCCACTATCCTGATCGGCGTTTCCGGCCAGCGTGGACTGTTCAGCGAAGAAGTGATCAAGACCATGCACCAGCACTGCAGCGCCCCGCTGGTGATGCCGCTCTCCAACCCCACCTCACGGGTCGAAGCCACACCCAAGGACATCCTCGAGTGGACCAACGGTGAAGCACTGGTCTCCACCGGCAGCCCGTTCCAGCCGGTCACGGTCAACGAACGCCGCATCCCCATCGCCCAGTGCAACAATGCCTATATCTTCCCCGGTGTAGGCCTGGGCGCCATTGCCGTCAACGCCTCGCGTATCACTGACGGCATGCTGACGGCAGCCGCACGCGCCCTGTCAGACTGCTCCCCTGTAGCCATTGATGGCTATGGGGCGGTTCTGCCACCGCTGTCTGACATTCAGAGCGTCAGCCGAACCATCGCGTTTGCTGTCGCCAAACGGGCCCAGGAAGACGGGGTGGCCCTGCAGAGCAGCGATGAGGATATCAATCAGGCGATAGAAGCCAACTTCTGGCTGCCTCGCTATCGCCATTATCGTCGCGCTTCCTACTGATCGGCTGCCCGACAGCCCCATGAAAGCAAAAGGACCGGCCCTGACAAGGGACCGGTCCTTTTTTATCACACCATCCCGGCAGAGTGAGCGCGCCTCACTCGCCGCTTCTGTCAGCGCGTGGTGCCAAGGGCACTCGCCTGCTTGTTATGACGATCCTTGGGATAAAAGGTGCCAGCCTTGAGGTCCGCTTCGATCTGCTCAAGGGTCCGCCCTTTCGTCTCGGGGATATAACGCACGATGAACACCAGTGCCAGCACGGTAATCAGGGCATAGAGCCAGAAGGCCCCGGAAGTCCCGAGCGCATTGATCAGCGACAGCGTGGTCAGACTGACCAGCAGATTGAATATCCAGTGGCTAAAGGCACCGACACTGGCCCCCTTGCCACGCACGAACAGCGGATAGACCTCGGCGTTGATCAGCCACAGGCAGACCCCGAAACTGCAATTGAGCGCCATGTAGATGGCCAGGCAAGCCACCAGTACCCACTGACCGACGCCCGATTCGGGTGCTCCCCCCAGGAAAAGGGCCCCCATGATCACCAGCGCCACGGCGGAGCCGGGCACCATCCAAAGCAGGAAGCGCTTGCGTCCGATACGGTCGACCATGAAGATGCCGAATACCGTGGCCAGATTGATCATGACAGCGCCACCGATCGCCGCCAGCACGGAGGCGCTTTCATCAAAGCCGGCGTTACTGAGGATAGTGGGCGCATAGTAGATGATGGCGTTATTGCCGGTGATCTGAGAGAACATGGCAATACCGAACCCGGCAATCAGTGCCGGCCGGATCCAGTCACTGAACAGATCCCGCCAGGTACCTTCGGGTCGCGCGGCGACCTCCTTGATTTCACTGATTTCCTGGCGCGCCTCGTCACGACTCTGACGCACGCGTTCGAGAATGCCCTGCGCCTGCTCTTCCCGACCATGACTGATCAGCCAGCGGGGACTTTCAGGCAACAACAGCATCCCCAGCATCAGGATGACCGCCGGAATCACACCCAGTCCGAACATCCAGCGCCACTGTTCGCCCAGGCCGTAACCCACCAGATAGGCCACCAGAATGCCGAAGACCACCATGAACTGGAACATCACCACCAGCTTGCCCCGGTGAGCCGGTGGCGTCACCTCGGCGATATAGACCGGGATGATCTGGGTCGCGCTACCGGCCGAAAGCCCGAGCATGAAGCGAGCCGCAATCAGCACGCCGACACTCGGCGCCAGTGCCGAGAGAATCGAACCGGCGCTGAAGACCAGTCCGACCAGTACGATGGACCAGCGACGCCCCAGCCGATCCGATAAGGGTCCGGTGCACAGACACCCTACCAACGCCCCGCAAATGATTGCACTGGTGACCACCTGCTTGAGGGTATCGTCAAGGGCGAACTGTTTCGACAGCCCCAGCAGGGCCACACCAATGATGCCGGTATCATACCCGAACAGCAGGCCACCCAGTGCCGCAATGATGGACACCAGGATCACCAGGGTTCTGCCGCCGGGCCCACGTTGTACTGCCGAAGCAGAGGACTGGTTCATGAGTTGCTCCCGCAAGGCTGAATCGTTTCAGCATACAATTTAAAGTGACTTTAATTTTCAAAACAGACTGACAAGCCTAGTTAATCATCCCCGGTTTGCGCCAGACCGATTCGACCAACCGCCAGGCAGCGCTGCCCGAACATGACCGATACGCGGATTGTGGCGCATGAAATCGCCGCCAGCGTGAGGCCGGACCGCACCTTCCCTGCCCATAAGCGACACTGAAAACAAAGCATGGACCGGGATGGATCATCAACCGAAGCCATACGACAACAGCATTATCACAACGCCAGCGGGCGATCCTCGGCCAGCACCTCCATGACGAAACAGGAGGTCACGGTATCGATCTCGAAACCGTCGATCAGACGCTGGTAGACCCGATCGAAGCTGGCAATATCTCGGGTGACGATCTTGAGCAGGTAATCGTAGTCGCCGCTGATGCGATAAAAGTCGCTGACTTCCGGAATGTCGAGAATGTGTGTGCGAAAGGCGGCGAGCCAATCGGCAGAGTGGTTGCGGGTACGGATCATGGTGAACACAACCAGGTCGATACCCAGCGCCTCACGCCCCAGTACCACTCGCGTGCCACGGATCACCCCAGCCGCCTCAAGCTGTTTCATGCGACGCCAGCAGGCATTCTGGGAGAGGTGAATACGCTCGGCAACCTCGCGCTGGGCAAGCGCCGGATGCTGCTGCAGCGTACGCAGGATGGCAAGGTTATATTGATCCAGCTTGACGCTTGTCATTCGTTCAAAACCTGCATTGTTAATGTTATTCGCTGTGTATCTTACAACCCATAAGCGATGAGCGCTGCCGTATCATGGTTTTTTACCGATCAGAAGACCCCTCATGCTCACGCTACAGACTTTTCGGGCATCACTTGAACGTGCTGATATCGTCGAGTATCTGCGGGCCGGGCTGATCGGTGATGAAATCGGGATCGATACGCCATTCGGTCGCCGCCGGCTGCTTTACGCCGACTACGTTGCCTCCGGCCGCGCGCTGCGACAGGTCGAACAGTTCATCAGCGAGCAGGTGCTCCCCTTCTACGCCAATTCGCATACCGAGGCCTCCTTCTGCGGTCAGGCGATGACCCGGCTGCGCCAGGAAGCGCGTGAAATCATCCGCGAACAGGTCAACGGTGCAGGCTGCCATGTCGTCTTCAACGGTGCCGGCGCAACCGCTGGCATCAACCGGCTGATCGGTCTGCTCGATATTGCTGATCGCGTTCGTTGCGGTCAGCGGATCACGGTCCTGATCGGCCCATACGAACATCACTCCAATCTGTTGCCATGGCGTGAGAGCGGCGCTGAACTGATCGAGATTCCCGAGGCAACAGGCGGTGGACCGGACCTTGGGATACTGGACAGGACGCTCACCGCCAAAATCGATAGCGATCTGCTCATCGGCAGCTTCTCGGCCGCCTCCAATGTCACCGGTACGCTGACGGACGTCGATACCGTCACCCGCTGCCTGAAGCGTCATGGTGCGCTGGCGATCTGGGATTATGCCGGTGGCGCCCCCTATCTACCGATGGATATGGCGCCAACCAGGGAGAGCGAGAAGGACGCCATCGTCTTTTCACCGCACAAGTTTATCGGCGGTCCGGGGGCGTCGGGGGTACTGGTCTTCCGCGACAGCGTCGTCCATACCAGCGCACCCACACTGCCCGGCGGCGGCACGGTCAGGTTTGTCTCGCCATGGCAGCATCACTACAGCGAGCGCGTCGAGGCCCGCGAAGAAGGCGGCACACCCAACGTCATCGGCGATATCCGCGCCGCACTGGTGCTGCTGGTCAAGGACGCCATCGGCACCGATGTCATTCTCGAGCGCGACACCGAACTGCGACATCGGGCGCTGGCGTACTGGTCCGGGATTGTGAACCTGCACCTGCTGGGCAATCTCGATGCACCGGCACTGCCGATCTTCTCGTTTCAGGTCGTCGACCATGACGGCCTGCCGATTCATCATCAGCTGTTCACCCGCATGCTATCGGACGTCCACGGTATTCAGGCCCGCGGCGGCTGTGCCTGTGCCGGGCCCTATGCCCACCGGTTGATGGAGATCGATGACGTGGCATCCAGTGCACTCATGACACGACTCGAGAACGGCGATGAGCTGGCCAAACCCGGGTGGGTGCGACTCAATCTGAGCTATCTGCACAGTGATGATCAGGTCGAGCGAATTCTCGCCGGCGTCGCCGAGCTCTCACGTCATGCCAACGAATGGGCGCAACACTATGAAGTCGAGCCGAGTACCGCCCGCTTTCACGCCAGCGTTGACTGTACGCAACAGACAGCCCCCGAGCATGCAATCCGGCCACGCTCTCAATGAATGGCGACACGCCCCCATCGACTGTTCCCGGGAGTACCATTCATGCCACTGTTATGCCCTTGCTCGCACCCCGGGCAAGCTTTGCCATCCAATGCCGGCGTAACCGCCGTCATGTCCCTCTCAACGGCTACCGATCAGCAAAAGCGATCCCTGTTTCATGCCAGCACAACCGTCGATCGGCCCGATGCGCCACGGCCTCGACGCGCTCGGCATTGGGGCGGTCAGTCGACGCAACCCACTCCCGAGCCTGGGACTCACTGCGACCGAACCGCATATGCCGCTCTACCAGCCACTGCTCGCGCAATCCGGTCTCTACGTCCAGAAACCAGACCTCATCAAGCAGAGCACGCACCTGCGGCCATGCCCCCTCTTCCAGCAGCAGGTAATTCCCTTCGGTGATCACCAGCGGCACTTCGTCCGCTACCGCGATACTGGCGGCAATGGGCTCCTCGATGTCTCGAAAGAAGTCGGGAGCAAAGACCGTGCCGCCTGATGCATTCGACTGGCGCAGCCGTTCAAGCAGCGCCCGATAGCCGCCGGTATCGAAGGTGTCCGGTGCGCCCTTGCGCTCGCTACGCCCCAGACGGGCCAGTTGCCGGTTGGAGAGATGGAAGCCATCCATTGGCACATTGCATGCCTGCTCACCCAACCGGGCCACCAAACCTTCAGCCAGGGTTGACTTGCCCGACCCCGGCGCACCGACGATGCCCAGCAGACGACGATGCCCCTTCTCCAGCATGGCCCTGGCCGCCCTGACAACTGCTTCGTCGATCAGTGCATCGTTGGCCGTGGCGTTTTCCGGTTCCTTCATGCCCTGCTCCTTCACTCTCGGCAACGGTATCCGTACATCGTACAGTGCATGCATTAAACCGGGCACCGTACGACAGACATGAAAAAACCGGCCCACAGGGGGCCGGTTTCACGTCGGATCAATGACCCGAACAGTTACATCCGCTTTTCGATAAGACCTTCAAGCTTCTCCTGGTCTTCAGCGAACTTGCGAATGCCTTCGGCCAGCTTGTCGTTGGCCATCGCATCCTGGTTATGCTCCCAGCGGAACTGCGCTTCGGTCATTTTCTCACCACGCTGTTCGCTACCGCCACCAGACGTGGCGTTATCGGTCAGCTTGCGCTCCACTTCACCTTCGCTGTTGGCCAGCTCTTCGAGCAGGTTCGGCGAAATGGTCAGACGGTTGAGACCGGCCAGCGCCTTGATCTGATCGGTATTACGGAAGCTGGCGCCCATCACCACGGTTTCATAACCGTAACGATTGGAATAGTCCGCCACGCCGCGCACGAACTTCACGCCCGGATCATCATCCGGTGCATAGTGCTCAACGCCATCACGCTGCTTGTACCAGTCGGTAACACGTCCCACGAACGGCGAAATCAGGAATACGCCGGCTTCGAAGCAGGCACGTGCCTGTGCGTCACTGAACAGCAGCGTCAGGTTACAGTTGATGCCTTCCTTTTGAAGAATCTCGGCGGCCCGGATACCTTCCCAGGTCGAAGCCAGCTTGATCAGAATGCGATCGCGGCTGACATCCGCCTTTTCATAAAGCTCGACCAGCTTGCGCGCCTTGTCGATGCTGGCCTGCTGATCAAAGGAGAGCTTCGAGGCCACCTCGGTCGAAACACGCCCGGGGACCAGCTTGGTAATTTCGGTACCCACCACGACTGACAGTCGGTCGACAGCATGCTCGAGCCGAGCTTCACGACTCTGCCCTTCAGTCTCCTTTTTGACCTCGGCCAGTGTCTTGTCGATCAGCTCCTGATAACCCTCGAGATCAAACGCCTTGAGCAGCAGCGATGGATTGGTAGTGGAATCATAAGGCTGATATTTCTTGATCGCTTCCAGATCGCCGGTATCCGCCACGACCTTGGAGAGTGCCTTCAGGGATTCGAGCTGCGTTGCCATATCGCCTCCTGATTCGATGTCATTGGCAGGATGCACGGGGCACCCTTGCCACGGAAACTGTTCGTCTGGCCTGAGCCAGAACGAAACCGGTAGTGACCGTGCTCGCGAAGCTCGGAAGCTGTTGTAAAACTACACGGCCATACCCTGAGGATAGCGCTCCCGGAGCGTTCTGAGATAGTCACGATAAACTTCGCGGTAACAGCCTGCGCTCTCCTCACTCGGTATTGTGAGGGTAGATTCGTCAATATCAACCGCCCGCTCGCAAAGTTCGTGCAACTCAACCGTCTCTCCCTGCTGACGTCGATCACACCACTGGGCCTGTAACGCCGCGCCCAGTGCTGCTGCCTCACCGACCACCGGGCAGACCAGCTCGACATTCATCACATCCGCGACCATCTGACGCCAGACCTGACTGTTCGCACCACCTCCCACCAGGCGTAGCTGTTTGGGACGGATATCGAACTCGGCCAGCAGATCAAGCCCGTAACGCAACCCGAAAGTAGCGCCTTCCATTACCGCACGGCACAGATTATCCGCGGAGAAGTTGTGGCTCGACAGATTCAGGAAGCTGCCGGTTGCCTGCGGCAGCATCGGTACCCGCTCACCATTGAAAAATGGCAGCACGCGCACGCCTTCGGCGCCGATTGGCGCACGTTCAACCGCAGCGTTGAAGGCTTTCACATCATGGCCGATCAGTTCACGGATCTGATTGGTCGCCGAGGTCACGTTCATGGTGCAGATCAGCGGTAACCAACCGCCGTGACTACCACAGAAATTGGCAACCAGACCGTTACGCGACACCGTCGGCTGGGTCGAGCAGCCATAGATGGTACCCGAAGTCCCCAGGCTCATGGTGACGGCCCCGGGTGTGATATTGCCGGTACCGATCGCCCCCATCATGTTGTCCCCTCCCCCCGAGGAGACCACGACATTGTCGCCGAGCCCCAGCCGTTCGGCCACCTCACGACGCACCCAACCGGCCGGCTGATCGGGCTCGACCAGCCGCGGCAGCACCTGGCGGGCATCCAGCTCGGGAGCCACCCTGGCCAGCACATCCGGGGCCCACTCACGCTTGCGGGTATCGAAATATGCCGTCCCCGAGGCATCGCCATATTCGGCGGTCCGTTCGCCGGTCAGATAAAAGTTGAGATAGTCGTGCGGTAGCAGAAGCGTCGCAATACGATCATAAGCGTCACGCTGGTGTTTCCTCAGCCATGCCACCTTGGGTGCGGTATAGCCCGCCTGGGGGATGACCCCCAGACGATCGAGGCAGCCCTGCTCACCGCCCAGCGCTTCGATCAGCTCATCGTTCTCACGCGTGGCTTCAGTGTCATTCCAGAGCTTGCCGGGATAAACCGGTTCACCCCGTTCATCCAGTGCTACCATGCCATGCTGCTGACCGGAGACACCGATCGCCCGCACATGGTGGGCATCGACACCGGCGCTTTCGATGGCCTGATGAAAGGCCTGTTCGAAGGCTTCAACCCACCACGCGGGTTGCTGCTCACGACGACCGCTGGCGGCACTGATCAATTCATGAGGACTCGAAGCTTCGCCGATGATAACGCGCTGCTCGGGATCAAAGACCACCACCTTGGTACTCTGGGTACCACAGTCCACACCGATATACATGTCTCTCTCCCGTTGTCGTGATCGCTGCTTCAGTCCGCCTGGCGCAGTGCCTCGACCGTAGCGCGAGCCCCCTGACGATGCAGCCGGGAAAGTGCGTCGGTATAGGCTTCAACGAAGCGAGGATCGTCTACCAGATCACCGAACAGTTCACGATTTTCGATGAAGGCCAACGGATTATCGCGGTTATGCTGAGCGATGGCGTGCAGCTCATCCTTCAGCCGGTCAACAATCTCGATCGGTTCACCCTGCTCGTCGACCCCTTCAGCGTAGCGTGCCCAGCTGGCGACGACAGCCGCCGAGCGCTTGATCTCACCATCACGCTCGAGCTGTTCGCGAATTACCGGCAGCAGCCATTTGGGAATGCGATCCGAGCTTTCCGCACACAGTCGCGCCAGAGTGTCACGGATTTCGGGATTGGCAAACCGCTCGATCAGAGTGTGCTTGTACTCATCAAGGTCCACCCCGGGCACCGGTGACAGGGTCGGCGTCGCCTCCTCGTTCATGTAGTCGAGCAGGAAATTGGCGAACAGTTCGTCCTGACAGACCTCATGGGCATAGCGATAGCCGGCCAGGTAACCGAAATAGGTCAGCGCCTGGTGACTGGCATTGAGCAGACGCAGTTTCATCAGCTCGTAAGGCATGACGTCGTCGACCACTTGCACGCCGACTTCCTCATAAGGCGGCCGTCCCAGATTGAAGTGATCCTCGAGCACCCACTGGGTGAAGGGTTCACAGACCACCGGCCAGCCATCGTCGATGCCGAAGCGTTCCGCCACTTCGCGGCGATCGTCGTCGGTGGTCACCGGGGTAATCCGGTCGACCATCGAATTGGGAAAATGAATCGTCTCGTGCATCCAGCGGCCGACCTCGGGGCTCTTGCGCTCGGCATAGGCAGAGAACATCTTCCGGGCGACATCGCCATTGCCCTGGATATTGTCGCAGGACATGATCGTGAACGGCGCCATACCTCGCTCCAGCCGACGCCGGAGCGCTTCGGTCACCAGACCGAAGGTGGTTTTCGGTGCGGCACCCTCTTCGAGGTCATGCTTCACATCGGGATGCTCGAAGTTGAACTCACCGGTCACGTGATGGAAGTTGTACCCCCCTTCCGTCACCGTTAGTGAGACGATCTTCGTACTTTCGGCAGCCATCTGCTCGATTACCGCCTCCGGGTCCTCGGGGGCATAGAGATAATCCACGATCGAACCGATGACCCGCGGCTCGTACTGCCCGTCGGCATGCTTGAGCACCAGCGTATAGAGGCCATTCTGGGCGTCCATGACCTGTTTCATGCGCTGATCCGATGGCATCACACCCACGCCGCAAATGCCCCACTCCAGTGCCTTGCCTTCGTTCATCAGCGCGTCGAGATACATCGCCTGATGCGCACGATGAAATCCACCCACACCGAAGTGCACGATACCGATACCGACATCGCCGCGGTTGTACTGCGGTCTGGCAACGCCCTCGAGTGCTTCCAGCGTGGCTGCGTTGAGCGACTTCATGCGTCCTGCTCCCGAAAGATTGAATGAACCGGCCCTTTGCGTATCATCTGAACCGACAGCCTGTGCATGGCCCGATATCAGGCGGTCGCTTCCGATTCAGCCGGCTGTTTTGCCAACGCCTGTTCGGAGTTGGCATCAAACAGATGAAGCCTGGCAGAATCACAGGTCAGTGTGATCGTATCGCCCGAGCGAACGCGGGTATCACCCTCCAGCTGGGCGGTAACGCGATGGCCATCGACCTCGAGTTGCACCATGGTGACCGATCCAAGCGGTTCCACGACATCCACGACCCCGGTAAGCCCGTTTTCAAGTGCCGAGGCTTCACCTTCGTAATGTTGCAGATGCTCGGGGCGAATACCGACCCAGATTTCCTGGCCACGATGCGGCTCGAGCAGGCCACCGGTAAAGGCATCCCCGGCCCGAAAATGTGCAGTTTCCCCCTTGAGGGAACGGGCATCATCCCCGACTCGCATTTTCATGAAGTTCATTGATGGTGTGCCAATGAAACCGGCCACGAACATGTTGGCCGGTCGGGCATAGAGCGCGTTGGGTGTATCAATCTGCTGAATGCACCCGTCACGCATGACCACGATGCGCTGCCCCATGGTCATCGCCTCGGTCTGATCGTGCGTGACATAGAACGTGGTCACGCCCAGCTTGCGGTGCAGCTTGACGATCTCGGCGCGCATATCAACACGCAGTTTGGCATCGAGGTTGGAAAGCGGCTCGTCCATCAGAAAGACCTGCGGCTGACGGACGATTGCCCGGCCCAGGGCCACCCGCTGACGCTGACCACCGGAGAGGGCGCGCGGCTTGCGCTCCAGCAGATGCGTGATATCGAGAATGCCCGCAGCTTCATTGACCCGCTGCTCGATCTCGCTCTTCGAAGCCTTCTTCAGCCGCAGCGAGAAGGCCATGTTTTCAAACACCGTCATGTGGGGATAGAGCGCATAACTCTGGAAGACCATGGCGATATCGCGATCGCGCGCGGCCACCTCACTGACATCACGCCCGCCGATACGGATCTCGCCCTCGGTATTGTCCTCCAGGCCAGCGATCATGCGCATGGTGGTGGATTTGCCACAGCCCGAAGGGCCAACCAGCACCACAAACTCGCCATCCTCGGTAGTCAGATTAAAATCAGCTACCGCCGGGGCTTCCTCACTCCGGCCCGACTTGCCTGTCAGACCGCCACCATAGCGTTTGACGACGTTTTTCAGTTCCACGACTGCCATGGGAATGTTCTCCTGTCCTGCAGCGAACCCCTTCGGTCGCCGACCGAAGGCATGTGAATACCTATTTGACGGCGCCGAAGGTCAGGCCTCGCACCATCTGACGCTGGGCAAACCATCCCAGCACGACAATCGGCGTTACGGTCAGCACCGATGCAGCCGACATCTTGGCCCAGAACAACCCCTCGGCACTCTTGAACGAGGCGATGAAGACCGCCAGCGTCGCTGCATCGTGATCGGTCATGGTCAGACTCCAGAACGACTCGTTCCATGCCAGAATCAGCGCCAGTAGCCCGGTGGATGCCAACCCTGGCAGGGCCAGTGGCAGAATCACCCGAAACATGGTCTGCATGGTACTGGCACCATCGATGTCGGCGGCCTCGACGATGTCCTTCGGCACATCACGGAAGTAGGAGTACACCATCCACACCATGATCGGCAGGTTCATCGCCGTGAACAGCATGATCAGACCCCAGTCGTTATCGATCAGCCCCAGGCTCTTGTAGATCAGAAAGATCGGAATCAGCACACCCACCGCCGGGATGAACTTGGTCGAGACCATCCACACCAGAGTAAAATCGGTCCGCTTCGAGGGGTAGAACGCCATCGCAAAGGCTGCTGGCACAGCCAGTACCAGTCCCAGCAGGGTCGACACGGCCGCTGTAAAGAACGAGTTGAAGGCGTAGTGCCAATAACCTGCCCCCTGGGCAAGTGCCGTACGGAAACTTTCCAGCGTCGGCGAGAAAAAGAATTCCGGCGTCGTGGTAAAGGCCGTCTGCTCGGTTTTGAATGCCGTCAGCACCATCCACAGGATGGGGAAGAACATGATCAGCGCGACGACCCAGCCGACCACCGTCAGACCGATGTTGGAGCGTTGTGCGTTCATCGTGCACTCCCCGCATTGAGATTGCCGGCCACGAAACGGATCAGGAAGATGGCGAAGATGTTGGCCAGAATCACTGCGCCGATGGCTGCCGCCGACGACAATCCGATGTCGTACTGGAAGAAGGCGTTGAGATAGATGTAGTACGGCAGGTTGGTGGTCGCTGTGCCGGGGCCACCGCTGGTCGTGGCATAAATCTCGGCAAACGAGGTCAGAAAGAAGATGCTCTCCAGCATGACCACGACATACAGCACCTGGCCGAGGTGCGGAATCACGATGTGGCGAAACTCCTGCCACTTGTTGGCGCCATCAAGGCGTACCGCCTCGATCTGATCCTCCGGCAGCGACTGCAGACCGGTTAACAGGATCAACAGTGCAAAGGGTGTCCATTCCCACGAGATCATGATGATGATCGACAGCATGGGGTGGTGCGCCAGCCAATCGACCGGCTCGAACCCCAGCGAGCGCATCGCCCAGGAGATCAGCCCGTAAACCGGATGAAACAGCATATTCTTCCAGATCAGCCCGGTTACCACGGGCATCACGAAGAATGGTGAAATCGCCAGTGTGCGCGCCACACCACGACCGATGAAAGTCGCATTGAACAGTAGCGCCAGCAGCAGACCCAGCCCTACCGTCACGGCCAGACAGGCCACCACCAGTACCAGGGTATTGCCCAGCGCATCCCAGAAGGTGGCGTCGGTCAGCAGGATGGCGTAATTGCCGATGCCGGCGAAGCCTCGCATCATCGGCATCATCAGATTGTAGTTCTGGAACGAGTAGTAGATGGTCATGCCCAGTGGCACGATCATCCACACCAGCAGGAAGATCACTGCCGGCGCCATCAACCGCTTGACCGGTGCCCGGTGCCGGCGACTCGCGCCCTGTCCTGACGCGCTCCCAGCCGTTCCGGTGCCCTTTGCCGTCACTTCGCTCGTCATGACGAGGCCTCTTTGCACAAATCCGGATGGGCCCATGGCCACATCCGGTCATCTCTCACCGGCGCGCGGGCTCTCCCGCGCGCCACGCACGCCTGCTGCTTACTTGTCGTAGCCGGACTGCTTCATCAGCCGCGCAGTAAACTGCTGCGCCTGGTTCAGCCCCTGGTCAACACTGGTCTGGCCCGCCAGGATACCGGCCATGATCTGACCTACCCGGGTGCCAATCGCCTGGAACTGCGGGATGCTGATGAACTGGATACCGGTATAGGGCACCGGCTCCGCCGTGGGATGCTCGGGATCCGCACTCTTGATCGCAGTCAGCACCAGCGAAGAGAAGGGGGCAGCCTGCTTATAGCCCTCACTGTCATAGGTGGACTGACGCGTTCCTGGCGGCACTGCCAGCCAATCCTTCTTCTCGGCAACGCTCTGGATATACTGCTTCGAGGTTGCCCAGTCGACGAAGGCCTGTGCTGCTTCGCTGTGCGGCGCTGACTTCGGCACGGCCAGTGCCCATGAATAGAGCCAGTTGGCACCATTTTTGGTGGTCTGATAAGGCGCCTGGGCAAATCCGACGCTGTCAGCCACCTTCGAGTTGTCAGGATCGGAGACATAACCGGCAGCCACCGTGGAATCCACCCACATGCCACACTGGCCATTGGCGAACAGCGTCTCGGATTCGGTGAACCCGTTGGAGGTCACCCCGGGCGGGCCGTACTTGTTCATCAGCATCTTGTAATCGCTGGCCGCCTTGTGCCATGCCTCGGAGGTCAGCTGCGGCTTCCACTCCATATCGAACCAGCGTCCGCCATAGCTGTTCACCATGGTGTCGAAGAAGGCCATGTTCTGACCCCAGCCCGGCAGACCACGCAGACAGATGCCATAAACACCGTTGGAGGGATCATGGAGCTTCTGGGCAAACGCCTTCATCTGGTCCCAGGTCGGCCGGTCAGGCATTTCGATGCCGGCCTTTTTGAACAGATCCTTGCGGTAGTAGGTCATCGAGGATTCGGCATAGAACGGCAGCGCATAGAGCGTGCCGTCATACGAGAGCCCCTGCCGCACCGTCGGCAGCAGATCATCGACCTGGTAATCGTCAGGCAGGTTGTCCATCGGCTTGAGCCAGCCGTTTTTGGCCCAGATCGGTGTCTCGTAGTTGCTGACCGTAATCACGTCATACTGACCGCCACCGCTGGCAATATCGGTGGTAATCTTTTGCCGTAGCTCGTTCTCCGGCAGGGTGACGTAGTTGACCTTGACATCCGGATGAGCCCTGGTGAACTCATCCGTCATTTTCTGCATGGTCACCATATCGGGATTGTTGACGGTGGCTACGGTAATGGTGGTCGCCGCGCTGGCTGTAGTGGCTACGCCCAGCCCCGCGATGCCTGCCCCGACGATGACAGCTCCCCATCTCATGATCCGCTTCTCCTGATTATCCGGCGCCCGAGCGCCCCTGATATTCTTTTCACCGGGCGCCGCCCTGGAGCAGTCCCCGATCCGTGCCCGAGAAATGGTGCGCCCTGCAAACGATGGATGCTTTTATCATTTCGTATCATCCCCGTTCATGGTTCGCTCATGGAAAACAAGTCGAGACCATATGGACTTCCAAATCCTCGTAACCTCAGTGGGTTACACACTATGGAAAGTGGAACTACATGCCTCTCAACTTAAGTCCAGGCGACCAAAGGAGCACATTGGAGCGCTGCCCTGAGACAGGCGCGTCAATTACGCTGTTACTTCAGTGATACGCCAATGAAACGATCGATGTACCTGCATCATCGATAGCCAGTGGCGATGGCGTATCGTCCCGGTTTTCGCATCAGAGGTGGCTTCGATCACCATGTCTACCCGTTCCCGCGCCCGGCTCGAGGATGTCGCCAGCGCTGCCGGCGTCAGCCGCATTACCGTCTCACGCGCTTTCTCGGCACCCGAGCGTGTCCATCCCGATACGCTCGAACATGTGCTGACAACAGCGGACAAACTGGGCTATCGCCCGCAGCGTTCTCAGAAAAGAGGCTCGGGACAGTCGCGGCAAGCCACGCTCGGGGTCGTCAACCCCAACATGAGCAACCCCTTCTTCAGCGGGCTGACGCGTGCCATCACTCTGATTGGCCAGCAGCACAACTTCGAAGTCGTCATGTTCGACTCCTATGAGTCCGAACAGCAGGAAATGACGGCCATCGAGCGCCTGATACAGATGGAGGTTTCGGCGGTGATCGTTTCGGTCATCTCGTCCAACTCCAATTACCAGCCGAAGTGGCGGCAGGCACTTGCAGATGCGGACATTCCATTGATCCTGGTCGACCGCGAGATCGATACGGCGCCCTACGCCGGGGTCTACATCGACAATCTCGACTGCGGTTACAAGGCGGGGGCGTGGATGGCAAGCCAGCAGCCGAGCAGCGTACTGGCCATTTCAGGACTACCCGGCTCGCGAGTCTCCATCGGACGAACGTCCGGCATCCGTGAAGCACTGGGCGAGATACCGCTGGAAGTGCGTTACGCCGACTTCAACATGGCACTCGCCTACCAGCGTATGCGGGAACGGCTGCAGGAGGGGCCGCCACCGGGAGGCGTCATCGGGCTCAACAATCAGATCACACTGGGCATCATCAAGGCCTGTGTCGAAGCCGGCCTGCAACCACTGCGGGATATCCTGCTGTTCAGCATCGATGAGGTGCAGCACGCCGATATCTTCGGCCTGCCGATACCCTGTCTGCGTCATGACATCGACGAGATTGCCTATCGTACCGTCGCCCTCGCCCGCCAGGCACTTGAAACGCCCCAGGCGGGCGGCTCGCGAGTGGTCGTACGCAGCGCACTGAGCCTTCCATCAACGGATAAGCTGCCTTAAGGATGTGGTGTCGTCGCGCCATCGCCGGCGCCACTGTCACCGGGTGCATCCGTGGCACGACCATGGCGCTCCTCTACCCCGAGCCGTTCAAGCGTTTCGGCGCTCAGCGCTGAGCCGGCACGCAAGCGATATCGTGGGCGGCTCGCCGGCTGCCTGGCCGACTCGCTCTGCCCTGCTGCCCGCAGCGCTTCGGCATTTTCCAGGGTCACGCTCATGCGTGGCATCGCCAGATCGACCCCTGCCGCATCCATGCGCCGCTTGAGGCGCAGATTGAACTCTCGCGCCACATCCCACTGCATGACCGGTGCAGTACGAAAACGGGCGCGAACAATCGCTGCCCCCTGATCGAAACTCTCGATACCCTGCAATTCCAGCGGCGACCAGATCTTGAATCGAAACAGCGCATCCTCGCGCAACTCATCGGCCACTGCCTGAATCATGGCGATGGCATCGTCGATCGGCATGGCATGCGGTACCCGGATACGAAACAGCGCATATCCGAATTCACGGGAATAGTTCTGTACCGCCTTGATCTGGCTGAAGGGCACCGCATGGAGAATACCGTCGAGATCACGCAGTCGAACAGTCCGCAGACTGAGCTTCTCCACCGTGCCGACATTGCCCCCCACATCGACGAAATCATCGATCGCCAGGGTATCCTCCACCAGAATGAAAATGCCGGTAATCAGGTCCTGAACCAGCGTCTGCGCTCCGAAGCCGACCGCCAGACCGATGACACCAGCACCGGCCAGCAGCGGCGTGACGTTCACACCCAGATTGGCCAATACCACGATGGCAGTAATCACCACGATGGTGACAAAGACAATGTTGCGCAGCAGAGGCGTAATGGTTTCCGCCCGCGCCCGACGAGCCCGTCCACGCTGTGAGCGCGAGGTCGAGGTCATGGCGCGATGAATGGCAGTATCGGCAATGATCCAGACCAGCCAGGCCACCAGCAGGGTCACCCCGACACTGATCAGCGATAACATGATGCGCTCGCCCAGCTGACCATTGCTGGCGTTGAGCAGCGAGCCACCCCAGATGCGTGCCGCCAGTTCGGCAAACACGATCCAGCTGCCCAGGTGGGCCAGGGCGTAACCGAAACGCACCAGCCGCTTGCCATAACGGGTGCGCCGCCGTTCCGGAGCCCGCTGCGAGCTGCGATAGAGCAGCCCACCAATGATCAGCATGACCACCAGCAAGCCGGCAGTCAGCACCGCTCGACCAAAGTCGCTGCGGACATCACCGCTGTAACTGGCTACGGCGATCAGCGAAGCTCCTACTACGAGCAGCGCCGGGATATGCCAGATATTGCCCAGCACCAGCAACAGCTCGCTGACCAACCGACGGTCGCGACGCTGATGGTAGGGACGGTTGCGAATCAGGTGCCGTACCGGGCGCTTGAACCGGATGATGAAGGCCCCGGACACCAGGATCGCACACAAGCCGATGAATTCGGAAAGGAAACCGGCCAGATCATCACCCAGGGTACGTGTAATGATCGCAGAATTGGTGGCATCGCCCAGTGCCGCAAGCGCGCCGATGGCAAACAGCGGCCAGCCTGCCTGACGCCGCAGGATACGCAGGGCCACGCGCCGGTGCCCCCAGGTGAACAGGGCAAACACTACCTCGCACACCGAGGCGAAGATCATCCCACAGACCGTGGCGTATCCCAGGGTCAGTGCCAGCACGATGCCGGACGAGCTCTCCAGCCAGGAAGTAGCGGTCAACGTCAGCCCGAATGCCACGGCCCAGGGGACCACCCGCCGCAGACAGTAGCGCAGCATGGTCAGAGCCGTGGGCTGATCAGTCAGCTCCAGCCGTAACCCGTAGTGGTACAGCACGCGACGCAGCATGAAATAGAACAGGGTTGCCATACCGGCCCAGGCCAGCAGAGTCAGCCCGAAATCGCGCACACCCAGCCACCACTGCCGGGTATTGCCGAAATCCTCCTGCAAATCCTGCCACGCCGCACCGGCACGATCGCGCCAGATGGCGAGCAGGGCCTTGCCATTGTTCTGCCCTTCACCGGACTCGAGGCTGGAAGCCAGCGCGCCCAGCAGACCACCCCCTTCGCTACCACCGTTTTCAGCAGCCGCCTCCTGACTGGCCTGACGCAACTGCTTGAGTTGCTTGAGCAGTGCCGTACGCTGCTGATCGCTTTCCAGTACGCCGATGACCTGCTCCAGAGAAGCCTGCAGCTCCTTCGGCGAGGGGGCCTGTTCCTTTTCCGAGCCGCTACTCATACCGGGTATCCCGGCTGCGCCGGCCTGAAGCGGGATTACCAGACACCACATGACCAGTATCAGCCCCAGCCACCGTGTCCACGCTATCGCTGTTCTCATTGACGTCTGCTCACCGAGCCTTGTGCATTCATCATCGCGCCATGCGAGCCAGTTCAATCGGGATCACCCCGTTGCTCACCGGACAACGGGCTATCCGGAAGTGACGCCTTCGACCCCATTCCGGACGAAAAAATGCCCTGCTGCGCGACGATTCTGCCTGATGCCGCCGGCAAAGGGCACGAATTCGATGAGAAGATTGAAAAATCGGGCCGTTTGTCGCATCATTTCGCACCCTTGAAATACCCGGTTTGTCATTTTCGCAACGCCCGCGGAGCCAAACGCCATGAAATCAGGCATTCATCCCAACTACCGCAAGGTGGTCTTCCACGACACCAACGCGGACACCTACTTTCTGATCTCCTCGACCATCGAAACCGATGAGACCATCGAGCGTGAAGGCGAAACCTTCCCGCTGGTCCGACTGGATATCTCTTCTGCCTCGCATCCGTTCTATACGGGTCAGCAGCGCCAGATCAGCAGCGAAGGTCGTGCTGCCCAGTTCCGTCGGCGCTTCGGCAACTTCGGTCGCCGCCAGAGCTGAAGACCGCTCTACAGGTCGAGCGAAGGGTGTCGAACCGGCCGCTGCCGTGACGCCGGGGTTACTGCCCCGGCGCCCGGTCTGCGGCTTTTTCGCGTAGCTGTTTCGATCACCTTCAGGCGCTCGACCGCCGCTGATACCACTGGCGCTTCAGCCAGATCATCAGCCCTGCCACTGATACCAGCCATGCCAGTGTGGCCAGCCCGCCTACGACCAGCGCCATGTCATGGAGCAGGCGAAAATGCTCGGCTGATGCCAGCCGCGCTGTCGCCAGCGCATACATCGCCACCGGAAACACGCTGGCCCATACGGTCGGCCTGAAGTTTAACGGCTCCCGCTTGATCAGATGCTTCCAGCCGTCGAGCATCAGCAGAGTAGGGATCAGCCAGCTGCTCCATATCCACAGGATCAGAACTGCTGCTTCAAGCAGCCCACCGGCACTTTGCCAGACCGATGTCCGTGGCAGGAGCGACAGCAACTCGGCGCCCGCATCGACACTGATCGCCGCTGACCCCATCACGACCCAGTAGACAGGATTGATGTCACGCTGGTGCAGGGGAACGAAGCTGATTCGGTTGAAAAAGATGGTGATGAAGATGGCATACCACATCACCCCGAATCCCCATAGCCCGAACAGCAGCAGCGCCATCAGCGCAGAACTCTCCCCGTCGAGATGGAACAGTTGAGTGGCCAGGATCACGACCGATTGGGTCGCCACGATCCATAGCAACCAGCCACCATGGGTCACATCGGCGCGCTGCTCATCGTTGCGAAAGGCCAGTACACCAAAGCTGACATAGCCCAGTACCAGCCACAGCACGCCCGCGACAACAAGCAGGGTCGTGGCCGACTCGAGCCAGCCACGATAGCTGAGCTGAACGCCAAACACGCAGCTTGCCGCTACCAGCGTGAAAAAGGTAAATATCTGACGCGGATCGAGCAGATCGCGGCTCAGCGCTTGCGGAAAGCGAAGCGCCCGTATCATCAGCAGCGCGACCAGCAGCGGATAGATGCCCCAGTTGAGCCAGTAGAACAGTGCCGACAGTGGTTTCAGATCCAGTTGCCAGAAGGCGTTGGAAAGCGTCCCTGTTGCCATCGCCAGCGTGAACCAGGCCGGTGACATATCACGCAATCGATGTAGCGGCCCCTGCCCGGAATCATGATCGCTCAACCCTGCCTCCCTATCGTATCCTGTGATTTCAGCAAGCAGGCTATACCCTACTGATCCGGTTTGTTGCTGCCGGTCAGGTGACGCCTCATTCGCGCATCGCCCCCTTCGGCATCCTCCACCTTGTCCTCTTCACCGGACGCTCCGGTAGTCGGTGGGCGCTGTAGCTCAGCCCTGAGCGCGCGCACTTCTTCGGTCAGCTCTTCCATTCGACTATTGAGATGGCGGATCATTTCGCGACTGGCCCGATGCTGACGATCGTCATCTTCACTCTCTTCACTGACATAGAGCGAACTGACATAGGCAGCAAAACTACCGAACAGCCCTACTCCGCCGATCATCAGAAAGCAGGCAATAATGCGACCGGCCGTCGTCACCGGGTAGAAGTCACCGTAGCCGACCGTGGTAATGGTGACAAAAGCCCACCAGAGTGCATCGCCAGCGGTTTCGATTGGGCTATTGGGGTCCGGTCCTTCGACCAGCAGAATGGCAATGGCGCCAAAGACCACCAGCAGTACGGTCATCGACGCCACACTGAAGAACATGCCCTCGGCGCGATTGCGAAACATCACACCCATGACCACATTGATCGAGCGTAGTGCACGAATCAGACGAAAGATCAGAATGACCCGGAACAACCGTGCAGCCTGCAGATGCCAGAGTATCGGGATACTGGCAATCAGATCGATCCAGCCCCATTTCATGTACTCCAGCTTGCTGGGGGCGCGGGCGAAGCGCAGGCAGAAATCGATGAAGAAAAAGATGCAGACAAAGGCGTCCAGGTAGCGCAGCAACCGCGTTACTTCTGCCGGCAGCACAAAGAAGGTCTCGGCTGCCAGTGCAGCCAGCACGTAAAGCGACACCACAAACAGGAAGAGCTGAAAGGGCGTGACACGCTCGGGTGGGGTGGACATGATGTCTTCCGGCGAAACTCGACGGGCACAACCGGGCGAAGTCTCTACCCGATCCACGAAACTGATACTCTAACCGAAAGGTCCGGGGTTACCGAACCCGACGGGGCATTTGGTGTCATAATCTACAGGCCATCCTGATAGGGAGCATACGACATGGCAGACCCCCGCCAAAACGCCGCCTGGCGCATGGCCGAACAGCTTCGGGCAAATACACGCAGTTCGACCCGTAATACCGGAGGATTCAAGCTGCTCGTGACCTGGCTGGCCTTCGGCCTGCTGCTGATCGTGGGTACAGTGCTGGCCCTGTGTTTCCTGCTGATCGGCTGGGCCATGATGCCGCTGCTGCGCCATCGGATGAAGCGCCAGGCCGAACGCTTCGGTCAGACCCATGAAGGCCAGTACACGACTGCGGAGCACGACCGCCAGGTACTGGAAGGTGAGTACCACGTTCACACTCATTCCACACGTCGCTAGCCCCCCTTTACCTGACAGACCAGGTGCCCACGCCTTTCAATCATCCGATCCTGCGCCGGGTTTCCTGTCAATGAGCCGGCCTGAGCCGGCTCATTGTTCGCACTAGGCTTGAAAAGTCACGGAGCGCCCTCAATTCTGCATGATAATGAGGACGCTAACGATCTCCGCCCGTTCAGGTTATCGTGTCGCGATCACGTCCGTCGACCCTCCGGAGCCCTGTCATGTCACGACTCAACGATGTCCGCCTCTCGGTACTCGATCTGGCGCCCGTCCGCCAGGGGGGCAGTATCAGTGAAACCTTTGCCAATACTGTCAGCCTCGCACAGCATGCCGAGCAACTCGGCTACACCCGTTTCTGGCTGGCCGAACACCACAACGCGGCCGGTATCGCCAGTGCCGCCACCTCGGTACTGATCGGCCATGTGGCTGGTGCAACCTCGACCCTGCGGGTAGGTTCCGGTGGCATCATGCTGCCCAATCACGCGCCGCTGGTGGTTGCCGAGCAGTTCGGTACGCTGGCCACGCTCTATCCCGACCGAATCGATCTGGGGCTCGGCCGCGCGCCAGGTACTGACGGCATGACCGTGCGTGCCCTCAAGCGCGATCCCATGAGCGGGGTCAGCGACTTTCCCCAACAGGTTGCCGAACTGCAGCGCTTCCTCGGCGATGGCCAGCCGGGACAGCAGGTGCACGCCTGGCCCGGTGAAGGCACGCATGTCCCCATCTGGCTGCTGGGATCCAGCGGGTATAGCGCTCAGCTGGCCGCGCAGATGGGCTTGCCATTCGCCTTTGCCGGTCAGTTTGCCCCCGGCTACATGCTCGAAGCGATTCGTCTCTATCGCGAGCAGTTCCAGCCTTCGGCAGTCCTCGACCAACCCTATGTGATTACCGGCATCCCGATCGTGGCGGCAGATACCGACGAACAGGCGCAATATCACGCCACCACTCAGCAGCAGAAATTCCTGGCGCTGGCCCGAGGCCGGCGAATCCAGCTGGCCCCACCGGTCGAGCAGATGGATTGGAGCCCACAGGAACAGGCTGCCGTGCAGCAGAATCTCGGTGCTTCCATCGTGGGTGGCCCCGAGACTGTACGCAGCGAACTCGAGCGCTTTCTCGAGCTCACCGGGGCCGACGAGGTCATGGTCAACTCCGATTTCTACTACCACGAGGATCGCCTGCACAGCTACGAGATTCTTGCCAATCTCTGCCTGCGCTGAAGCGCAAAAAACCGCCCGGCGCCTGCCGGGCGGTTTTACTGGCGACACCGCTACCGCTCAGGAAGCCGGTGAAGTCTTCTCACGCCCAGCCGCCATTCGGTTGGCTACCATCACCAATACCGCAATCGCGGCCCCACCGAGATCGCTGAGCCAGCCGGGATAGATCAGCAGCAAGGCGCCAGCGGCCGCCAGCAGCCGCATCGGCAATGACACTGCACGCCACAGATAGCCCTCGATCGCCACCGCCAGCAGTGCCACACCCACGACGCCAGTGATGATGATACCCACCACGCTGCTCCAGCTGGCATCGATCATCAGCATCGAGTGTGAGAATACGAACATGTAGGGCACCACGAAGCCGGCGACTGCCAGTTTCATGGCCTGCAGCCCGGTGGCATTGGGTGAGCCACCGCTGATCCCTGCCCCGGCATAGGCCGCCAATGCGACCGGCGGCGTCAGATTGGCAAACAGACCGAAATAGAACACGAACATGTGGGCCACGAAAACCGCCGTATCACTGCTACCGGCCATCTCGCGAAACAGTGGCAGATTGAGCAGGATCGGCGCCGCCATGGTGCTGGTAATGATGTAGGTGGGGATGCTTGGCAGCCCCATGCCCAGCACGATCGACGCCAGCATGGTCAGCACCAGCGTGACCAGCAGCTGGATCATCGGAATCGGAATCTGATGACCCAGTTGTACCACGGCATCGGCGGCTTCCAGCGCGATTCCGGTCAGTGTGGCCACGCCCACGATGATACCTACCGCGCCACAGGCCACGGCAACCGGAATGGCATTACGTACGCCTTCCTCCATGGCCTCACGACATTCACGCACATCCATCTTTTCGGCGACCAGCCCCAGCCTTGCGCGCAGCGCGTTGACGATTACCGGGAGCGCAATCACTGCCAGCAGCCACCAGCGATCTGCCGGTATGCCGGGCATCATGTGGCCTCCCAGCAGTGCCCGCCACTGCGGCTCGAACACCAGCGCCACCAGAATAACGGTCAGCCCCACGGTGACCCGACGGGTTCCGCAGATCAGCACGGTTGCAGCGATCGACCAGAAGGCGGCAAAGAACGGCGCCCGGCCCTCGAACAGTTGCCACATCAGTACCGCCATGGGGAGCAGCAGATGGCCACGCTTGAGCAGCACCTCACGCAGCGGTGTCAGCTCCGAACGGGGAATGCCCTTCAGACCGTTGCGCAGTGCGCGCAGATGCACCTGAATCAGCACACCAAGATAATAGAGCAGTGCCGGGATGATCCCGGCCAGCACGATCTGGGTGTAGGGCACGGAGAGCACTTCGGCCATGATGAAGGCCGCCGCGCCCATGATCGGTGGCAGGATCTGGCCACCCACGCTGGAGGCCGCCTCGACCGCTCCAGCGAAATTGGCGCGATAGCCGGTTTTTTTCATCAGCGGAATGGTAAAGGCGCCGGTGGTGACCACATTGGCGATCGCCGAGCCGTTGATCGAGCCCAGAAAACCGCTGGCAAGCACCGCTACCTTGGCCGGCCCACCACGTGTATGACCTGCCACACCCAACGCCAGATCATTGAACAGCTGCCCCAGACCGGACTTGCCGAGAAAGGCGCCAAACAGGATGAACAGGATAATATAGCTGGCCGACACTGCAATGGCAGTGCCCAGCAGGCCCTCGGTAATGAACACCAGATGCGAGACGATCTGGCGCCCTACCGCGAGTGCAATCTGCTCGTTGAGCTGCGGGTAGAACGTCAGCCGGACATAAAATGCGTAAAGTAGAAAGCCGGCAGCCAACAGCGCCAGGCCCCAGCCCGTCACCCGGCGTGCCGCATCGATGACAAGCAGCAGTGCCACCAGGCCTACCACCATATCGGTGACAGTGATCCGTCCGGCCGAGGCAATGACCCGATCGGAGACCATCAGCATGTAGACACCTATCGCAAAGGCCAGCAGCGCCAGCAGGGCATCGCCCCAGGGCACCCGGTCGCGGGCCCCGTTACGGGTCAATGGAAAGAGGATGAACGCCAGTCCCAGCAGGGTATAGAGATGGATGCTGCGCTGAGCGACATCCACCAGCGGGCCGGAAAACGAGGTATAGAGATGAAACAGCGCCAGCAGTATCGCGATGACGCTGACCAGACTCAGTACGCCACGGGGCAGACTGTGGCGAATGGCACTTTCCCGATCGTATTTCTCCAGCAGCGCCGGATCCACGGCTTCGGGGGTCGCGCTATCGGACACGGCGGTAGCGGGCTGCTGTCTCATGTTATCCCGTGAAGGGGTCGGCATGGTCATTCTACTCTTGCAGTGTGCCTTGCCCACGTGGGGTCGAAGGCAGCCAGGGCCGAATCAGCGCCGGCAGCACGCGCCACAGCGGCGCACGCCGACCGGCAAAGGTTACGATACGTGGGCGGTCACCGCGATAGAGCGGCCAGACCCGATTGTCATACAGCAATCGATAGTGCTCTGCCGGTGCAGCCTGGATATTGAGCGGATCAACCACCCGATCGATACCACTCATTTCCACCCAGCCATCGATCAGTCGCGTATGTCGACCGGCATGATCCGGCACACCGGCACCGAAGGTTCGAAAACGGGTCATGCTGACCCGAATCGTCCCCTGATCAAGCCGGTAGTACTCGATCCAATCCTCGCGCTCAACCGAGTGCTGCCAGCGAACGGCGAAGCTGACGGTGCCGAAAGCGGGAAAGGCAAAGCGCCACTGCCCACCACTCGACATCACCAGCCAGGGAAGCGGCCAGCAGGCCAGCAGAACCACGGCCACCAGTACTGCAACGGTGACCGTGAAACGGGCTTGTCGTTTCATTGCGCTTTCGCAGCGCTCATTTACTGCCCGGACTGATCGTCACCAGCACCCTGGCCGTTTTCGCCGTCACTACCACTCTCATTCACGCTCTCATAAAAGTCCCTGGCACCGGGTTGCAGTGGTGCCACCAGATCGGTACCCATGGTATTGCGATCGAAACGCTTGAGCGCGCCCACCGAAACCTTGTCGGTGCCCAGATAGTCATAGGTGCGTTTGGCCAGCTCACGTGCCACATCATCACGCATCGAGCTCGGGACAATCATCATGTTGCGGATCGCCACGGTCTGCACAGCCTGAGGCAGGTCATAGCTCTGCGCGGTGTGGGCAGGGATCTCGTAGTGCTGATAGTAGGGATAGGCCTTGAGCAGCTTGTCCGCGGTATCGCCGGAGACCGGCACGAAAACCACGTCGTTGTTCTGCATCAGCCCGGTAATGCTGGAGTTGGGAACGCCTGATGTGAAGAAGGCCGCATCGAGGTTGCCATTCCCCATTTCAGTCACGCTGTCGGCATAGCCGGTATGACTGACCCGGGCCAGGTCGTCATAGCTCATGCCAGCCGCCTCCAGCACTTTCTGGGCGCTCTGCTCGACCCCGGAGCCCACCTTGCCGACACCGACCCGCTTGCCGGCCAGGTCACTGATCGAATGAATATTGCTGTTGGCCGTAGCGACGACCTGCACCACGTTGGGGTAGAGGCCGGCCAGCGCACGGATCTCGACCGGATTATCCTGAAATTGCCCCTGTCCCTTGAGGGCGTCGTAGGCGACATCACTCATGACAATGGCAATCTGATTGAGGCCATCGGCAATGTTCTGAATGTTTTGTACCGAGGCACCGGTAGAGACTACCTGAACATTGTTGATCAGATCGCTGCGCTCGAAGACTGACTTGAGAGCCCCGCCGATCGGATAGTAGCTGCCGGAAGTGCCACCGGTACCAAAGATCAGGCTGACCGGCTCACCCGCCTGCTGGTCGGTATCGTTACCGGACTGCGCATCACCCGAGGCCTGCGTAGAGGACTGCTGCGTATCGTTGCCCGCCGAACCCGTCGATTGTTCACTATTGGCATTCTGTTGTTGCTGCTCTGATTGCGCCTGATCGGAAGGCTCATCATCACCGCCGCCACAACCACCAAGGCCCAAACCCAGCAGGGCAATGGCTGCCGCCAGCGTAAGTGTCCGGATATTCATGCGCTGATCCCCTGAATGCTCGCCTGTTGGTATGAGGGGCCAGCTTAGGGGGCAGGACATCGGGGTACCATGACCCCGACATTCGACCTTGGTCTTAATTCATACAAAAGAACAATTAAATCAACCGCTTAAAATAAGCGTCGAAGTCGATATCATACCGCCTGTGTTATGAACTCGCTTATCTCGGCGGCCAATTGTTCAGGAATTTCAAGCGGTAGCAAATGCCCACACTGTTTGATGATGCGCAGTTCACCCTGCGCAAAATGCGGCATGACCAGACGCTTTTGCACATCAGGAGGCAAAGAAGGGTCCTGATCACCCACGATCACGCGGACCGGATAGTTCAGCGTGCCCACGGCCGCTGAATGATCCTCGGCATAAGTGGTACGTGGCCAGCGATACCATCCTTCACGCGACGCACGCATGGCATCAAGCACAGCTCGTTCAAAGGCAGCTGCCGACGGCGACTGCACCACTGCCCCACGGATGAAGGCTTCGGCCTGTTCGCGGCTGAAATCGAAGGCAAGCTGAAAGTTTCGCTCATCTTCGCTGACCGGCTGCGGCCCGGGCGGTGTGGGGGCCACCAGCAGAAGTGCTTCCAGCCAGGCGGGCTGACGCGCCGCCAACAGCATGGCAGTGCGGCCGGAAAACGAGTGCCCGACCAGCACGACCCGGGTCAAACCCAGCTCGCGTACTGTCTCCTCGACCTGATCCGCCATCGCCACGCTATCCAGTGCCTCACTCGGCCCCGCATCACCGAATCCCGGCATGTCGACGGCGATACAGCGATGGTACGGCGTCAGGTAGGGCAACACTTCGGTCCAGTCCCGGTGGGAGTTGCCGAAGAAGTGCATCAGCAACAGGGTCGGCTCCCCCTGCCCTTCATCGATCAGTGGCAGCATTGCTTCACTCCATGGTCATATCGTTTCAGGAGTGTAGTGCTCATGGCGGAATTGTCAGCGCTACCACCACTGCTGATGCCTTTTGAGGGCAAGCGTCCCCCCATCGAAAAAACCGCCGTCAGAGACGGCGGTTTGCGACCCACGGTCAAAAGCACTTCATTGAGCAATCATCAGTGACTTGATGTTGACGAATTCACGCATGCCAAAACCACCGTGCTCACGCCCGTAACCGCTGTCTTTCACACCACCGAATGGCAGATTGGGCTGAGCGATATAATACCCATTGACGCTGACCATGCCGGTATCGAAATGGTCACGCACCAGCTTGACCGCACGCGCCTCATCCTCGGAGAAGATACCGCCGCCAAGTCCATAGACAGAATCGTTGGCGATGGCAATGGCGTCCTCTTCATCGCTGGCCCGGATCAGCGCCGCCACGGGACCGAACAGCTCGCCGTCATAGGCCGGCATCCCCGGTTTGACCTCTTCCAGCACGGTGGCAGGATAAAAGAACCCATCCGTATCCGGCAGTTCGCCTCCAACCGTGCAGACGGCGCCATTGGCGACCGACGCCTTCACCTGCTCATGCAGATTGTCGCGCAGATCCTTGCGTGCGATCGGGCCAAGCGCCGTGTCCTCCTTCATGGGATCGCCAAACGCGGCCTGTTTCATTTTCTCGACGAAGGCATCACGAAACTGCTCATAAACGGCATCCACGACCACGAAACGCTTGGCAGCGACGCAGGTCTGACCGTTATTGTAGTTTCGCCCCATCACACAAGCGTTCACCGCTTTTTCGATGTCGGCATCCTCCAGTACCAGGAAGGCATCGTTACTGCCGAGCTCCAGCACACTCTTCTTGAGGTGCTCGCCAGCAGCCGCTGCCACCTTGCGACCGGTCGCTGCACTGCCCGTGAAGGTCACCCCCCGAACTCGCTTGTGCGCCGTCACCCGGCTTGCCTGGTCATCGGCAATGAACAATACGCTGAACACATGCTCCGGCAAACCGGCCTCGCGGAAGATATCCGCCAGTGCCTCGGCACACCCCCAGACATTGGGCGCATGCTTCAACAGTACGGTATTGCCAGCCATGATATTGGCAATGGCGTAGCGGATGACCTGGTAGAATGGGAAGTTCCATGGCTGAATACCGAAAATCACACCCATGGGCTGATAAGTCACCAATGCCCGACCACCCTCGAGGGCACGCGCCTCATCGGCCAGGACACCAGCGGCGTTCTCGGCACTGTAGTCACAAATCGCCTTGCACAGGTCGATTTCCCCCGGGCCCTGGCTGATCGGCTTGCCCATTTCTTCGGTCATGAGTCTGGCCAGACGCTCCCGATGTTCAACCAGAAGCTCGCCTACCCGACGTACCAGCTCGGCACGCTCTTCGAATGAACGCTCCTTCCAGTCGAGAAACGCCTGATGACTCTGCTCAACGAGCTGATCGAGCTGCTGATCCGAAATGGTTTCGAACTCGCGGATGACCTGACCCGTAGCCGGATTGACGGTTTGAATGGTACTCGACACAACGCCTCCTCATGGACGGGTATTGAAATCACCCTCAAGCATGGGCGAGAAGTGTCGGATATACCGTATTGGTTTCTCTCGATGTTTTGCTCGATCCTCCAGCC
The DNA here is from genome assembly GCF_008247605.1 of Kushneria phosphatilytica. NCBI lineage: Bacteria > Pseudomonadati > Pseudomonadota > Gammaproteobacteria > Oceanospirillales > Halomonadaceae > Kushneria > Kushneria phosphatilytica. Next base: position 664,302 of record NZ_CP043420.1, on the reverse strand, counting down.
ATGTCGAATTCAGCCCCCAGGTGCGATCAGGCCAAACCGGCTGCGCCGGCCAGCGTCCACCCACCCAGGGCGATAAACAACAGGGTCGAGGCAATATGAATCGGCCGAACAGGCAACCGCTCGGCAAAACGGGCGCCCAGCCACAATACCGGTGTATTGGCGACCATCATGCCCAGCGTCGAGCCCAGGGTGACCATGGGGAAGTCGTGAAAACGGGCGCCCAGCAGAATAGTGGCAAACTGGGTCTTGTCGCCCAGCTCGGCGACCGTGAACAGGACAAAAGCCGAGCCGAAAACGCCCAGTCGCAAACGCTCTTCGGTGAGTTCCGGATCATCATCCGGCTTGAGCATCCACAACCCGATGGCGATAAACGCAAATCCGGTCATGACATCGAGCGAATGCCGGTCGATCAGCGAAGAGAGCGCGCCCCCAAGCCAGGCCGAAACGGCATGGTTCAGAATCGACGAGCTCAGGATGCCCCAGAAGATCGGCCAGGGACGACGAAAACGAATGGCCAGCAATAGCGCCAGAATCTGGGTCTTGTCCCCCAGTTCGGCCAGCGCCACGGAGCCGAAGGAAACGAGCAGAGCCTGCACCATCACATCTCCCGGGTCGAATGCCCGCTCATTACATACAAGCGGGTCGGCATGCCCCGGGTCTCGTCAGAGCGTATCGCACAAGCGATTCGATCATACCGGCCACAACGCCATTCGCGACAGCGTTGAAGATGTTGACAGGTATCTCCGTACACGCCAGCCGGTGCGTACGAAGCGACTACTCCCCCACAGCGGGGGTTACCTTAGCGCACCGCTTACTTCTCGACAACCATAAACCTGGAACAACCTCTTTAAAAACAGGAAGTTAAAAACAACTTTCTTCACCGGGGTGGAGAATGACAACCCCGGTTCACACTCTGCCGGGATGAAGGATGACGCAATGCGCGATATCTTTTCGAAGAGCCAACCACCTTCAGGCGTCCCGCACGAATCAACGCTTTATACCTGAAGCGCCAGCCATGCTGAAACCAGACTGAACGTGACTCCAAACCACTCGCCCGCTAAGCTGTCAAACACTCCGGCGGGGCGCCAGCCCCTCTTATCCATTCGAACAGGATTGTTACAGGACCCGCGGAATGACAGGCAACAGCGAGCTCCCCCGCCCTCGGCTCCAGTCCACCGGCGCGCATCACATCGCTATCGGCGATATTGTGGTCACCACATTACAGGATGCCTGGATGACCGGCTCACTGGGGCTGATACAGAATCTTGATGCAGAGACTGCCGCCGGCCTGCATGAACGCAGTCTGCGTGCCGATCCCCCACACATTACGCTTAATGCCTATCTGCTGTGGCTCGAAGATCGACTGGTGCTCATCGATACCGGCTTCGGTGTCTTTGCCGGTGAAGAGAGCGGTCGCATGAACGCAGCACTGGCGGAGATCGGTGTGCTCCCGGAAGCCATCGATGATGTGCTGCTCACTCATGTGCACCCCGATCACATTGGTGGGCTGATCAACAGCGATGACCAGCCTGTCTTCCCCAACGCCACCGTGCATGTCCCTGGTGGTGAACTGGATTTCTGGCTGGGTAAAGAGCCCGAAGGCATTAGTGAAGCCGTGCAGCAACATTTTGCCGCCGCACGGCGCATTCTTGGTGCCATTGAGGCCCGCACCGAGCGTCTGGACGGCAACGCGGTCATACCCGGCATTACTCGCGTGCCGCTCCCGGGGCATACCCCCGATCACAGCGGCTACCGGGTTGAATCCAACGGTGACTCCCTGCTGATCTGGGGCGATATCGTGCACCTGCCGCACATTCAGCTGGCTCGTCCCGAGGCCGGCGTGCTGTTCGATGTCGACGGCGACCAGGCGCGCCGCACCCGTGAAGCCCTGCTTGAAGAGGTCAGTGAGCAGCAGCAGCTGATCGCCGGGCATCACATCGACTTCCCCGGAATAGGCCACATCGTGCGTGATGGGGACGGGTACCGCTTTCTGCCCCACGTCTGGACGCCTACCGTCTGACACTCAGTGACGCAGCCACGGTGTAAAATCGTGCGTGATTGCGCTCGCGCGAGAAGAAAGCAATAGAGTTGCGAGCGCAGTCGAAATGGCGAGCAGGGAGGCTGACCGGTCTCTATCGTCCATGACACGATCCCGGACGACTCCCTGTTCAGATCGCGCGCCGGCGACTCTCTTCAATAAAGCGTTCACGCAGTCGGGTAATCGCCGGCAGCGGCCGACCATCGCCGATCGGTTGCCCATCGATTTCGACTACCGGGGTGACAAACGAGGTCGCCGAGGTAACGAAAGCAGCGCGCGCAGCCTTTGCCTCATCAATGGTAAAACCGCGTTCCTCGACCCGCATGCCCTGCTCCTCGGCGAAGGCCATCACTGCGCTGCGGGTAATCCCGGGCAGAATCGAGTGCGACAATGCCCGGGTCACCAGGGTGTCCTCATGATCGAGCAACCAGGCATTGCTGGAGGAGCCTTCGGTGACCTGGCCTCCCTCGATCAGCCAGGCATCGTCGGCCCCGCGCCGCTTTGCTTCCATCTTTGCCATCGAAGGATAAAGCAACTGCACCGTCTTGATATCCCGGCGATTCCAGCGTAGATCGGGCAACGAGACTACACGCAGCCCATCACGGGCAGCCGGGGCATCAAGCAGCGGTTTATGCTGGGTAAACAGCACCAGCGTGGCCGGCGTCCCCGTGGCGGGATAGACAAAGTCGCGATCGGCGGCCCCGCGGGTCACCTGCAGATAGACCAATCCCTGATCGACCCCATTACGCTGCACCAGCTCACGATGAATGGCGAGCAGCTCGTTATCATCCGTGGCCAGGGTCATGTCGAGCTCACCCAGCGAACGATGCAGCCGCGCCATGTGGTTCCCGAAATCGACCAGCCGGCCATCCAGCACCGTGGTCACCTCATAGACCCCATCGGCGAACAGAAAACCGCGATCGAAGACCGAAACATGCGCTTCATTTTCCGGCAGATAGTCGCCGTTGACATAGACGGTACGCAGGGAATTATTGCTCATCGCTGTTCCATGAAAGATCGATCCACAAGCTCATATCAGCCCCACAGGGCCGTGTCGGCCGGATGAATACCGGTCTCATCGAACTGCATGCCTCCGGGCCGGTCCTCGGCCAACAGCAGCGGTCCGTCAAGATCGACCACACTGGCGCCCTGGGCGACCAGCAATGCCGGCGCCATGGAAAGCGATGATCCCACCATGCAACCAACCATGATTGAATAGCCTGCAGCGCGGGCGGCTTCACGCAGCGCCAGCGCCTCGGTCAGACCACCGGTCTTGTCGAGCTTGATGTTGATCATGTCATAGCGCCCGGCCACATGATCGAGTGAGGCACAATCATGGCAGGATTCATCGGCGCAGACCGGCAGGGTCCGCTCGAGCCAGGCCAGCGCGCTGTCGTCAGATGCGGGAAACGGCTGCTCAACCATTTCCACGCCAAGACGCATCAGCACCGGTGCCAGTCGCTCGTAATCGCTCGTTGACCAGCCCTCGTTGGCATCGACGATGATGCGCGCCGAGGGGGCTCCCTCGCGTACCGCTTCCAGCCGCTCCAGATCGCCCTCACCGCCCAGCTTGATCTTCAACAGCGGGCGATGCGCATGAGCACGTGCCTTTTCGCGCATCCTTGATGGCTCGGCCAGTGACAAGGTAAAGGCGGTGATTTCCGGCTGCGGCGCTTCAAGCCCGGCCAAATGCCAGACCGGCTTGCCGGTACGTTTGGCCTCCAGATCCCAGAAGGCACAATCCAGCGCATTGCGCGCCGCGCCGGGCGGCAGTCGGGTCTGCAACTGCTCACGATCAAGCCCCTGCTCGATCTCACCGGCCAGACCACGTACCGTCTCGATCACGCTGTCGACCGTCTCATGATAGCGGCTATAAGGTACGCCTTCCCCATGCCCCCGATGAGTGCCGTCATCAAGAATGACATGCACTACCCGCGCTTCACTGCGCGAGCCACGGGAGATGGTAAAGACTTCCGCCAGCGGAAAGACCTCTTCAGTGACATGCACGCGGACACGACTCATGAGCTCAGCTCCCCGGCCAGACGATCGGCCCCCTGACGGAAAGGATCGACACAGGGTAGTTCGAGCCGGGCCTCCAGGTCAGCGAGATACCGTTCGGCCTCCTGCTCGTCCAGCCCCGCCGTATTGACCGACACGCCAATGACCCGGCAGGAAGGATTGACGATCCGCGCCATGGTCAGTGCGGTCTCACGCAGCTGCTCGAGACTCGGTAGCGCATACTCGGGCAGGCCGCGCATATGAGTGCGAGTCGGCTCATGACAGAGAATCAGGGCATCGGGCTGGCCACCGTGAATCAGTGCCAGCGTCACCCCCGAAAAGGAAGGATGGAACAGACTGCCCTGCCCTTCGATGATATCCCAGTGATCCTCATCATTGGCCGGAGTCAGCCACTCGATCGAGCCGGCCATGAAATCGGCAACAACGGCATCAAGCGGCACACCTTCACCGGTGATCAGAATGCCGGTCTGACCGGTGGCGCGGAAGCTCGATTTCACATCGCGCGCTTTCAGCGCGCTGTCCAGCGCAAGCGCAGTATACATCTTGCCTACCGAGCAATCGGTGCCGACCGCGAGGCAGCGCTTTCCGGCACGGGGCTTGCCATCGGCAATCGGATACTTCACCTGAGGCACCCGCACATCGATCAGTTGTCTGCCATGGCGCTCGGCAGCCGCAACCAGCCGTGGCTCGTCACGCAGCAGGTTGTGCAGGCCAGAGGCAATATCCATGCCTGCGGCCAGCGCCTGCTCAAGCACTTCCAGCCACTTTTCGGAGATCACCCCGCCCCGGTTTGCCACGCCGATCACCAGCGTTTTTGCCCCCTGAGCCACAGCCTGTTCTACGCTCATGTCCGGCAGTTTCATGTCCGCCTGACAACCCGCCAGGCGTAGCTGGCCAAGGGCATATTCCGGTCGCCAGTCACGTATACCCTGCGCCACCTTGGCAGCCAGTGGATCAGGGGCATCGCCCAGAAACAGCAGATAAGGGGTCTTCAGCACGGCCGGGGTTCTCCTGCAGCGGGGAAATTGTCGTTCGCAGTCCTGCTTCATGACGATAGCATGGCCGTCGCACGCGATCAGCGTCTCTCATTGCTGACGGGTGCACCGTTTCAATGCGCCCGGTAGAATAGGCCCGCTATCGGCCCGAGCCGACAGCCCGATTCACTATCCCGGTCCGCCCTTTACGCGGGCGACTGCCAGGAGTTCACATGTCACTCGCTACCGAGTCTGCTGCGCCCATTGTGGTGGCAGCGCTATACAAGTTCGTCTCCCTGCCCGACTACCAGGCGCTGCGCGAGCCGTTGCTGGAAGTCATGCGCGCACACGCGGTGAAAGGCACCTTGCTGCTCGCCGAGGAAGGTATCAATGGCACCGTCGCCGCAACGCGCGAGAATATCGATGCGCTGCTGGCCTGGCTGAAAGCCGATCCGAGATTGCAGGATATTGATCACAAGGAGTCGTATACCTCCGAACACCCCTTCCACCGCACCAAGGTCAAGCTCAAGCGCGAGATCGTCACCATGGGTGTGGAGGGCGTCGATCCCAATCGCCAGGTCGGCACCTACGTCGAACCCCAGGCGTGGAATGCCCTGATCGAGGATCCGGAAGTGCTGGTGCTCGATACCCGTAACGAGTACGAGGTCGAGATTGGCTCCTTTGAAGGCGCCGTTGACCCGCGCACGCAATCGTTTCGCGAATTCCCCGAGTATGTAAAACAGCACTACGACCCTGCACAACACCGCCGGGTCGCCATGTTCTGTACCGGCGGTATTCGCTGCGAGAAAGCGTCGAGCTGGATGCTCGAACAGGGTTTCGAGGAGGTGTATCACCTCAAGGGTGGCATCCTGAAGTATCTCGAGGAAGTACCGGAGGCCCAGTCGAAATGGCAAGGCGACTGTTTCGTGTTCGATGATCGGGTCACGGTACGCCACGATCTGTCGGAGGGGGACTTCGATCAGTGTCATGCCTGTCGTCGCCCGATCTCGGTCGAGGATCGTCAGTCGCCCTTTTACGAGCCCGGCGTCAGCTGCCCCCACTGCCATGACAGCCTGCCGGAAAAGACCCGTGCCGGCGCACGCGAGCGCCAGCGCCAGATCGAGCTGGCAAAGGCCCGTGGCGAGCCGCATCCGATCGGGCGCGATCCACGCCAGGAGCAGTAACCTGCCCGCTATTCGATGTCATTACGAGCGCTGTTCGCTTCAGCGCTCGTCTCGAACAGGGCCTGCCAGCGCGCAGTGACAGCATTGCGATGCCCTCTGAAACGCTCGGCATCGACCAGTGATCCGGCCCGGGTCAGCGCTGCACGGTGAGTGGCATTGCGGTAATCCAGCCAGGCGGTACGCAGTGCCCGGGTCTCTTCGGCAGAGAGCTGACCGGCGGACTCCAGCGTCTCCAGAATGCGCATGTTGTCGGTGAAGGTCATCAGTGGCGGAAAACGCTGGCTCAGCGCCAGTACGGCATACTGATTCATGAATTCGATATCGATCATGCCGCCCGGGTCCTGCTTGATATGGAAACGCCCGGCCCGTCGCTCACCGGCGCTGCTGCCAAGATGCTCACGCATGCGCTGGCGCATCGAAAGCACCTCTTCACGCAGGGTGGCCGGATCACGCGGGCGGGAGAGAATTTCCCGGCGCACCTCATCGAAGCGCGCCGCCAGCGCCTGACTACCGGCTACCGCCCGGGCGCGCACCAGCGCCTGATGCTCCCAGGTCCAGGCCTGATGACGCTGATAATCGGCGAAAGCTTCCAGCGTTGACACCAGCAGCCCCGAGGCGCCAGAGGGACGCAGACGCATGTCGACTTCGTAGAGCACACCAGCCGGCGTGGTGGTGGTCAGCATGTGGATGATGCGCTGCCCCAGGCGGGTAAAGAAAATACTGTTATCGATTTTCCGAGGGCCATCGGTCTGCCCCTGGGGCTCGGCATCATGCAGGAAAACCAGATCGAGATCCGAGCCATAACCCATCTCGATACCGCCAAGCTTGCCATAGCCCACGACCAGGAAATCGGCCACTTCGTCATCACTGTCTGCCGTGGGTCGATCAGCCCGCGCCTGGGGATGGCCATACTTGCGCGTCAGCGCTCGCCAGGCAATGCGTACGACCGCCTGCAGTACCACTTCGGCGATCAGGGTAAGGTAGTCGCTGACATGCATCAGAGTCCGTGCGCCGGCAATATCGGACGCCGCCACACTGAGAATCTGAGCATGCCGGAAGTGCCGCAGCGCCTCCATCTGCGCCTCTTCGTCATCCTCCGCCAGCCGCGCCAGACGGCTGCGCAACTCTTCGTCGAGCTGATCGCGTTCAGCCGGCGAATAAAGTGTGCGCGGATCAAGCAGCTCGTCCAGCAGCATTGGATGCCGCGCCAACTGCTCGGCAATCCAGGCGCTGGCAGCGCATAAATTGACGAACTGCGTCAGCGCACCGGGGTTTTCCCGCAGCAGGGAGAGATAAGCCGTGCGACGCAGTACGGCTTCGATCAGGGTCAGTACACGCTCCAGCGTCACATCGGGATTATCGACCTCGGCCACGGTCGCAAACAGCGATGGCATCAGCGCCTCCAGCCGCTCGAAGCCGATCCGCTGCATGGTGGTAACCGTCCGCGAGTCGCGCAGCTGACGGATACGGCGCAGCGCCCCATTGGCATCACTGAAACCGTGCTCATCGAGCAGCGCCAGGGCCTGCTCCTCATCCAGTGCCGACTGCCACAATGCCCGCCACTCGCTGAGCGACGTTTCTTCGCTGCCTTCCCCTGCCTCATCCTCCGGGGCAATAACACTGTCAAAGTGCTGGCGGACACGCTGGCGCACTTCGTCAAGGCGTTCGCAAAGTGCTGTCCAGTCATCCGCGCCCAGCGCAAAAGCCAGCCGACTGCGCTCCAGCGCATCCTCGGGCAACGTCTGGGTCTGGCGGTCGTGCAATGCCTGAAGGGCGTGCTCGAGATCACGCAAAAAGACATAATCGGCCTCGAGCGACTCGGCATCGCGACGCCCCATCATGTCGAGCGCCACAAGCTGGCTCAGCGCCTGATGCAACGAAGGGGTCTGCAGTTCTGTCATCTGCCCCCCACGGATCAACTGAAAGGCCTGCACCACAAACTCTGCTTCCCGGATGCCGCCGGCACCCAGTTTGATGTCATCCTCGCGACCGCGACGTCGCACTTCACGATTGATCAGCGTCTTCATCTCGCGCAGTGATTCGATCGCGCCGAAATCGATATAGCGTCGATAGACGAAAGGACGCAGGGTTTCGAGCAACTCCCGGCCAGCGGCCACGTCACCGGCCACGGGGCGCGCCTTGAGCATCGCATAGCGCTCCCACTCACGCCCCTGATCCTGATAGTAATTGATCAGTGTGTTGAAACTGCCCACCAGCGGGCCACCCTCGCCCAGCGGACGAAGGCGCATGTCGACACGAAAGACAAAACCGTCTTCGGTAATGGCATCCAGCGCATTGATCAGTTTCTGACCCAGGCGGGTAAAATACTCCTGATGATCCAGACAGCGCCGGCCACCAACGGTCTCGCCCTTCTCCGGATAGGCAAGGATCAGATCGATATCCGAGGAAAGATTCAGTTCGCCTGCCCCCAGCTTGCCCATGCCAAAGACCACCAGGCGCTGGGGCCGCCCCTCTTCATCCGGACTCGGGAGGCCCCAGCGCGCCTCATAATGGCGTTCACACCACTGCAGGGCTACTTCGACGCAAACTTCGGCCAGCCGTGAAACGGCCGCAGCGGTCACCCAGGCATCCGCGCGGTCGTTGCGATCCCGCCAGATGATGCCGACCATCCGATCACGCCTGAACCGCCGCAGCGCCGAGTGCATGCCGGCCTCATCCTCGACTTCAACCAGTGCCGCCTCCAGCCATTTGCTCAACTGCGCGCTGGCAGGCGCCCGTTCCAGCTCGTCACCCGCTTCCAGGCGACCAATCAGCTGAGGGTCCCGACGCAATGCCTCACCCACGAAGACCGACCCGGCCAGTACCGTGACCAGTTCGCGTAATCGGTTCTCACCAAGCCCGGCACACAGCGCTTCGTCCAGTTGGGAAAGGGTTTCCCGAACCGGCTTTTGAAGGTCTTCGGGCAGGATGGCGAGCGCGATCTCGAGCGACATGCCGGAACTCCTCGAAAAGGATGACAACTGGAATAATGCCACCTGAAGCAGGGTTTATCATACGTCCTGGTGCTGGCTGTATTGCGCCGACTGCTTCAGGCTTAGAGAAAAGGGGCACTCGATACTGCCCCTTGCCCCGCCATGTCGACCGGGAGAAGCTCCATGTCCTCAAACAATGTGACCCCGCTGAGCCAGCCCCATCGTACCGGCGCCACCACCTGCTTCGATGCGCACTGTCATATCATCGATCCGCGCTTTGGACTGATCGATAACCAGGGCTATCGACCTTCACCCTTTACCGTCGAGGATTACTACCGGGCCACCGACAAACTGGGGATCATCGGCGGTGCAGTAGTGGCCGGTTCCTTTCAGGGATTTCAGCAACAGTGGCTGCGCACCGCCCTGATGGAGCTGGGACCCGGTTTTGTCGGCGTCGCACAGCTGCCCTTCGAGGCTACCGATGAAGAAATACTGGCGCTGGCCGAAGCAGGCGTCCGTGCCCTGCGCTTCAACCTTCATCGCGGCCCCTTACCGGATTTCGAGCAGATCGAAGCCATGGCACAGCGCTGCTTCGAACTGGCCGACTGGCACGTCGAGTTCTATTGCGACGTGCGTGAACTTGCCTCCCATCAGGCACTACTGACGCGTCTGCCACGTGTGGTCATTGACCATCTTGGTCTTTCCCGGGAGGGGCTGGGACTACTGCTGGAACTGGTGGATGCCGGGGTCAAGGTCAAGGCCTCCGGATTCGGACGTACCGACTGCGATATCCCCGCCACTCTGGCAGCAATTGCAGAACGCAATCGCCACGCCCTGATGTTCGGTACTGACCTGCCTTCTACCCGTGCACCACGACCCTTTCACCCGGATGACATCGGCCTGATCCGTCATGCGCTGGGCCCCGAGGAATCGCGTCTGGCACTGCGTGACAATGCACTGGCCCTCTATCGACCTGATTCGTCGCCCGACATTGCCTGAAAAATTGTCAACAACCTGCCAGTGACCCGGCCACATGTTCGATGCTGGCGTGCTATGCTTGAGGCTTTTATGGAGTCGGTCGGCGGTGCGCATTAATCGTCTACACTTCTCACCCCTGGTGCTCTGGCGCTGGCTGGCCCTGATCGCCGCCTGCACCATTGCCAGCCTGTTGCTACAGGCGCTGCAAATGCCCGCCGGCGCATTCATCGGACCCATGGCAGTCGCCATTCTCTTCGGTATCAGCGGAATGCGACTACGGCTGCCACGCACCCTGTTCAAATGCGGTCAGGGCGTGGTCGGGTGTCTGATCGCACAGACCATGACACTGCCAATATTGTTGACGATTCTGCAGGGCTGGCCGGTCATGCTACTGGCCATCGCCATTACCCTGCTATTGAGCCTGCTGGTGGGTATCGGACTGGTGCGTTATGGCGGCTTGCCGGGCACTACCGCAGCCTGGGGCACCACGCCCGGGGCCGCCGCCGCCATGGTGGCCATGGCGGAGGAGGCCAATGCCGATCCACGCATTGTCGCGGCCATGCAGTATGTTCGAGTTATCTGTGTGGTACTCGTAGGCGCGCTGGTCAGTCATTGGCTGGGAGCCGGTGACGGTCAGAGTCACCGCGGCGCACCCATGCAGTGGACGCCATCAGGTATCGGCGGTCTGGGGGTTTCTCTTGCCGTCATTGCACTGGGCGTATGGGTAGTGGACCGTCTGCTGCCGGCGGGCGCCCTGCTGGGGCCGATGGTCATTGGTACCGTCCTGCATGTCACCCAATGGGTGCCCATCACCCTGCCGGGGCCACTTTTGCAGTTTGCCTATGCCCTGATCGGCGTCTATGTCGGGCTGCGCTTCGATCGTCAGACGGTGCGCAATGTCACCCACGCCTTCAAGTGGATGCTGCTCGCCTCGCTGGTACTGATTGCAATGTGCGCCCTGTCGGCGGCAGCCCTGTTTTCACTGCTCAAGACCGATTTCGTCAGTGCCTATCTGGCCACCAGTCCGGGTGGACTGGATTCGATGACCATCATTGCGCTGGATACGCATGCCGATATCGGCATTGTGGCTGCCTTACAGACACTGCGCCTGTTCACGGTCATTCTGGTCGGCCCTTCCATGGCACGCTTCATCGCCCGCTTTGCCCGTTCCTCGCCGGCATCATCCGTGACCGGTAAACAACAACACCATCAGTAACCCGCCGAACAGGATGCGATACCAGCCGAAAACCGCCAGCGTATGTCTCTCGACAAAACGTACCAGCACTCTAACCACGATCAATGCGCTGACAAAGGCGGCCATGAACCCCACCGCAATGGTCAGAACATCACCGAACGTCAATCCCGTGTGATACTTCCACAGATCCAGCGTGGTGGCACCGAGCATGGTGGGAATGGCCAGAAAGAAGGAGAACTCGGTAGCGGTCCTGCGCGACAAACCGCTCAGCATGCCCCCGACGATGGTCGCACCAGAGCGCGAGGTGCCGGGGATGACAGCGAAACACTGGGCCACACCCACCGCCAGAGCCTGGCGCCAGCCGATGTCGTCGGTAGCACTGATGACCGGTGCCCGAACGAACCGTTCAATCATGATAATGACCACGCCACCGATGATCAGCATGCCAGCCACAATGCGAGGATCGAACAGTACCCGAGTAATCTGATCGATGAACACAAACCCCACCACTGCCGATGGCAAAAAACCCAGCAACACGTTGCGGGCAAAGCGCAGTGCCACCGGGTCACGTTGAACGACCCCCCTCACGGCAAAGATCACGCGATCGAGATAAGCCCAGATCACCGCCAGAATCGACCCCAGCTGAATAACGACTTCAAAGGGTTTGCTGACCCGTCCATCAAAGCCGATCCAGTGCGCCACCAGAATCAGATGCCCGGTACTGGAAACCGGGAGGAATTCGGTTATCCCTTCCACGATGCCCAGTATCAGCGCCTGCCAGGGGTGCCAGTCCGTCAGCATCATGACACCGATCTCCGTGGTTCACTGCACTTTCGACGCCACCCGCTGCGACCCACTACTTCAATTCCTGCCGACATGTGCCACTCCGTGTATCACGGGCCCGATCCCGAATGCCGATAGCCCGACAGGCGCGTATTCCAGCATCCGATGATGAAGATTTCCTGATCATTCAGCGCAAGGGCAAAAGAAAGAGGTGCCGATGCCAGACAGGACAGACATCGTGCCAGTACGCTATGCTGACCCTCTCTCAAGTCACCTGCCGATGGTTGATGCCATGACGGAACGCCTCCATGTTGTCGCTGGCTGCCTGCTGGATCGGCATCAGCGCCTACTGATCGTGCGCAAGCGGGGGACTGACGTTTACATGCTGCCGGGCGGTAAGCCGGAGAGCGGTGAAACCCCCATGGCAACACTGCTGCGTGAATGGCAGGAAGAGCTTGGCGGCGAACTGGCCGAACCGCATCTGGTATTGCTGGGCCGCTTCAGTGCGCCCGCTGCCCATGAGCCCGATACCATAGTGGATGCCGATGTTTTCGAAATCGACCACGCCATTCTGGAGCTGATGACGCCAGCAGCCGGTGGAGAGATCGAAGCGGTGGACTGGTTGGCGCTGGACGATCAGTCTGATCCGCAGCGCCTGGCGCCGCTGCTGCGCGACGCCATTCTGCCGGCCCTTAGAGAACGCCACGACATCGGGATCGACTGAACCATGCGCACCATCCGACGCTCCATTGCGACGGCCTTCATCAACGAGCGCCATGAGCTGCTGGTCATTCAGCCTCAGGCTCAGGGGCGCTTCACCCTGCCACGAGTCGCCCACGAGGATGACAGCGAGCCGCTCGATATCGTTGCCGGGTTGTCACGCACCATTCTTGGCACGACGATCGATACCCATGAAGCCATGTGGATCGGTCGCTTTTCCGATCTTGACGACGATCAGCCCGAACTGCTCGAGGTCGCCGAAGTCTATGTCGTGCCGGTGACCGAAGCCAGCGTGGACGTCCGTGCCTCAGGCCTGCCACCCGCCTGGGCTGCCATCAACGCCCGTCCTCCGGCCGATACCCTGAGCTCGCTGGTCGAGATTCAGATCCTGCCAGCGCTGGCCAGCGTACTGGGTCATGGCGCGCCGCGTCCGGAAGATGAACCTCAGCCGGCTTCCAACCACTGATTACAGCGCTGCAGCTATCGCCCCAATCCGCAGCGGCGCGCCACCTGTGGGGTGGCGATCAGCAGCGGCGCGAGCAGCAGCAAGCCGACGGCCGCCATGGCCAATGCCGGTGAAAGCGGCGAATTGACCAGTAGCGTCGACAATGCCGCCCCGCCGCTGAGCTGGAAGAGACCGATCAGGGCGGCAGCAGTACCGGCTCGATCGGCAAAGGGTTCCAGTGCCAGACTGACCGTAGCCCCCAGCGCCAGGGAAAAACCCACCGTCAGCACCGCCACCGGCGCCATGAAAGTGAGGGCACTGACTAACAACCACTGATCGACCATCAGCTGCATCACCCCGGACAGGACCATGATGGCCACGCCCAGTCGCACCGTCGCCAGCCTTCCCCAGCGCCGAATGACACCGGGTGCCAACAGGAAGCTCAGAACATTGAGTGCGGCATTACCACCAAACCAGGCACTGAAGCCCAGCTGGCTGTACCCCAGGCGCTCGACCAGTACCACCGGTGCCGAAGTAACATAGACAAAGACCATCGACATGCCCGATAACGCAATCAGCGCACACCACCAGAAACGCAGGCTGTGCAGCATTGGTGCATACCGGGCGCGCTGGTAGAGCGGCTCATCACTCCGCTGTGCCCGAGCCAGCGTCTCGGGAAATCCCACCAGACTCGCGCCACCCACCAGCAACCCGAACAGCACCATGAACAGAAAATTGCTGCGCCAGCCCAATGAGGTTGCCAGCACTCCGCCGAGCGCCGGTGCCAGTGCGGGGATCGCACAAAGCGCCCCATTGAGATAGCTGTAGAGATGCGCACCTCGCTGCGGTGTGAAGCGATCCCGAACCGCAGCAAAGGCCACCACGGTCGTGGCACATGCGCCCAGGCCCTGAAGTATGCGTGCCGCATAGAGCAGCATGAGCTTCTCGAGAAACATGCCCAGCCCAGCCCCCAGCACGAAGGCCAGCAACCCACCCAATGCCACCGGACGCCGACCGAAGCGATCAGAAAGCGGTCCGACCACGACCTGCCCGATTCCTACCGTAAACAGAAACAGCGTTACCGTGATCTGCAATGCGGCAGTGGAATAGCCCAGTGAACGTGCCATGTCAGGCAATGAAGGCAGATAGATATCAACGCCGATCGGCGTCATCATCACGAACGTGATCAGCAGCGCGATCAGGATGCGAGTGCGTTGCGGCGACACAGCGACTCCGGCTGTCATTGAACATGGCCGTGCAGAATAGCAGTCCCGACAGCTCACCCCGGAGGCAGGCATGAGGGACACAGTGAGCGTCCACGGGGCATTGCAGTGCACGAAAGAACGAAGGTCTCGGCGCCAGCTGTTATGTGTGCAATGGCACACCCAGTCGGGAGAGCAGCAAACTGCCCCAGACCAGGAACGCAAACAGTACCGAAAGGAAGACAGCGGCCGACCCCAGATCCTTGGCACGTCCGGAAAGTACATGGTGCTCGACACCGATTCGATCGACAATCGCCTCGATGGCGGAGTTGAGCAGCTCCACAATCATCACCAGCAACGCACTACCGAGCAGCAACAGCCACTCCAGCAGCGAACGTCCCAGCCAAAAGGTGGTTGGCAGCAATACCAGGGTCAGAATCAGCTCCTGACGAAAGGCTGCTTCATTACGCCAGGCGGCACCAAGCCCCTTGAGCGAATAGCGAGTCGAGTACAACAATCGCCTGAAGCCGGAATGACCGGGTTTCATTGCGCGTTCCTGTTGTCAGGCGCTTGTCCTGCGGTTTTGGGCCCTGCTTCCCCGAAACCGATGAGAGGCGGATAAGCATTTATCCTAGCAAAGCCTGCTCCCCTGCGACCATACGCCAGGACCGGAGTCTCCATCATCTCGGCTCCGACGCCCGGACAGTCACAGCAGGCGGAGTGGCAGAATCATCAAGCGTCAATTGCAGCAGGGCCAGGTCCAGCCAGCGGCCGAACTTGCAACCCACTTGTGGCATCAGTCCCACCTGCCTGAAGCCGAATCGCTCATGCAGCCGAATCGACCCCCGGTTGCCGGCATCGATACCGCCGATCATGGCATGCCGCCCCTGTTGCCGGGCGTGCTCGATAAGCATCGCCATCAGTTGTCCACCGATCCCCTCCCCGCGCCGGTCCGGATGGACATAGACACTGTGTTCAACGCTGTGCCGATAGCCATCATGCGGGCGGAACGGACCATAGGTAGCATAACCCAGCACGCGCTCTTCTGCCGGCAGCACGGCAACCAGTACCGGAAACCCGGCATTCGTGCGCTGCCGCCACCAGTCGAGCCGATTGGCCAGATCGACGGTATGCTCGTTCCAGATGGCGGTCGTGTTTTCAACCGCCAGGTTGTAGATCTCCATGATGCCGACAAGGTCGGCTTCAACGGCATCGCGAAGCACGATGTCCGTTACACCATCGAATGAGCGGGGTTGAGGCATGAATACGTCCACGACCGAAATTGAATCAATAACCTGACCTGTATTGTCGACAGAAGCGACCCATCGCACCAGACTTCAGCAGCATATTCGTTAATTGCCCCTGATGCCGAGTTCGGTCACGGAGGACCTGTTATGGTATTCAATCCCCTGCACGATACGCATCTGCCCATGACATCGCTCAAGAGTGGCGACGGTCATGAGGTCATCAGCGACGTCTACTGCCTGCCGGTGCAGATCGTCAATGTCTACTTCGTCGGCATCCCGGACAGCGGCGACTGGGTGCTGATTGATGCCGGCATGCCTGGCAGCGAGGACCGCATTCGCCATGAAGCCGAAAGCCGTTTTGGCACCGATCACCCACCTCGCGCCATCGTGCTGACCCATGGTCACTTCGATCATGTCGGCGCAGCGGTCGAACTGGCCGAGTACTGGGATGTGCCGGTGTATGCCCATCAACAGGAACTTCCCTACCTGACCGGCCAGGAGCACTATCCGGGGCCATGGACAGATGTCGGCGGCGGACTGATCAGCCAGTTGGCACGCTTTTTTCCCGATCAGCCCATCGACCTGGCCGAGCGTGTCCGGGCGTTGCCGGAAGATGGGAGCATTCCGCCATTACCGGATTGGCAGTGGGAGCCAACCCCGGGTCACACGCCGGGGCATGTGTCGTTTTTCCGTCCTGCAGACCGCGCCCTGATTGCCGGAGACGCCTTTGTCACCGTCAAGCAGGAATCGCTCTACAAGGTATTTACCCAGCATCGTGAAATCAGTGGGCCACCCCGCTATTTCACCGTCGACTGGGATGCTGCCAGGGCCTCGGTCGGTCGGCTGGCAGCGCTGGGACCCTCGGTCGCCATGACCGGTCATGGCATGGCCATGGCGGGCGAGGAGCTCAGACAGCATCTGAACGATCTCTATCTGCGCTTTGATGAACTGGCAATGCCCTCACGTTAGGCACTGCTGCCGGGCGGCTATCGCTGCCCGCCCGGCACCCTCGGCTGTTTTCAGTGGTTTTCGATCATCGGTGTCAGATCTTCGGATACTGCAGTGAGCGTCTTGCGCCAGTTCAGATAGGGCGTAGCCGCCCGACCATTGAACATCACCGCAAAAGCCCCCCAGCGACCGGATTCGGTACGGAAGTAGCCGGCGATGGCGCGCACCGGCACTGGCTCGTTGAGCGTACCGGTCTTGATCATCACATGGCTCTGG
Source organism: Kushneria phosphatilytica (assembly GCF_008247605.1). NCBI lineage: Bacteria > Pseudomonadati > Pseudomonadota > Gammaproteobacteria > Oceanospirillales > Halomonadaceae > Kushneria > Kushneria phosphatilytica. Next base: position 647,360 of record NZ_CP043420.1, on the reverse strand, counting down.
AAGAGATCGCTACCCCGGCGAATGAAGTGCATCGGCCCATTGTCCGGCACCTGCATGCCGGCCACGAATACCGGAAACAGTGCTGGCTGGCGATACATGCTCGTCAACAGTGCGACCAGGCCATGCGCACTGGTGCTGCTTTGTGGTGTCAGGCCACTTCCCGAAGCCAGACTGACCGGCCCGTGGTCGGGTACTTTCCTGGCCACAAACTGCTCCAGCGCAGCGCTGGCATCGTTGAGGCCTGCCGGCTGTTGATCCGCCAGGTCCAGCGCCAGCGTATCGGCCATGAAATTATTGGAATAATTGAGCATGCGCAGCAGTAGTTCCTGCAATGGTTTGCCATCGACCGTCGCCAGAGGGCGCGCATCATCGGCCGGCGGCGTATTGGTCACGGCTACCGGGCCATCCAGGGCAATACCAGCCTCTTGCAGTCGCTGCTGAAAGGTCGCTGCACTCTGCGACGCCGGATGAGAGCCGGAGCGATAGATGGTGCGTGGCCAGGTATCGCTATCGATCTGTCCTGAAAGCACCAGCGTGTCCTCGCCGTTATCCGCCGTGACACGTTCAGCGCTTATGCCGGTCTTGCCACTGGAGACTGTCTTTACGTGATTGGCCACCCGTGGCAGTGGCGCGGCACTGAAACAGCCACTGACCCGGGCCTCGGCACCAGGCCGACTGCCCGGCATGACCCGTACACACCAGGTTGCGAAATCTACTGCCGCCGAGGTCAGGCGCGCATCATAAGCGTGCCGTGAGCGCTCCCGCGCGCGACAGCGATCGGTAGTAATACAGTCCACCGGTCCAAACCGCCATTGGCTGACCAGTACCCGACCACTGATGCGCTCGATATCGCGCTGACGCAACTGCTGGACCAGACTCCAGTAATCTTCGCTGGTCAGCCCCGGATCGCCGGCGCCTTCCAGTATCAGATCCCCCTGCAGCGTATGACCACTGACGGTACCGTTGGTGACCAGGCGGGTCGTGAACCTTTTCTGCGGCCCCCAGCGATCCAGCGCGGCAGCTGCAATATAGAGTTTCGACACCGAAGCCGGCGTCAGCTGATTCGTGGGCGTCAGGCTGCCCAGGGTTTCACCACTGTCCAGCAGTCTGGCTTCAGCGCTGACCCGAAACCCCTCGTGTGCCAGTTCGGCTGTCGCCGGAAAGCCGGCAGCCCGGGACAGTGTGGCGACGCCCATCAGTGCCGCCAGCGCGCCCCAGCACAACCATCGTTTTCCGCCCTGCCCGAATGACAGGTTCATCAGACCACGCGTGGGCGCTTTGGCAGAAGCATGGCGCGGACGTACACCGGGTAAAAATGACCACATGGAAAGGAAATCCGAACAGAAGGAACGTCAGATGAGCTCTATACGGCCAGGCCGTACGTTAAAAAACGTGCCCCAGCTTACTGGGCATTCATGCCGGAAAACAATTGCAGCACCGTGACGCCGGCCACAATCAGGCCGATGCCGATGAAAGCCGGCAGATCCGGACGCTCACCGAATAACACCATTGCCACCAGCAGAGTCAGCACCATCCCCAGTCCCGCCCAGATGGCATAGGCAATCCCGACCGGCAGGGTCTTCAACACCCGGGAGAGCAGATACATGGCCAGGCCGTAGCCCCCAATGGTAATCAGACTCGGCGTCAGACGGGTAAAGGAAGCCGAGGCCTTGAGTGCATTGGTAGCAATCACCTCGGCAATAATGGCGATCACGAGATAGACATAGGGCAACCAGCTCATTGGGTCTTCCGGGTGTAGGGACTCTCGCGATGAGGCAGCCGGCAGACCAGCCGCCAGAGCGACTGCCCGCTTTCCTTGTACTTGCGCTCAAACGGCGTCATCGGTATCTCGGGCTGCCACCACTCAACCAGCGGCGCAAGGCCACAGACCAGCTCGATGGCCTGGGCAAACTCCTCCACATAGATCCGCCAGTTGGAGCGCAGCTCCAGCGTGCCGCCCAACGCCAGCAGTGTGGGCAAAACAGGGTGTCCCTGCCAGCGCCGCTTGAGTTGGGAGACCTTGGGCCAGGGGTTGGGATAAAGCAGATAGTGCTGCTCGGGCTGCCAGCCGGCTGCCAGCGCCAGTCGCCAGAAATCCACCAGATCAGCGCGTAACAATAGCGCATTGTCAGGCAGCTCCCCCCAGCTACGGGAAAGATCACGCCCCAGTCGCTCGGCGCTGCGATCAATACCGATCACGCTGTGATCCGGCTGGCGACGTGCCAACTCACGGGTCGAGAGTCCGACACCACAACCGGCATCGAGAATCAGGGGGCCGGTACGTGCAGCCCGCCATGTCTGCGCCTGCTCGAAGGCTTGCCGGGTATGCTCGGCGATCGGGCGCTGCCAGGCGGCACCAAGCGCGCGCTCGATCTGTCTTGCAAGGTCTTCGTGAGGCCGCTGCTGGGCGGTACGAACAGGCGTGGAGTTGGCGTGCATGACACATCCATTGCAGGCGCAGGACAAATGATGGCGGTCGCGCGTGATACCTTCGCAAGCCCGGCATGACGGCTCGCCGGGGGGAATGGTATCATTTCCCGATTGCAATGGCGGTGACGATAGCCGCCTTTTTCATTCCCCCAGTATGAGCGAGGGCCGCGACTTGTCACAGCTACCGGTGATCGTCGGCATGGGCGGCGTCAATGCTGCCGGCAGAACCTCGGGGCATCAATCCTTCCGTCGTACGGTAATCGATGCCCTGCCCGAGACTTCGCGTCACCAGACCCTGCTGGGGCTGACTTCACTGATGCAGCTGTCTCGACGCGCACCGGACTGGGTCAATGCCGATGGCTCCGCCACCGATGCGGCCACCCTGCTGGCGCGACACGAACGTCACGTTCTCGACCACACCCTGATTCGCCGGCTCGAGGACGATCGTTACAATGCCGCCGGCATCCCTGCCAATCGCGCCGCCAGGCTCAACCTGGCCTCATCGGCCACTGCGACACTGCGACGCCGCCAACTGCCCGATCGACCGCCAGAGCACTGGCAGATCCGGGAGCTGGACAAGCGTCATGTCGAAGTGACGATGCCGGCCGGCGAGCTGGAAGTATTGCTGCCGGATCGTCGTGAGGCGCTGGTGCGCTGCGCCGGACAGCTGCCAAGCGGTTTCGATCCCACGTCGCTCTATCACAGCGTGCACCATCCGCGCGGCCTGTCGATGGCGATCTTCGGCGCCTCCGACTGCCTGGGCCAAAGCGGTTTCGAATGGCAATCGCTGGCCGACCGGATCGATCCTGATGAAGTGGCGGTTTATGCCGGCAATTCGATCGGTCAGCTCGACAATGAAGGCTGGGGCGGCCTGCTGCAGAGCTATCTTTCCGGCAATCGGGTCACTTCCAAGCAGATGCCACTGGGCTACGGGCAGATGCCGGCTGACTTCCTCAATGCCTATGTGCTTGGCAGTGTGGGTGCCACAGGTGCCATGCAGGGCGCCTGCGCCAGCTTCCTGTACAACCTGCGCCTTGGTGTCGATGACATCCGCTCCGGACGGCGTCGGGTGGTACTGGTGGGCTCTTCCGATGCCCCCATTACTCCGGAAATCATCGAAGGCTTTCGGGCGATGAGTGCACTGGCCGATGATGCCAGTCTCAAGGCACTGGACGCCCTCGAAATGCTCACCGATGCCGACTACCAGCGTGCCTGTCGCCCCTTTGCGCGCAACTGCGGTTTTACCATCGCCGAATCCGCCCAGTTTCTGCTGTTGATGGATGACAGTCTGGCCCTGGAAACCGGTGCCGATATTCTGGGCGCGGTTCCCGAAGTCTTTGTCAATGCCGATGGCAACAAGCGTTCAATCTCAGCGCCCGGGATCGGCAACTACATTACCCTCGCCAAAAGCGTTGCGCTGATGCGTGACATCCTGGGCGACGAGGCAGTACAAAAACGCAGTCACGTGCACGCTCATGGCACCAGTACCCCCAAGAATCGCACCACCGAATCCCATGTACTCGACGCCGTAGCCCGCGCCAATGGCATCGATTCCTGGCCGGTTGTCGCGATCAAGGCCTATCTGGGCCATTCGCAGGGCGCCGCGGGTGGCGATCAGCTGATGAGTGCGCTGGGCAGTTTTGCGCATGGTGTCCTGCCCGGCATCTTCACCCTGGATGCCGTCGCCGATGACGTATATGACGAACATCTCGAGTTCTTCCGTGAGCATCGCCAGCACGACTCCGACATTTCCTTTGTCAATGCCAAGGGCTTCGGTGGCAACAACGCCACGGCACCTGTGATGTCGCCGGCGATTACCGAGCGGCTGCTGCGTCAGCGTCATGGCGAGGCTGCCATGCAGCGCTGGCGCCGGGCCCGGGAAGCAGTACGCGATCGGCAGGCAGAGTACGAGTCGCGCGCCCAGGGGGGTGAGTTCCATCCGATCTATCACTTTGGCAAGGATGTGCTCGAAGGGCCTGAGCTCGCAGTTCATGCCGACCGCATTGATATCCCCGGCTACGCGCGGCCGGTATCGCTGAAGGTCGATAATCCCTTTGGCCGCCTCGACTCCTGAAGGCGCCCCATGCACCGGATGGCACATCGGTATCAAGGGCAGGCCACTATCATGGCCCCCGGCTCCTGCGATAAAGTAGACACCCTGCAGAGATGCAGGGCGTCAGCGTTCATTCGATCCCGCAACAGGATGTCGGCATGAATATCGTGGTCTACCCCGGCACCTTCGATCCGATCACCAATGGTCATACCGATCTCATCGAGCGGGCTGCTCGCCTGTTTGACCGGATCATCGTTGCCGTTGCCGACAGCCCGCGCAAGCATCCTTCGCTGACACTTGATCAACGGGTGGGTGTGGCCCGCGAGGTGCTCACCCATCTCGACAACGTCGAGGTGGTTGGCTTCAGCTGTCTGTTGACCGAACTGCTCGAACGCCATGGCGCCCATATTATTCTGCGCGGCCTGAGAGCGGTGTCGGATTTCGAATACGAACTTCAGCTGGCCAACATGAATCGCGCCCAGGCGCCACATGTGGAAAGCCTGTTTTTGACGCCGGAAGTCCAGAATTCCTATATTTCATCGACGATCGTTCGTGAAATCGCCCGCCTCGGCGGCGACGTGTCGAAGCTGGTTCACCCTCGTGTCGCCGAGGTGCTTGCCGAGACGTTTGCCGATCGCTAATCTCCCTTCCGCCCGGGCACATCCGGTGTCGGCGGAAGTTCATACGAGGTACAAGCCATGTCCCTGATGATCACCGACGAGTGCATCAACTGTGACGTCTGTGAACCCGAGTGCCCCAATGGCGCTATTTCACAGGGCGAGGAAATCTACGTCATCGATCCCAATCTGTGTACCGAATGCGTCGGGCATTTCGATGAGCCGCAGTGTCAGCAGGTCTGTCCGGTGGACTGCATTCCGCTCGACCCCGGCCATGAAGAGAGCCGTGAACAGCTTTACGCCAAGTACGAGCGCATCATGGCGGTCGAAGAATAATCCTCATTCCACGCTGTCGGCTGGCTTGCCGCTCAGTAAAAGGCGCCCGTTCGGGCGCCTTTTTACTTTCCGATGCGTGTTTTCGCTTCAGAACGTATAGGTGGCAAACAGCTCGAACAGTTGCGCGCTATGGTCATTACCCATAAAGGTCTGTTCGGCACCATCCCCGGGAAAGGCCACTGCGTAGACGCCGGATAGCGACAGTCGATCGGTAATGTTCCAGTCGGCATAGAGATTGACTTCCCTGGCGAAGTCCCGGTCTGTCACACCGGAAGGTGTGTCATGGTAGCGAAAGTTGTAACCGATGATGCCGGTTTCCAGGCTTTCGCTGGGGTTGAGAGAAGCCCGCACCATGTCCACATCAAGATTGCTGTTGAAGAGCATGTATTCGCCGACAATTTCCCCCATGTACCAGTTGCCCCAGCCACCGGCAAAATCGTAGAACACGGTATCGTAGTTCTCACTGAACTCGGCATGTCGATAGGCCAGCTCCGGCGTCCAGCGCACCTTGCTGAAACGGTAGGTCACCTGACCATACCAGGCGTCATCATCAATACCATTGTCATTGTTGTCCTCGTAGACGTACTGACCGCCCAGCGAGAGATCCGGAATGGACGCAAACGGTTTGCCCTTCGCCCGCAGGTTATAGATGTCAGTGCCATCCAGCGCAGAAATATCGCTGTCGTAGGTGTGCATCACTGCCGCACCGAATTTGGCCCGATCACCCAGCGTATAGCTGGCATTGATCCCGTTCATGCTGGTCTCGGTATCAGGCCCTCCGCGAACGTACTGCTCCTTTTTGAGATGAAACAGGTCACCATGCCAGCCATGACTGTCCAACGAGAGGATGGCCGTATTGTGGAAGCCTTCGCTGGCACCGATCCAGTAGCCACCATACTTGCCGGTATCAAGGTAGCCGTCGCCAACCAGGAAGCCTTCGCCAAATTCGAATTTCTGTCGCCCGAATGAAACAGTCAGCGCATCCTTGCCAAGCGAATCGGCAAACAGGGCGCCGCTACGCCACCCAAGGTAGGCACGGTCGATACGAGCATCCTCGGGATGGTCCGGCGTGGCGCCATCCACATCACCATAGGCATTGCCGCGGGTCATGCTGCCTACTGCCGTCACCCCGGCAAAGGCAGTCCCGGCATTCGGCAGATCCACCTCACCGGTCAGGGTGGGCATGGCCGTGGCTTCCCACCATGAGGGATGGCGTTTGGTGGGGTTGCCACTGATACTTTCACTGGCACCGAAATTGGCATTGCGCGTGGTGGCGCCATATCCATAAAGTGTCAGACCGCCATTGAGGCGAATACCACTCTGACGATTGTTATAGAGCTCGATATCGGCGCTCGGGAGCTGAATACCGGGAGAGAGATAATCGATATCGGTGACGGCTGCCTGAGCGGAGCCTGTCAGCAGAAGCCCACCCAGTGAAATACCCAGGCCGGCATGAAGCCTTGAATGAGGCATGTTCCAGTTCCTTCTGGTTGTCGAAGTCGGACAGCGCCCCCGAGAGATTGTCATTATCCGTGAAGGCTGCCGTGTAGTGGCCCGTGTGCTGCAGGACATACATCGTTTTCGCACACTGTTCCCTGAATTAATGCCACCTTAACAAAGTAGTTCAGGAATCAAAGGGCTTGCAGTACATGAATCGGCTCGCCACTATCGCTTTCCGCCGTTACTGAACGATCTTCCCAGGAGCTTCCATGAGCACCACGCCCACGGCGTCCCGTCAGCGTTTTAATGAAATTCGCCGACTCGCCTGGCCGATCATCGTCTCGAATATCAGCGTTCCCCTGTTGGGTCTGGTGGACACGGCCGTGGTCGGCCATCTGCCGGATCCCCGTTATCTGGCCGCCGTCACCCTGGGCGCTACCCTGTTCAGCTTCCTGTTCTGGGGTTTCGGTTTCCTGCGCATGGGCACCACCGGTCTCGCGGCCCAGGCATACGGTGCCGAGGACGAGCAGGCACTGCGCAATCTGCTCGGCCAGGCGTTGATCATCGCACTCGGACTGGGGGTAGCGCTGATCGCGCTCTCCGAGCCGCTGATCGAACTGGGACTCTGGCTGCTCCATGGTGAGCCGGACACCCGAGCGCTGGCCGAAGGCTATGCCCATATCCGCATCCTTGCCGCACCCGCGGTACTGATCAACTACGCCATCATCGGCTGGTTTCTGGGGCAGCAGAACAGCCGGGTCACGCTGATCCTGATGCTGACCACCAACAGCCTCAATATCGTGCTGGACCTGCTGTTTGTGCTCGGATTCGACATGACCAGCAATGGCGTGGCCGCCGCTTCGGCGATTGCCGAGTACGCCACCCTGGGCGTGGGCATTGTGCTCGTGCGTCATCGCCTGGGCCAGCTGTCAGGAGAGCTGGATAGCCGACCCCTGAAACGGTGGAGCGCTTACGCCACGCTTTTTCGCGTCAACCGTCATCTGTTCGTGCGTACACTCTGCCTGCTGTTCGCGATGGCGTTTTTCACATCCCAGGGGGCACGTCTGGGTGATACCCCGCTGGCTGCCAATGCCGTACTGATGCAGCTGGTCATGATGATTTCATATGGGCTCGATGGTTTCGCCAATGCCGCCGAGGCGCTCACCGGGCGAGCTGCCGGTCGTCATGACTGGGCGGATTTCGCACTTACGGTCAGAACCTGTCTGCTGCTGTCATTGATCACGGCTGGTGGGGCAGCCCTGGTGTTCGCTTTCTGGGGCAGCGATCTGATCGCGCTGCTGACCGACCTTGCCTCGGTACGGGATTTCGCTGATCGCTATCTCGGCTGGGTCGTCATCATGCCGCTGATTGCCGTCTGGAGTTATCTGTTCGATGGGGTCTTTATTGGCGCAACTGCCACGCGGCCGATGCGCGACACCCTGATTCTGGCCCTCGCCGTCTATCTGCCGGTCTGGTGGCTGACCCAACCTTTCGGCAATCACGGGCTATGGCTGGCCTTCACGGTATTTACCCTGGTGCGTTCGGCGGGACTCGGCGGGGTCTATCTCTATCGTCGACGTCATGACTGGCGCTGATCCCGCTCCGAATCAGACCATACCGGAAAAGTCGTTATAGCGTCGTTGATGGCCGCTGTTCATCGGGTGGCACGCGCAACATCCTGTGTACACTGATAAATCAGCACTTCCAGGGACCGATGGCACTACCATGGCGCGACTGACAACGGCGCTGAGCCGCCTCTTTACAGGCCCCAGTGGGGCCATCTTCTGGCTGATGCTGAGCCTGCTGGTGGTACTGACCCTGCTGCCACGCTTTCAGATCTTTGCCAGCACAGCGCCCTATCTCGGCTTTCACTCCCTGACCGAGATTCTGTGCGTCATCGTGGCAGTGCTGGCAGCATTGGCTGTATTCAACGGCTACAAGCAGCTCTCCTCTCGCCTGACTGCCGTTGGCTGTCTTTTCCTGTTATCGGCGGGCTTCGATACCCTGCATCTGCTGACGATGCCGGGCATGCCAGAGCTGTTCACACCCAACACGCTCAACAAGGCCATCCATTTCTGGCTGCTGGCCCGGTTGAGCGCCATCACCGGTCTACTACTGCTGGCACCTGCCTCGAAGCCCTCAGCAAAACGCCCCACGGGACGGCGCATCATCCTCCTGTTTTCAGCGCTTTTCCTGATCGGCGCCGCCACCGGCATGGCCCAACCCGGCTGGCTGCCACGCCTGTATGACAGCACTACCGGCCTTACCAGCGTCAAGATCGCCAGCGAGTGGCTATTGGCGATCATGGCCGTGATCGCAGGTTTGCTGCTACTGCGCAACAATCGCATCGGTCAGCGCCAGGATCGCGAAATGCTGACAGTGGCCGCCTGGATTACTGCCATGGCGGAGATCTGCTTCACTCTCTACGGTACGGCCAACGATGAATTCAATGTCATTGGCCATCTCTACAAGGCCGTTTCCTATGTATTGATTTTCAGAGCCCTGTTTCTGACCCATTTGCGCCTTCCCTGGCAATCGATGGCGCGCGCTCAGCAGGCGCTCACCCATCAGGAACAGCGCTGGCAACTGGCCCTGACCGGTTCCGAGACTGGTGTATGGGATTTCGATCTGAGCGAGGACCGCCTCTTCTGCTCCAGTCAGTTCCACCACAATCTGGGCTATCGCGATGGCGAACTGCCTCGTCGAACCGAGCACTGGCGGCAGCGCATGATCCACCCCGAGGATCAAGCTCATGTGCGCGAGACGCTGCAGGCCCATCTGTCCGGTCATGCCGAGTACTGGCACTGTGAAGCCCGGGTCCGGGATGCCCACGGTCACTGGTGCTGGCTGCGAATCAATGGACAGATCATGGCCCGCGACGCCAGCGGTCAGCCGACCCGACTGGTGGGCACAGCGCTTGATATTCAGCCGATTCGGGAGCGCGAACAGGAACTCAGTCATGTGCGTAGCCGATTGCAGGCCATCTTCGACACGGCGCCCATGGGGCTGATGGTCTTCAATTCGCAAGGGGAATTGCAGCAGCATAATGGTGCGCTGCGTCGGCTGCTGGACAACCGGCAGGATGAACATCCGGCGCCCCATGGTATCTGGCAATGGATCAATCATGAGCGCCGTGCAGAGGTCAAGCGTCACTGGCAGCAGTGGCGTCAGGCCACAACAGATGAATACACGCCCTTTCGCGAGCAGATCGCGCTGGCCGACCGCCAGGCCGAAGAACGCTGGACACGCTGGCTGGTCACCCCCCTGCCCGAAGGCGATTATCTGGGTGTTATCGAGGATATCAGCGATCAGCGCCGGGCCATGAGTCTGCTCAGAGAGAATGCCGAGCTCTATCGCAGTACCTTTGAAAGTGGCAATGCCATCAAGCTGCTGGTCGATCCCGAGAGCGACCGAATCGAGGATGCCAACCCGGCGGCAGTGGAGTATTACGGTTATTCGCTGGCCGAGTTGCGCCAGATGAAACTCAGTGAGCTGGTACAGACACCATTGACCGATATTCGCGCCAGGATCGAGCGCTCACTGGAATCCGGTAGCAGCCATTTCGAATCCCGACATCTGGGTCGTGACGGCAGGGTTCGCGAAGTCGAAGTCTTCACGGCTTCCATCGTTCGCGATGGTCGTCAGCTGATTTATGAAATGGTGCATGACATCAGTGCTCGCAAACACGCCGAAAACAAGCTGCATCAATTGAACCAGCGTCTGGCCCGCTACGGCGAAAATCGGCGCCATCTCAATCAGCTCGGCACCCGACTCTATACCCTGACCGAACTGAGTGAACTGCCGCATCTACTCGAACAGGAACTACCGAACTGTTTCCCTGAAGTCTGCGGCGTACTGGCACTGCGTTTTGAAGAGCTGGAAGAAGACGCACACCGGGTCCGCTGGGGAACGCAGGGGTGTGAACAGCACACTTTTCATCACGAAGAACGTCTGGAAACGGCTGCTGGCACCATCGGCAAGCTGACCCTGCGTGGCACACCCGAGGATGAAGAGGACCGTGAACGCCTGGAGCGTATGGCCAGCGATGCCGCGCGCGCCGTAACCCTGAGTGTCATCAATCTGCGCCTGCGTCAGCAACTGACCCGGCATGCCTATCGGGATGCACTGACCGGCCTCTACAATCGACGTCATCTGGAAACCGAACTGCCCAGCCTCCTGAGCCGGGCCACACCCGATCAGCCACTCTCGCTGGTGCTGCTGGACCTGGACCACTTCAAGCAGCTCAATGACACCTGGGGCCATGACATCGGCGACGAAGTGCTTCGCGCCATCGCTCGTATCATGGAGGGCATGTTGCGCTCCAGCGATATCGCCTGTCGTTATGGGGGTGAAGAATTCGTGGTGGTCATGCCTGGCGCCAGTGCCAACATCGCCGAGCGGCGTCTGGGGATGATTCTGGATCGTTTTCGAAACTGGCGTCTGACGCTGGAAGAAGGCGTCATTGAGCAGCGAAGCTTTTCCGCCGGTCTGATAGAAGCCCCTCGCCAGGGGCAGGAGATGACCCAGCTGCTCGAACAGGCCGATCGCGCCCTTTACATGGCCAAGCGCGCAGGACGCGCCCGTATTGTTGCCGCTACCGAGAGCTCCTGAGTCAGAAGCACCAGCCATCATTCACGATGGCTGGCGCTCACCGAGCATGAATCGGACGCTTATTTCCGATCCGACGTAAAGTCGGGAGGGTCGCTGGCGGGAAAGGTTTCACGAACGGCCTCATCCACACGCTCGGACCCATCACTCATATCAATATCGGGATCAGCCTCCTCGATGCGCGCCCGGCGATTGATCGCCTGATCGGCCACCAGTCTGTCGGCTTCTTCACGCATCAGCTCCCGGGGAATCCAGCGGTGCTTGCCCGATGCTGTCTCGATCTTGACATAGCGCTCATCGGCACTGACCACGCGACCGAATGACTCTCCTTCGGGGGTAACGACTGCTCTATCGGTGCGAATTTCCATGAAAGCCTCCTGCTTTCCTCGATCGAGGCTTCCAGTTTAGTTCAGGACGAGTGATCAATAGAGCAGTGAGACGTAAAACCATGTTGCAACTGGATCGAATCGATCATTTCTGTCATTCCCTCCCTGGACATTGGTCTTACGACATCCTTCTCAACAAAACAAATAACCATTTAAAAACAATAAAATAAAGCACAAAACCACTTATCCCGAGAAAAATACCGATCCATGGTGGCATTGCTCTTAATGATTGATTCGATCATTTTTTACATCGATTCGATCATTACAGATATCCATCAGCGCAATACCGGTTGGACGGTAACAGTCGGGAGGTCTCCCATGCGCCTGCTAGCCAATGTCGAAAAGGTCCCGGGTGGACTGATGGTGGTGCCCCTGATCCTCGGTGCCGCGCTCAATACCCTGGATCAGCTTCACCTGCCCTGGATTACATCATTCCTGCAATGGCTCGGCGCCGGACAGACCAGCGACGGACATTACGAATTCCTGCGCATCGGCGGTTTCTCCCAGGAACTGTTCAAGGATGGCGCATTGGTACTGATTGCCCTGTTCCTGTTCTGTTCGGGCAGTCAGATGAACCTGCGCGTCGGTGGCCGTGCGCTCAAGAAGGGCGTGCTGCTGGTCGCTGCCAAATATCTCACCGGGCTGGCAGTCGGTGTCCTGCTTGGATGGCTGTTCGGACCCTTCAACGGTCTACTGGGGCTGTCGACCGTGGCCATCATCGCTGCCATGACCAACGGCAACGGCGGCATGTACGCCGCTCTGACCAGCCAGTATGGTAACCGTTCGGATACCGGCGCTGTGGCCATCCTGTCGCTTAATGACGGCCCCTTCTTTACCCTGATGTCCCTGGGTCTGCTGGGGTCCCAGTTCCCGGTCATCGCCTTTATTGCCGTACTGCTGCCCATTGCGCTGGGCATGCTGCTGGGCAATATTGACGAAGATATTCGCGCCTTTCTCAAGCCGGGCGAAATTCTGCCGGTACCCTTCTTTGCCTTTGCGCTGGGCGCCAACATGAATCTGGCCGCCTTCTTCAATCCCGAAGTCGTGGGCGCCGGACTGCTGCTGGGGGTGATGACCACGGTACTGACCGGCGGTGTCGGCATCCTGGTCTTCCGGCTGTTCCGTGAGCGCAGCGTGATCGCCCCGATTTCGGAAGCCACTACGGCCGGCAACGCCGCAGGCACCCCGGCCGCCATTGCCGCTGCGGCTTCGGTCGCCGCCGGTTCGGGCATGATGAGTGCCGCCGAGGCACAGCAGTATCATGACCTGGTGGCCATCGCGACCTCGCAGATTTCCATTTCGACCCTGACCACTGCCATTCTGGGGCCCGCCGCCGTCATCCTGGTGGATCGCTGGCAGCGTCGCCGCGGCATCGATGGCACCATCGAAAGCGACACCGTCGCCTCGGAGGGCACCCCACAGCCCGAGCCGAGCAAGACCTGAACCAACGCAGCAGTCGCCATACACGCTATGCTGAGCAGCGCGGGCGCCCTGGCGCCCGCTTCCATATGGCAGGAGAAGAGGCATGAATACATCACTGCTCTACGGCCGGGGCGAACTCTCTCTCGAGCTGCCCGAGCACACCTTCGTGGTCGAACCACCGACCCAGCACGCGCTTGAAGCGCCCGAGCATGCCATTCGCGCCGCACTCGATGAACCCATCGGCACGCCTCCGCTGAAAGAGATGGTGAAGGCCGAGGATCGCGTCGCCATCGTCATCAGCGATATCACCCGACCGACCCCCAACCATATTCTGGTGCCACTGCTGATCGAGACACTCGCTCATGTGCCACACGATCATTTCGTCATCATCAATGGCACCGGTACTCACCGCGATCAGACGGAAGATGAGTTGCGCGGCATGCTGGGTGACTGGGTGGTCGACCACATCGAGATCATCAATAACCACTGCGACAATTACGATGAGCAGATCAACGTCGGCGATAACAGCTTCGGTTGCCCTTCATGGCTCAACCGCCGCTATGTCGAAGCTGACTTTCGCATCGTGACCGGCTTTATTGAGCCACATTTCTTTGCCGGCTTTTCCGGGGGCCCCAAGGGCATCATGCCCGGGATTGCCGGTCTTGAAACCATCATGACCTTTCATAATGCCCGCATGATCGGTGATCCGCGTTCGACCTGGGGCAACATGGCAGACAATCCGCTGCAGGCCATGACTCGCGAGATCAATACACTCTGCCCGCCGCATTTCATGCTCAATGTTACCCTCAACCGGGACAAGGCCATCACGAAGGTCTTTGCCGGTGACATGACCGAGGCCCACCGCCGCGGCTGCGAACATGAGCTCGAACATGCCATGGTGCGCTGTGACGAACGCTTTGATGTGGTGATTACCGGCAATTCCGGTTACCCGCTTGACCAGAACCTCTATCAGGCGGTCAAGGGCATGAGTGCGGCACACAAGATTGTCCGCGAGGGCGGAACCATCATCATGGCGGCGGAGTGCTCGGATGGTATTCCCGATCACGGCAAGTTCGCCGAAATTCTCGCCATGGCCGATACCCCGCAGGCCCTGCTCAGGATGATCGAGGACCCGGAATTTGCCATGCTCGATCAGTGGCAGGTGCAAAAGCAGGCGGTCATCCAGAGCTTTGCCAATGTCATGCTCTACTCCACCCTGAGTGACGACCAGACTCGGCGCGCCCTGCTGGAGCCGATACACGACATTGAAGCTACCCTCGCTGCGCTGCGAGCGCGCCATGGGGGCAACATGCGAGTCGCGGTCATGCCGCTGGGTCCATTGACCGTACCCTATGTGGATGAATGAGCGCGGGATTGCGCAGACCCGCAAGGAGCCCTCATGAGCGAAGTCAGCTGGAGCAATCGGATTGAACATGCCGCGGTCAACGTCACCCCGGAGCCGCGCGGGCCGCAGTTAACCCATGCGGTCAGTGAGGGCACGGCACTGGAAGCCAAGCTCGAACGGTTGCGCGCCGTGCTGCGCAACATGGGCGACGTCGTGGTCGCCTTCTCCGGCGGGGTAGACAGTACCTTCCTCTTGGCCGTGGCGCTTCAAACGCTGGGGCGCGAGCATGTACTGGCGGTCACCGCTGATTCCGAGTCCTATCCCTATGAGGAACTTGATGCCGCTCGCGAACTGGCACAGCAGTTGAATGCTCCGCACCGCGTAATCGAGACCTCGGAAATCGACATCCCCGGCTATGCCGATAACGATGCCAGCCGCTGCTACTACTGCAAATCCGGACTGTTTACCCATCTCGCTCCCATCATGGTCGAGGCAGGCTTTCACAACATCGTCTTCGGCCTGATCGCTGACGATGCCGGTGAATATCGTCCGGGCACCATCGCCGCTCGCGAGCATGGTGTGCGGGGCCCACTGCACGAAGTCGAGCTCTACAAGGCCGAAATCCGCGAACTCTCCCAGGCGATGGGCCTGCCTACCTGGAACAAGCCCTCACTGGCCTGTCTCTCTTCCCGGGTCGCCTACGGCGAACGGATTACGCTGGAGAAACTGGAGCGCATAGCCGAAGCCGAGCGCCGGGTCCGCGCCCTGGGGATCGGCCAGTTGCGGGTCCGCCATCACGGTGACCTCGCCCGTATCGAGGTTGAGCCTGCCGATATGCCACGCCTGCTCGAGCAGCACGACCGACTGGTCAGCGAGCTTACCGAACTGGGGTATCACTGGGTCACGCTCGATCTTGCCGGGTATCGCAGTGGCAGCATGACCCGCATGCTCGATCCTGAATCACGGCCCCCTCATGAGTGAGCACAGCAATAACGAGCGCATCGCCGACCTTGGCTTTGCCCGCGTCGATCACGATCGCGAGGCACGTAATGGCGTGCCCGAAGTCATTTTCGGCGAGGGCAAGCGTGTTGAGCAGATCAGCGCCATCGTCGCCCGTTTGCGTGCCCGACACCAGCGCGCCCTGGTCACCCGACTCGACACCGAACGCGCGGAACACGTACTGCGTGATCACCCCGATGGCCAGTACGATCCGGTCAGTCGCCTGCTGCGCTGGGGAGAAGCTCCCGAACGCCTGCCGGGTCGGGTGGCCGTCATCTGTGCCGGCACTTCCGACCTGCCCGTCGCCGAAGAAGCGTCGCAGACGCTGGAGTGGCTGGGTGTCGAGGTTGCCCGACTCAATGATGTCGGCGTCGCCGGACTCGACCGACTGCTCGCTCACCGGGAGGCGATCACTCACGCGGATGTACTGATCGTGGTGGCCGGCATGGAAGGCGCCCTGCCCAGTGTAGTCACCGGCCTGGTGCGCAGTCCGGTGCTCGCCGTACCGACCTCGGTGGGCTATGGCGCCAGTCTGCAGGGGGTGACCGCCCTGCTTGGCATGCTCTCCGCGTGCGCCACCGGCATGAGTGTGGTCAACATCGACAACGGTTTCGGTGCTGCCTGGCAGGCTGCCAGCATCCTCGGGCTGGTCGCGCGCGGCGTGCATCCGGCGCCGGCCGATTTCAGAAGTAACACGGATATCCCGGACTCATGAACCGACTTCATCTCGATTGTACCTTCGGTATTGCCGGTGACATGCTGCTGGCCGCCCTGATCGATCTGGGTGCCGACATTGATCGTATTCGTCACGACCTGCAGACCCTGCCGCTCGACCCTTTTGAACTGGGCAGCGAACGGGTTGATCGCTGTGGCATCAGCGCCCGGCTGTTGAATATCTCGCTGGGCAGGCACGAACACGAACACGAACACGAACACGAACACGAACACGAACACGAACACGAACACGAACACAGTCATCATCACGGTCATGCCCACGCTCATCCACACCGCCGCGCCGGCGATATCCTCGCCATGCTCGGTAGTGCCGACCTGCCACCTCGGGTGCAGCAGCGGGCGCAGGCACTGTTCACTGCCATTGCCGAAGCAGAGGGACGTATCCATGGCATCGATCCCGCAGAGGTCCATCTGCACGAGGTCGGCGCGATGGATTCGATTATCGATATCCTCGGTGTCTGTCTGGCACTGGAGCAGCTCGAGATCGACACCCTGACGGCCTCGCCAGTGCCGGTCGGCCATGGTGTCGTCAGCATGGCACACGGGCGCTTTCCGATTCCCGCACCGGCGACCCTGGAACTGTTGCGCCACATCCCGCTGTCGGATTTCGATGCCCCCGGCGAGCTGACCACCCCCACCGGGGCCGCCTTCCTGCAGGTGCTGGTCGAACGCTTCGGTACGCTTCCTGCGGGAGCCCCGACGCGCATCGGCTACGGCGCCGGAAGTCGCAATTTCGATCACCCCAATGTGCTGCGCGCGGTGCTGTTCGAGCAGTCACAGGCCACGACTTCGCCACGTGAATCGATCGCCGTGCTGGAGTGTCAGCTGGATGATGCCACCGGCGAACAGCTGGGATATGCCTTGTCACTGCTGCTGGAGGCAGGCGCACTGGACGTTTTCCATACGCCGGTCACCATGAAGAAATCCCGCCCCGGTATATTGATCACCGTACTGGCTCGTCCTGCCGACGCCGAAGCACTGGAACGGCTGCTGTTGAGACATACCTCAACCTTCGGGGTGCGTCGTCACGATGCCAGCCGGCAGACGCTGGAACGACGTATCGAGACGGTCACTACTCCGCTGGGTAAAGCGCGCATCAAGGTCGGCCTGCTAGAGGGGCAGATACTGCGCACCACCGCAGAATTCGAGGATATTCAACGCCTGGCACACCAGCATGATCTGTCGTTCGAAGACATTAGAACACTGATTCTCGAAAGCTGGCGGCTGGGTCCGAAACCTTCTGTAGCCGATATATAAGCCACACTGTATATGATCGATTCAATCAATAACTGATTGAGTCACGGCTCTCCTGCTACCGGAAAATCCGATTTTTCGGCTTTCGGCCACTAGTCCCGCCCAGGCACAGCCCATGCGATGGTCTACTTGCCATAATTGATCGATTCAATCATTTTATGATCATTCACAGCTTGAGCCCATACCATGACAATCGCGACCGCTGCCCACCGGACCAGCCCAATGACTTCGGCGCCCATCACCACCTCATTGCTGATTCTGGCCGATGACCTGACCGGCACGGCGGATAGCGCGGTCGGCTGTGCCAATCGAGGGCTGCGTACCCTGGTGACACTCTCACCCAAGGCAGGAGCCACCGCCGAGGTAGTCGCCATCGATACCGACAGCCGGCGCCTTCTCCCTGACGAAGCAGCGCAGCGTTGTGTCGACAGCTGGCAGCAATGGCAGGGTCGCTATCGTCATCTGTTCAAGAAACTCGATTCCACCCTGCGCGGTAATGTGGCCGCCGAAATCGCTGCGCTGGTGCCATTGGCGGGTATGGCCGTTGTGGCTCCAGCCTTCCCCGCTACCGGGCGGACAACTCGTAATGGCCATCAGTGGCTGAATGAACAGCCAGTGGAAGAGAGTGAAATATGGCGTAACGAGGGACTCACCGGTCATGCCGACCTGCTCGCAATGCTCCGGACTGCCGGGCTGCGAACCGCCCATCTTGGTTTGAAAGAACTGCGCCAAACGGCCGACGAACTCACTCGACAAATACAGGCGCTTCAACAGCAGGGCTATCAGGCCGTGGTCTGTGATGGCGAAAGTGATGACGATCTGGCTCGTTTGGCGAGGGCTTCCGCAAGCCTGACGGATATCTTTCATGTCGGTTCGGCCGGTCTGGGCCGGCATTTGCCGGAAGCGCTCGGTCTGACAGACTCCCTCAGGCCTGCTGCACAGGGTTCCTCCGAGCCAACACCGGCCATCAATCATCGTCCCATGTTGAGCGTGGTCGGCAGCATGACCGAGGTATCCCGACAGCAGGCCCTTCAGCTGCAACAACGAGCCGGCGCTCGGTTACGCGTCTTCGAACTCACGCCCGACCAGCTGCGTCACGCACCCGATGAAGCAACTCGGCACTCAACAGAACACGCCATGGCGGACGCGCTCGAACAGGGACTCGATGTGCTGGTGTGCATTGCCCGAAACCACGGGCGCAACGCCGCCGAGGGGCCTGTGCTGGCAAAACATCTCGGTGAGCTGCTGGCACCACTCCTGGCCCGGATCGACACCCTGTTCGTGACAGGCGGAGAGACCGCCCGCGCCCTGCTGACCAGCGCCGGCATCACCAGCCTGCTACTGACCGACGAACCCGATACCGGCATGGCCGGGCTGCAGACCGAACTCGACGCCAGACCGCTGCGTGTGATTACCAAGGCAGGTGGCTTCGGCGATGACGCCGCCCTGGCTCGCCTCTGGCAGCGACATGGCACAACCGAATCTCGTATTTACCCTTCATCAGATGAGGACAAGGACATGAGCGAGCGTCCCGTAGTCGGTATTACCATGGGCGACGCCGCTGGCGTTGGTCCGGAAATCATTATCAAGAGCCTTGGCCATGACTCGGTTTACGAGCTCTGTCGCCCCCTGGTGATCGGCGATGCCGGTCGACTCGAAGAAGCCGCACGGATACTGGAACGTCCGATCAGCGTACGTGCCATTACCCAACCCAGCGAGGCTCGCTTCGAACCCGGCACGGTCGATTGCATTGATCTTGGTCTGATACCCGCTGATCTGGTCTGGGGCAAAGTCTCGCCGATTGCCGGCGATGCCGCCTATCAGTATATCGCCCGAACCGTTGAGCTCACTCGCGCCGGGGAGCTCGACGCCATCTGCACGGCCCCCCTCAACAAGGCAGCCCTGCATGCCGGTGGACACGTTTTCCCCGGTCACACCGAGCTGTTGGCGCATCTTACCGGCATCGATGAGGTCTCGATGATGCTGGTCACACCGAAGATGAAGGTGATCCATGTGACCACTCACATGGGGCTGATCGATGCCATCAATCGCATTGAACCCGGGCTGGTTCAGCGCACCATCGAACGCGCTCATGACACGCTGGCACGCGCCGGCATCGATTCACCCCGGATTGCGGTTTGCGGTATTAACCCGCACGCTGGAGAGAATGGCCTGTTCGGTCATGGCGAGGAAGAGGAAAAGATCGTTCCTGCCATCGAGAACCTGCGTGCCCGCGGCTGGGATGTCGAGGGGCCGCTACCGGCAGACACCCTGTTCTTCCGCGCCGGGCGTGGCGATTTCGATTGTGTGGTCGCGATGTATCACGATCAGGGCCATGGCCCGGTCAAGGTCATGGGCCTGGAAGCCGGAGTAAATGTCACCGTCGGTCTGCCGGTCATTCGTACCTCGGTCGATCACGGTACCGCCTTCGATATCGCCGGACAGGGCATCGCCGACGAGCGCAGTATGCTGGAAGCACTGCGCCAGGCGGTAGAGCTGGCCACCCGACACGCTGCCACGGCCTGACCCGGCCGGCCTGCGTATCTGACACCCAAGGAGTTGCCCTCATGGAGAATATTGGATTCATCGGCCTTGGCCTGATGGGAGAAGGTATGGCCCGCAACCTGATCGGCGCCGGCTATCCACTAACCGTCATGGGACATCGCAACCGTCGCCCGGTAGATGAACTTGTGGCACTGGGCGCCGAAGAAGTCACCTCTCCCGCCGACATGGCCGCCAGGTGCGATATCGTCTTTCTCTGCCTGCCCGGCGCACCGCAGATCGAGCGGATCGTGACCGGTGACGACGGGCTTCAGGCCGGGGCACGTCAGGCCGGCGGACGCAAACTGACCATTGTGGACTGCTCAACCTCGCAGCCCACCCTGACCCGACAGCTGGCGCAATCACTGGCCGAGGACGGCATCACTTTCATCGATGCGCCGCTGGGCGGCATTCCTGCCCAGGCACAAAGCGGTGAGCTACAGGCCATCGTCGGCGCCGATGAAGACACACTCGCGCGACTGGAGCCGGTCATCTCCACCTGGGCGGCACGTATCATTCATGTCGGGCCCGTAGGTGCCGGGCACACCATGAAACTGCTCAACAACTTCCTGGCCATGGGCTATGGCGCCATATTTTCCGAAGCACTTACCATTGGCGCCCGTGCCGGTATTACGCCTCAGGTCTTCGACAGCGTCATTCGTGGCTCACGCATGGACAGCGGCTTCTACCGCACTTTCTTTCAATATGTGCTCGACCGTGACCGCAACGCGCATCCCTTCGTGCTGACCAACGCCCACAAGGACACCCGCTATCTGGTCGAACTGGCAGAGAGCCTGCAGATAGAGGCCGGAGTCGCCCGAGCTGTGCGCGATCTCTATGCCGGCGCCGAAGCCCAGGGCGAAGGAGAGCGTTACGTGCCGGAGCTTTCCGATATCGTAGCTGCCCGCCATGGCGTTCATCTGGGTGAATAAGGCACTGCGTATCCCGGGACACGACATGCGACAATCAGGTCTGTTTCAGAATCCCAGCGGGAGCAGGCAATGAAAGTCACCCGACGCCGTCAGGCCATGCTTGATGCCGTGCTGGCCGGCATGACCGAAGTGGAAGCCCTGTGTGCCCACTTCGGTGTTTCGGAAGCCACGGTGCGACGTGATCTGGGCGCCCTGGCCAGGCAGGGGCTGGTGGTACGTACCTACGGCGGCGCCACTGCCCGCCTTGGCCCACGAGAGCCGGAGCTGACGCTCGAACAGCGCCGCGAACGCCAGGGGGATGTCAAGGCCGGCCTTGCCCGGTTGGCGCTGGAACGGATTCACGATGGCGATACCCTGCTGCTGGATGGCGGCACCACAACCGCAGCACTGGCCCACTGCCTGCGAGCAAGACGCGGCCTGCATGTACTGACCAACAATCTGGCAGCGCTGTCCGCGCTTGGAGATTTGCCGGAGGGGCATGTCACCATACTCGGAGGCGATCTGCGCGTCTCCAGCATGACCGCCTATGGCCGGCTGGCCCATGCGGCACTGGAGAGAATCAGCGTGGACCGGGTGTTCATGAGCGCCGATGGTGTCGTGGCCGACATGGGTCTGTGCGAAGCCAGCCCCGAGCAGGCCTGGCTCAAGGAGGCAATGATCCAGCGCGCTGCCGAAGTGTTCATCATGGCCGATGCCACCAAGCTGGGACGAGCCAGTCAGCAGCACTGGACGCCACTGCCGCGGCACTGGACCCTGATCACCGATGCCGACGACGATACCCTGCTCGATGCCTTTCGTCTCCGGGGCGCCGAAATCTGCAATGCTCTGCCCACCCCCCATCACTGAAGTACCGTAATAACCCCCGAAATACCCACTGGAGCACAGGCACTTTTCAGAAAGGACCTAACCTGAGTGATGGTCAGGTGCCAGTCCAAACTGTGACAGTGGTTGTTCTGAATCGACAATGACTGTCACGGAGACCGGTTTCATGGATGAACGGGGACTCAATCGTGTCGTGGAATTCATGACCGAGCAGAAGCTGGTCATGGCCACGGCGGAATCCTGCACGGCAGGTCTGATCGTCTCGGAGCTGGTGAGCATCCCGGGTACCGGTCAGTTGCTGGATTCGGGGCTGGTGGTCTACTCGCCCGAAGCCAAGCAGCGCTATCTGGATATCGACGATGCTCTCTTCGAACAATATTCGCTGACCAGTGAGGTCATTGCCCGTGCCATGGCGCAGGGCGCGCTGAACAACACCCATGCGACCGTCACCCTGGCCAACACCGGTGTTGCCGGCCCTTCCGCCGGTGATGATGGCACACCGGTGGGCACGGTCTGTTTCGCCTGGGCTTTCCGCTTCGACTCGGGGGATGTCGTGCTCTCCGAAACCTGCCGTTTCGACGGCGATCGCAATGAAGTGCGCATGGCAGCGGCTCACTACTCGCTCAACCGGATCAGTCACTACCATCAGCAGGCCAGCCAGTCGACACAGGCCTCCTGATCGTCCGATACATTTCTGCTGGAAGGGAGTTTTCAGCCATGAGCACCGCAACCACCTCGCAGCAATCACGCATTATTGAAGCACTCGGTGTTGAAAGCGATTTCGACGCCGATCAGGCGATCGAACGGCGCATCGATTTTCTCTGTCGTGAGCTGGTCGACAACAACCTGCATGCCCTGGTCCTGGGGATCAGCGGGGGGCTGGATTCATCAACCGCCGGACGCCTGTGTCAGCGCGCCGTGGAGCGACTGCGCGAGCAGGATTACAACGCCACCTTTTACGCTCTGCGCCTACCCTATGGCGAGCAGGCCGACGAAAGTGATGCCCAGCATGCGCTGAAATTCATTCAGCCTGACCGTGAACTGGGTATCAATATCAAACCCACCAGCGATGCTCATCTCGATGCGCTCAAGGAAGGCGGTCTGACGTTTAGCGACGAGTATCAACAGGATTTCGTACTCGGCAATATCAAGGCACGTGAGCGCATGATCGCCCAGTACGCCGTTGCAGGCACCCATGGCGGCCTGGTAGTGGGCACCGATCATCCTGCCGAAGCAGTGATGGGCTTTTTCACCAAATTCGGCGACGGTGCCTGCGATATTACGCCGTTGGGCGGTCTCAACAAGCGCAGAATTCGCGCCATGGCCGACGCGCTGGGCGCCGATGAGTCGATTTCGGGCAAGACGCCGACCGCTGATCTGGAATCGCTGACCCCTCAGCGCTCCGATGAAGATGCCTTCGGCATTCGTTACGACGATATCGATGACTATCTGGAAGGCAAGCCGGTCAGCGATCACGTTGAACGCACCATTGTCGAGGCGTATCGCAAGACGTCGCACAAGCGCGAACTGCCACGCGACCCCGCGTGACCGCAAAGCTTGACGCCGGGGTCATAAGCCTCTGAGATATCTTCATATATCAAGGAGGCTGACATGACCGACCCATCGGACGACACCCATCACGACACGCCGGGCAGATGGCAGACCCAGCGGGCCGATCGGTCACTGCCCCGCTGGCGCGAGTTGCTGTACATCAGTTGGGATTGCGCCATTGTCGCACTGGTGTCGCTGAGCCTGGCACTGATCCTGTTCGATACCCTCTATGCGCTGACACCCCTGCCGGCGCTGCTGAACGCCATCTCACCCGACCTTCGGGAAGCCGGTGGATGGCTGCATCGTCATTTCACGACCATCGATCTCTGGTTCGTGGCCATTCTGGCCTTCGATGTGCTGGCCGGCTGGATATTGGCCATTGTCGAGCGTCGTTATCACCGCTGGTTCTTCTACCCTTTCGTACACTGGTATGACGTGCTGGGTTGCCTGCCCGTGAGCGGCCTTCGCGTGCTGCGTATCCTGCGTGTCATCGGACTGGTCATACGTTTGCAGCGCATGGGTATTGTCGATGTCACGCGCTGGCGCCTGTTTCTCTTTTTCAATCACTACTACCAGATTCTGCTCGAAGAGCTCTCCGATCGTGTGGCCCTCAAGCTGCTCGATAACCTGCAGGAAGAGATCCGAGACAGCAATCGACTGCCCGAACGGGTGGTCGAACGCGTATTGCGCCCACGTAAACAGCAGTTGATCGATGATATTGCTCACCGGGTCAATACCCTGGTCAGCGAAGGTTACGGCCATAACCGCGACCATGTTGAGACCTGGATTACCGGTCTGATTCACCGCGCTGTCACTGAAAATCCGAGCATGAGAAGGCTCTCGCGCATGCCGATGGGCGCCGGTGTGGTCGAAGCACTCGACGAGACGCTGGCTGATGTCGTGACCCGCCTGATCCGCGAGGCGGTAATCGGCATGCGTTCTCCCGAGTTTACCGCCCTGGCAGGTGAACTGGCCGACAGCGGTTTCGATGTCATGACTCGGGTCGGCCGCGAAGAGAGTCATTCGCTGGAGGAGGCGATGATCGAAGTACTGGAGATCGTCAAGGAAGAGGTTGCCACCCAGCGCTGGAAAGAGCGGACCGATTGACGCCGCCGGCATCCCCAGGGACAAGGCTCAGCGGCGTTCGTGCAGCCCGAAATATCGGATCAGCACCCGTTCTCGCAACCCTTCGGGCAGCCACTGCGCCGCCAGCGCCACGGCAATACCGCCCTGCCCGGCACGAATCAGGCGCGGGCGCCGTTGACGCTCCAGCGCGTTTGTCACTCGTCGGGCCAGTTTATCTGCCGGCGCAGGACGCAACCGTTCGGAGGAAATGGCACGTTGATCGATCGCTTCCTGCCAGGGTTGCCAGGGAGAGTCCGGTGCCAGACAGGCATGATAATCGGACAGCGCCCGCTGTCCGAAATTTGACGCCACGGCGCCTGGGCGCACCAGGATGACATCAATACCGAAGGGGTCGAGCTCCATGCGCATCGCTTCGGTCAACCGGTGAAGGGCGGCCTTGGAGGCACAATAGGCACCGGCAAAGGGCGAAGAGAGCAAACCTGCCACACTGCCCACATTGATCACACTACCCCCTCGATCACGCAGCAGGGGCAGACAGGCCCGGGTCAGCGCTACGGGGGCCAGCACGTTGGTTTCGAACTGATGCCGCAAGCGATCACGGTCAAAATCCAGCACCGGCCCCATGGCGCCGTAGCCGGCATTGTTGACCAATACATCAAGCCCTCCGGCCTGTGCCTGCAGGGTTGCTACAGCGGCAACGATCGCCTCGTCATCATTGACGTCAAGCGCAATGGGCGTCCAACCGGCCTCTTCCAACTGTGCCAGGTCTTCCTCGCGCCGTGCGGCAGCAAACACCCGATAGCCCGCTGAGGCAAAAGCGCTGCACAGCGCCCGACCGATACCACTGGAGGAGCCGGTGATCAATACGGTGCGTCGTCCTGAGGTCTCTGCGGTGGCACTCATTGGCGGGGCTCCTTCAACGATGCTGTATCGGCGGCCTCACTCTGGGGTGGCGGGCCGATCATTCGTCGCAGCGTAGCATCACGGCGGATCAGCAGATGCCAGACCAGCGCCATCAGTATATGGCCGATCACCAGCACCACCAGACTCCAGCCCAGCCAGACATGCCACTGTGCAGCCAGCGCTGCTGTCGTCGCATGCGACTCGCCAGCGGAAAAAAGCGGCACGTGCCAGGGCGCAAACGCCTGTCCGCTGGCCCAGGTCATCAGCAACCCAAGGGCCGGCACCAACAGCATCAGCGCGTAAAGCAGCAAATGAGAAAAACCGGCCAGCAGCATCAGCCCCGCATCATGCCGGGGCCGACGCGACAGATTGTACAGCCCCCACAGGGCCCGCAGCATCAACAGGACCATCAGCGCACTGCCCAGTGAGCGGTGAGTCGAATTCATGACCTGCACCCAGGGCTCTGCCCCCACCAGCCATTGTGCGACTCGGCCACCCAACTGCCACAGCAATAACGCGCCCGTCACCCAGTGCAGCCAACGACTGATTCGACCATAGTGAGTCCGCGTGTCACGCCAGCTCATTGTTGTCATCAATGCTCCCTGTGCCATCGCAAGTGGATCAGCTCACCGGCTCACCATTCTCCCGATTATTTCTCACTCGGGTCAGCGTGTAACGACGCCGACATGGCCAGCTTCGGCGGCGACAACAGCGCCGGCCATTCGAGCCAGTCGGATACGGTATCTGCCGCAGAGGGAGGTGCCAACAGAAAGCCCTGTACCGCATGACAGCCATGGGCACGCAGAATCAGATACTGACCGAGTGTTTCCACCCCCTCGGCCACGATGGTAAGCCCCGCATTATGGCCGATTTCGATGATCGACCGCACCAGTGCCGCTGCCTGAACATCCTCGACAATGCTCTGGATGAAAGCTCGATCAATCTTGAGCACATCAACCGGCATTCGATTGAGATAAGCAAGCGCCGAGTAGCCGGTACCAAAGTCATCAAGCGCAAAGCGCACACCCAGAGCGGCAAGCTGACGCATGTTGGCAACGACGCCATGAAAGTCGTTGATCACGACATGCTCGAGAATTTCAAACTCCAGCAGTTCGCCGGCAATACCCTGTTGCTGAAGTTCATCGGCAAGCCAGCCGGCGAAGGCATCGTAGCGCAACTGATCAGGCAACAGGTTGATCGAGACAGGGACCAACTGACGTCCGGCATCACGCCATTGCACCAGTTGCCGGATCACCCGCCGCACCACCCACATATCCAGATCGCGGCTCAGCCCCGCCTCATTGGCAATATCCAGTATTTCCAGAGGAGACACATGACCGAGCTGATCGTCCTGCCAGCGTAGCAGGGCTTCCAGACCTGACAGACGGTGAGGCACGAGATCAAGCCGGGGCTGGTAATACATGGTCAGCCCATCGTTCTCGAACAAGCGTGGCAATCGCTGCCGAATGGTGCGGCGTCGATGCAGGGAAGGCAGCCAGTGGGCCGCATCAAGATACTGCAAACCATCCGTGGGCCAGGGGTATTGCCGATCCAGATAGTGCAGTACGGGCAACAGCTCACGGCCTGCCGTGATGCCCTGTGGCACGGGGACCGTCCAGAGGCGCAGCCGTGGCGTGATAGTGTGGTCTGCCACCTGACAGGGCTCGGCCAGCAGCTTCCGGACCCCGGCAATCAGCACCTCATCAGGGGGTGAGCCAATCAGCGCCACCAGTCGATTGGGCTGTGCCCGTGCAATGCTGAGCTGTCTGCCGGCCAGTGCCACATGCAGCCGATCATGCACCATGATCAACAGCTCATTTTCCACTTCGGCGTTGTAACGCAGATTGAGCGCATGCCAGTCGTGCAGCTCGACGCTGAGCAGCCAGCCGGCAGCAGGGGTAACCGGACGCTCATGAATGAACTCATCCAGCAGATCGCTCATCCCCTGGCGGGTCATGCAGTGCAGCAACGGGTCCCGATTGGCCCGGATTTGTGCGCCGCTGCGCTCGCGCGAGGAGACATCGCTGAAACGCATCTCGCTTTCTGCCAGGCGCGCCAGGTCCAGCAGGATCGTGCGTTGGCGCTCGGTCAACTCACGCGGGCGATTGTCCATGATGCAGAGTGTCCCCAGCGGTTCACCCTCTTCGGAGCGCAGCACGGCGCCAGCATAAAAACGCACGAACGGCGGTTTGGTGACCAGTGAAAGAGACGCAAAACGGGCATCGCCTCGAGCATCGTCGACCACCAGCATTTCCGGTTCACGGAGGGACTGAACGCAAAAGGATGCTTCCTCTCGCGGAATACTCTCAAACGCTATACCTCGACGCGACTTGAACCAGATGCGTTGATCGTCGATCAGCGTGATCAATGCTATCGAAACGTCAAAGATACTGCCTGCCAGCCGGATCAGCCGATCAAACCGCTTCTCGGGCGGCGTATCCAGCAGCGCCAGTTGCCGCACGGCCTTCAGACGCCGCGCTTCCTGACCTTCTTCACGCCTGTCGGTTCCGGGCTCTGCGTTCATGATTTCCTCGGGCGGCCCCCCCATGAGCGCGCGATCCGATTTGCTCTACCGTTCTGCCACATGATACAGCCCCGGCACATACCCGCTATTATCGGCCACCAGCAACAGTAATTGATCATTGACCGCGGCTTCATGTCGCGCGGCGGCCTCTCATTTTGCCGATACGTCCATCGGGAACTTCTCACCCGCGAAACAGACCTCATCCGATCGTAAAGCCGTTACGCTATGCTGCGCAGCAGTATAGGATGCAGACATGACACCAATCCCGCGTATCTCGATCCGCCCAGGACCAGGAAGGGAGGTCATGACCGACACCATTCGCCGGGGCGTGCTTTATGCCCGCCAGCCCATCTACGATCGCAGGCTCGAACTGGCCGGATTCGAACTACTGTTTCGCCCGGTAGACAGCTCCGCCCCGGCACTTGCAGAACTCGATGGCGATCGCGCGACCAGCCAGGTACTGCTCAATGCCTTCACAGCCACCGATATCGGTGAAGTTTGTGAAGGCCGGCCGGCTTTTGTGAACTTCACTGCCGACACCCTCTGCCATCACATCCCATTTGATCCGGCGACCATTGTGATCGAAGTACTGGAAACCGTGGTTCCCAGTGCTTCCACCATTGCCGCCCTGCAAGCACTGCATCGACATGGTTATACCATCGCGCTGGATGACTATGTACTCACCGACAGCAGTCATCCATTTTTGCCCTGGGCGGATATCGTCAAACTCGAGTATCCCGCCTATGACGCCGATACGCTGGAAGCCACCGTGGCGCGTCTGCATCGCTATAATCCCCGGCTGCGGGTGCTGGCTGAAAAGATAGAGCGTCACCAGGATTTCCAGTATTGCCGCGATATCGGCTGTGATCTCTTTCAGGGCTATTTCCTGGCGCGTCCCGAACCGGTTCATGGTGACATCATGCCGATCAACCGGATCAGCGCCCTGACTGTACTGGCGGAACTCAATCGCCCGCAGCTGGGGCTCCATGAGATGACACATCTGATCCGCAATGATCCCTTCCTGAGCCTGCGTTTGCTGCGCCTGGCCCGCTCGGCGCTTCATCAACGAGGACGCCCTGTCACGTCCCTGGAGAGCGCCGTTCTGTCACTCGGTTTGCAGCGCATCCGGGGGTTGGCCAGTCTGCTGGTACTGTCACGACTTGATGACAAGCCACACGCCTTGCAGCGTCTTGCCATTCTTCGCGGTCATTTCTGTCAACAGCTTGCCGAGCACGTTCCCGGTGTCGCCAGAATGGGGTTTACCGTCGGTCTTTTTTCCTGCCTCGATGGCCTGTTCGACCAGCCCTTGAGCGATATCGTCGATCAGGTACCACTGCATGAAGATATCCGCATGGCGCTACTGGAGGGGCGAGGGCCACTGGGTCTGATTCTGGAGACGGCGATACATTTCGAGCAGGACCGCTGGTCCAGGATCGACTGGCAGGCACTTGATGCCCTCAAGCTCAATACCATCGCCGTCGCCAATGCCTATGATCGCGCCATTACGCTACTGAATCACGAGCTCTGACACGCATCATCTGCGTAATTTTTTGTATTCGCGGCGATAGAAAACGGCGTTTCCCTGTCTCTGCCCATGGCAGATTCGACCAAACGCAACAGGAAAACGTCCTATGCTCATCTCGGTTCAGGCGCTACGGGCACTGGCGGCGTGGGTGGTGGTCTTTCATCACGTCATGCAGGTCTTTTTTGATTTCGATACCGATACCTGGCTGGGCCACATGCTCTCGACCCGTGGCCAGATGGGGGTGGATATCTTTTTCATCATCAGTGGCTTCGTCATCTACATCACGACCCGGGATCGCAACATTGGCAGTGCCCGGTTTCTGTGGAACCGAGTAGCACGCGTGGCACCCGCCTACTGGCTGTGCACGCTGATCACGGCGCTGATGATCTGGCTGGGTCATGGACTGATGCCGGTCTATGGTGTCGACTGGCAGTCCTTGTTGATGTCACTGGCCTTCATCCCTCACGAAAATCCTGGCGACTTCGGCTACTATCCCGTGTTGCCGGTCGGCTGGACACTCAATTTCGAGATGCTGTTCTACAGTCTGTTTGCCCTGGCCTGCACTCTGCCCTCACGCTTTCGCGCGGTTACCGTTACCCTGCTGGTCGTCGTGGTCAGCCCGGTGCTGGCACTCAATACGCCGCTGAGCAGTTTCTATGCCAATCCAGTGATCTATGAGTTTCTGCTGGGAATCGGTGTGGGCATTCTCTATAGCCGGGGCTGGCTGAATCCGACCGGGCGCTGCTGGCCCGCCCTGCTGGTCGCCCTGGGCGCCTTTGCATTCATGCTCTTTTTTCCCGATCGTCATCCCTGGCGCCTGCTGGTATGGGGGCTACCAGCGGCACTGCTGGTTGCAGCACTGATCTGCACGGAGCCTTTGTTCAAGGGGCATTACTGGCTCAAGCGGTTGGGCGACCAATCCTACTCGGTCTATCTGATTCATATCATCATATTATGGACCGGACATCGTGTGCTCTATGAACACTACGGCTGGGACCTGTTCGCCACCCTCATCCCCTGTATGGCCCTGATTGTGCTGCTTTCCTGGGCGAGTTTCGAATGGATCGAGACCCGCCTCTCGCACTGGCTGAAACAACTGGCCGGCGCCTCGGGGTTCAGCCGCAGTCAAACTCGCTGATCTGCTGATTTTCATCAACACGAATATCGAGACGCTGCGCATTGAAGTCCATGGTGACCATCGTATCGGGCCCAAGCACCCGATACTGTTCGGCACCAGAGCGGTTCACGATCTGCCGCCTTACGCCGGGCTCCAGTGTGCGACCGATCAGGTCCTGCAACCGATCGGCACCGCATGTCGATTTGTCCGCATGATGAGGAAGAGCTGTCGTCTTCGATGGCGCAGCCTCGTTCTGCTGCGTCGATGAATCACTGCCTCCCCCGAACCAGCTGCAGCCCGCCACGAAGGTGACGGCGCTCAAGGCACACAGGCGCCCCGGTCGCGAACCGCCGATAATGCGAGCCAAATGACCGAGCATGATGGTCTCCCTGAGATTGATACGCCACTTCGAGCGGGCATTCTGCCCCGGCATACCGGCCACGGCAATCGTTCAGGGCGACTTCATCAGTGCCGGTGTCGCAGCAGCCACCGGCAGTGTTGGTAACCGCTGCTGCAACGCACCTGCCAATCTGAACAGCGTGTCTTCATCGAAGTCACGACCGAGCAGTGAAACGCCGACCGGTATGCGTTGATCCAGCGCCCCCATCGGTAGAGTGATCTCGGGAAAACCGGTCGCGGTGGCAATATATCCCAGCGCAAAGGGATGATCGGTGTCACAGGTATAAGCACTGACTGACACGCCTTCGCGGGGAGGTGCCGAGCACGCCTCGGTTGGAAAGATCAATGCATCCAGCGACTGATGCTGCATGAAATCACGCAGCTTGCGACGCAATGTCGGCATATGGTGGGTCAGCACATCCAGATAGCGTGGCGATCCTGCCATGCTCTCTTTCAATCGCTCTTTCATCCCCCGAATGCGCTTGACGGAAATGGGCAACTCATCCGATGAACCCAGTGCACTATGGTCGTTTCTACGCCGGTTGATCTGCTCACAGCGCGCCAGCAACTGCCTGAGACTGTGCGGCTGATCACTGTCGAACTGACGCAGATAACGCTCGAGTTGAGGTTCGAACTCGGCTTCATGAACGGGCGCAATCACACCCGGCCAGAGATCGTAGTAGGACTGGCTCAGACGCACGTCCACCAGTTGCGCACCAGCAGCTTTCAATGTCTTCAGAGTTTGATCAAAGCGTGCTTCGATGGCCGGATCACCCGACTCGCGCTGTCGAATCACCCCGATTCGGGCCTCGGCCAGTCGGTCTTCGGAGATGGCGCTGCCATAGTGCTGGCTGAACCGGGGAGGATGGCGACCATTAATGGCAGTGGCATCGTCTTTCCGATCAACGCCGCTCATGACTGCCAGTACCCAGGCAGCCCCCGTGACACTACGAGTCAGTGGTGCCGGCGTATCGAAGGAAAGGGCCAGGGGGATAATGCCATCCCGGGAGACGCGACCCAGCGTCGGACGGATCGCGACGACGCCGGCAGCATGCGCAGGACCACGAATTGATCCCTCGGTATCGGTGCCGATCGCAAAGGCCGCGAAATTGGCAGCCACGGCTGCGGCCGGACCGCTGCTGGAGCCGAGCACACTGAAGTCGGTGTTACGAGGGTTACGGGTAACGCCACCGAGAGAACTGTAACCAGGCTGACCATAACTGGTGGCGAATTCAGTCATGTTGGCCTTGCCCAGCAGGATGCCCCCCGCCCGGCGCAAGCGCCTGACCAGTGACGCACTGTCTTGCGGCATGGCCGAATCAAGCGCCATCGAACCGCCGGTGGTGGGGTAGCCGGACACATCGATATTGTCCTTGACCACGAACGGAATACCATACAGCGGCCCGTGATCACCTGTCTGACGATGCGCATCGAGTCGCCGGGCACGTTCAAGCGCCTGCTGTTCATGCTGGTGCAGCATGGCATTGATCAGCGGCCCTCGATCATCGTAGGCATGGATGCGTCGCTGATAGAAGCGGACCAGCTCAACCGAAGTAATGGCACCTCGATCCAGCGCCGCCTTCAACTCGGGCAGTGTGGCATCCAGTGGATCGAAGCCCGTTCCGACTGATACCGGTTCGTTTGATACTGCGCGAGCAGCCACCAGCATCACGAGCACGCTCGCCAGCAGTGCCCTTCGGAACGCCTGCGCCAGTCGCATACGACCCTCCCCCGGGGTGATGCGTCGGTGTATGTACCAGAATCCCTGTCGCAGATGTCACGATGATGATTTGCGTTATATCGTGCTATTACCCTCCAGGATAACGAAAGGCCCCCCGCCATGCCAACTGACGGAGGGCCCTGAGAGTCAGGCAATGCCGCAATCGGCACAGCAGCATCAGATCATGAGTAATGCCTTCATCAAATCGGGTAGCCGGGATTGCAGTACAAGCGCCGGACTGCGACCGCTACGGGGCGTCGTACTCAACCATCCCTGAGCCTCCAGTACCGCCGCACTGCGACGGACCAGAGCATGCTCGATATCGAAACGACGCGACAATCGACCCGTATCCACACTTGAACGGCGCGTGTCAGACATGGTCTCGTTTTCAGCTTCGATAACCGCCGCCAGCAATACCGCGTCCAGCGGCTGCAACGACGGCCGGGCATCCAGAATCCGACCGACCAGTGCCTCGAAGGCATCCTCATCCGCCATCAGGCCAGCCGTACGCTCTTTTCGAGCCGAATCGCGACCGACTTGGAGGTCGGCGTATTGCTCTTGAGTCCGACGCTATCCAGCGGAATCAGCGGGTTGGTCTCGGGATAATAGGCCGCCGCACAGCCTGCCGGCGTATCGTACTCCACCACCCGGAACCCATTGGCACGCCGTTCGCGTCCATCCGCTGAATCACCGATCAGATCGACCCAGTCGTTCTTCGCCACCCCCAGACGAGCCATGTCGGCACTGCTCAAAAAGATCACCCGGCGCGTGCCCTCGACACCACGATAGCGGTCGTTATAGCCATAGACCGTGGTGTTGTACTGGTCGTGACTGCGCAGCGTCTGCAGCGTGATCCAGCCTTCCCGATCACGCAGCTGCTGGTGCATCACCATCTCCGGCAAGGCCGCATCCGAGAATTCGGCGCGCCCGCTGGGCGTGGGAAACTCCCGACGTGCCCCAGGATTACCCAGCCAGAATCCACGCGGCTGGCGTACCCGGTTGTTGAAATCGGCAAAGCCCGGAATGACGGCAGCGATCTGGTCGCGAATACGATCATAATCCTCGGCCAGTGCCAGCCAGTCGACGACCTCACTGCCCAGGGCGCGATGAGCGATATTGGTCAGAATGGTGATTTCCGGACGCAGATCCGGAGACGCCGGCTCATGAATGCCGGCCGAGCCGTGTACCATGCTCATCGAGTCTTCAACCGTGATCAGCTGCGGCTGTCCATCGGCGCGACGATCGACCTCAACCCGGCCCACACAGGGCAGAATCAGCGCATCGCGGCCAGTCACCAAATGGCTGCGATTGAGTTTGGTACTGATATGTACGGTCAGATTGCAGCTGGAAAGGGCCTCTTCGCAGACCTCGGAATCTGACGTCGCGCGGGCAAAATTGCCACCCAGACCAATGAAGACCTTCGCCTTGCCATCACGCATGGCGCGAATGGCATTCACGGTATCGACACCGTGCTCACGCGGCATCGGCACCCCATAGTAGGCCTCCAGCGCATCCAGCAGTGCCGGCTTGGGGCGCTCGAAGATGCCCATGGTGCGATCGCCCTGCACGTTGGAGTGACCACGTACCGGACAGGTACCCGCACCGGGCTTGCCGATATTGCCACGCATCAGCAGGAAGTTGACGATCTCGCGGATCATCACCACCGAATGCTGATGCTGGGTAATGCCCATGGCCCAGCAGCAGATGGTGGCATTGGAACGGATGTAGACCTCGGCTGCCTGGGTGATTTCTTCCCGAGTCAATCCGGACTGATCCTCGATCGCCTCCCAGGAAGTCGTTTCAACCGCTCGCTGCCAGGCATCGAAGCCATTGGTGTACTGCGCAATGAAATCATGATCGATGACATTGCCGTCACGGGCTTCGCGTTCGAATACCACTTTGGCCATGCCACGGATCGCGGCCATGTCCCCACCCAGATGCGGGCGGAAATAAAGCGAACTGATGCGATGGCTGCCGCCGCGCAGCATTTCGAGCTTCTTCTGCGGATCGGCGAAGCGTTCCAGTCCGCGCTCACGCAGGGTATTGAAGGCGACGATCTCGCAGCCACGCTCTGACGCCTCGCGCAGCGTTCCCAGCATGCGTGGATGGTTGGTGCCCGGGTTCTGCCCGAAGGTAAAAATGGCTTCAGCCTTTTCGAAATCCTCCAGCAGCACACTGCCCTTGCCAATGCCCAGCGATTCACCCAACGCAGTGCCACTGGCCTCATGACACATGTTGGAACAATCCGGCAGATTGTTGGTGCCATACAGCCGCGCCAGCAGCTGAAAAACGTAGGCAGACTCGTTGGCGGCCTTGCCGGATGTGTAGAACAGAGCCTGATCGGGATGATCGAGCGCCTTCAGATGTTCGGC
Source organism: Kushneria phosphatilytica (assembly GCF_008247605.1). Taxonomy (NCBI): domain Bacteria; kingdom Pseudomonadati; phylum Pseudomonadota; class Gammaproteobacteria; order Oceanospirillales; family Halomonadaceae; genus Kushneria; species Kushneria phosphatilytica. The sequence continues at coordinate 612,243 of NZ_CP043420.1, read as the reverse complement.
CACCAGCTCGTAGGCCGCGTCCCAGCTGATTGGTTCGTAGTGCCCGGTATCGCCGTTGTAGCGCATCGGAGAAGTCAGCCGGCCCTGATCCTCGAGCCGGTAGTCATCCCAGGTTTTCATCTCGGCGACGCTGTAGCGCTCGAAGAACTTCGGTGTCACCCGCTTGGCCGTGGTCTCCCAGGTGACGGCCTTGACGCCGTTTTCGCAGAACTCGAATGATGACCCATGCTCGGGATCTCCCCAGGCACAGCCTGGGCAGTCAAAGCCGTCGGGCTGGTTCATCTTCAGCAGCGAGCGCACATTGGCAAGCGGTGCCTGGCTGTGCCGGATATGCTGGCTGACCGCACGTAGCGCGCCCCAGCCGGCGGCCGGATGGGTATATTGAAAAATGCGTTCCCTGGACATGTCACATTACTCCGATGAATCAGGCAGGCCCCACCGGGTCAGAAATTACCGCTGAGCAGCGTCAGGCGGCGCCCCCGGTGGCAGCAAATCAGGTTAAGCGCACACAGCCGAGCAATATCCACCGCCAGGTTGGAAGGCAGCGACAGTGTGGCCAGAGTGGGTATATCGGCACGAACTGCCTTTTGCACCAGTTCCAGACTGCAACGACTGGAAATGAGCACCAGCGCCGGCCGCCGGCCTTCCCTCAGGCCGGCGCCGATCAGCTTGTCGAGTGCATTGTGACGACCGATGTCACGCCCCGTGCCCAGTCGCTTACCATGCTCGTCCAGTGCCAGCGCCATATGCATGCCCGGGCTGGCCAACTCTTCGAGCCATTCAAGGGCGGCATTGAGATGTGCCACCGAAGGCGGCGACGAGGGTGGGAGGCGCTTCAGTCCTTCCAGCATCTGGGCTTCTTCGGCACTGCCACAGCGTCCGCAGCTTGAGGCCGACGTCGTTACCCGACGGCGCTCCGCCGCCAGTTGTTCGACATGAGACGGCACCGTCAGGCGGACACGAACACCGTGACGAAGGCGATCGATGTGAATGTCCCGAACCTGGGCGGTGCGCGTGATCATGCCTTCACTCCACGCAAATCCGAGCGCCCAGTGCTCGAGCGCTTCCGGACTCGCCAGTACGGAGGCATAAGCCGTATCGTTGAAGGCCAGCGTAATCGGTTGCTCGACAGGTCCCGAGAGCACATCGGCCGGCGTAGCTGTGGCATCTTCAAGGATGGCGGGGCGTTGTTCATCGGATCGTGCCATGGCGGCCTCCTCCGAACGAGAGCGGGCAGTCATCGTTACTTCCTTCCGGACCTGCAAGGCCGGCTGGCAACCCGGACCGGGCCATGGTGCAACATGGCGTAACATTATATCCGACCAATCGTCAGCCTGCTAATCAATTTGTCATGCCATGCCGCGTCGGAGGCTATCCATCAGCGCCCGGTAGCTGCCCCTGCAGCCAGTCACGCGCCGCCTCCAGCGAGTCACAGACCCGGATGGCAGCACTGAAATCGTGATCACTGCTGTAGGCATTGGGGATGGCAATCACCTCAAGTCCTGCTGCCACGGCAGACTGCACACCGTGATGCGTATCCTCCAGCGCCATGGCCTGATCCACACCCAGCTGCATCTGCTCAAGACCTGTCAGATAGCTCTCGGGATGCGGCTTGGAGTGCGTCACATCGTTACGTGTCACAATCGCTTCGAACCAGTGTGCCAGATCATGATGTTCAAGCGTTGGCATCAGTTCTTCACGCCCGCTACCGGTAATCAGCGCCAGCCGCAGCCCCTGCTCGCGCGCCCAGTCGAGTGTTTCCACGGCGTGCGCCATCAGGGCGATGGGCTGCTCGCTGAAACGCTGCCGGGTCAGTGCCACCTTGGCCTGAATCAGCGTTTCATCCGGTACCTCAAGCCCGTAATCTTCACGCACCATGGCCACACAGGCCGGCACCGGATTGCCCGAATAGCGCCGCTTGTATTCTGCATCGCTGATCTCGACACCATAGGGGGCGAGAATCTCATTCCAGACAAGATGATGCGCCCGTTCGGAATCGCCCAGTGTGCCATCGAAATCGAACAGCAGTCCTTCAAGCGCCATGCCTGTCTCCTTGTGCGTCTGTGTCTCTGCGCCATCGTAAAGCCGCGACCATAGCACACCCCCGACTCACCAGGCGCCGTGCCCTGCCGCTGAAGCACACCTTTTGCTAGAATGAGAGTAGTTTTCATTTGTCATCGAGTCCGACGCGACTCCGGGAGACTCATGTTCGCCACGTACTACCCAGAACGCTTCAGTGGCTACCGGGAAGCGCTGGTGCAACGCAGTGAGCTGCGCGCTTCACCAGCGTCCGGTAGAGTCATCGCCGGCCCCGACCTGCTTGACCCGGAGATACTGCGCTTACTGCTGGATCGTTTTGCCCGGGCACAGGGACTGAGCGACCCCCGGGCCATTGCCACCCAGTGGTCGAAACACTATCTGAGCCGCCTGATCATCAGTGTGGTCATCATCGAGCTGCGCCTTGATCGCCATCTTCCCATGGCACTCGACGAACTCGATATTGCCTTCGACGAATGCGGTATCGCCACAGCCTTCGGGCTGACTCATGCCGGCACCCGGAGCCTCGACAATGGCTGCGCCCGCTTCTGCAGCCTGATTTCCGCACATCTGACACCGCTGATCGCCACGCTGGCACGACAGGTACGTCTCTCTCCGCGTGTGCTCTGGAGCAATGCAGCCGGTTACTTCGAATTTGTGGTAGGGGCGCTGGAAGAACTTGACGACATCAGCGAATGGCAACTGAGCGGGGCGCGTGAGGTACTACAGCGGCGCTGGTTGCCGGATCGACAACGCAACCCCTTCTATCAGCCGGTGGAGTACATCGACACCGTGAATGAGTCGGGTGAACCCACGGTATGGCGCTGCCGCCGCATGTGCTGTATGCGCTACCTGGATGAATCGCTCGGTGAATGCGGCAACTGTCCTCGGCTCAAGCGTCGCCAGACTGCGGAGGATCGGCAGGCTGCCACGACCTGATCCCCCGCTTTTCCTGCCGACTACGCATTCCGATCCTTCACCGGTCGCCACGTCACCGGGCCCGGATCATCCTCGATATCGAATACGGCACGACCAGCCATATGATTGAGGATCACTGCCGAACGCCATGCCATGAGAGAGAGCTGAGGCTCGGCAATGCCGTAGCGGGTTCGTCCGGCATTGACAGCGTAGAGACCATGCCCGGGCGGGCCATCCCACTCGACCATGAAGTGATCACCCACGGTAATACTGCCATCAGTCAGTGACAGCCGATCCTGAAGCGGTGCCAGACATTCCGGCAGTCCCGACTGAAAGCCGGTGGCAAAGATGACGATATCCGCGTCGAAACGCTCCCGATCCCCCGTCAGCCCGTGCGTCGTCCAGAGTCGAAAGCCCTCACCGATCGAGTCCATGTCGACCGCTTCACGATGTGGCAGCAGATGTGCCCAGCGCGGCTCGCCCAGCACATCGAAGCGATGATAGAGACGCTGATAGATATCCAGCAGCGCCGCCGGCGTGATCCCATCGCTGGCGTACTTCTGCGCCAGCACCTCGCGCTGACGCGTGGCATCATCAAGTTCGGTGAACCAGCTGGTATATTCCGGCGTGAAATATTCGTTGGTGAAAGCCGTCTCATCCAGTGGCTGGAAGTTGCGTCGCCGGGAGAGCCAATGCAGCGAAGCCGGCATTCCCCAGTGCCCATTGAGCGCATTGATGAAGATATCTGCGCCACTCTGTCCACCACCGACAATGACCACCCGCTGATCGCTGAAATCGTGGGTCATCTCGGCAATACTTTCGGCATGCAGACAGCGCGGCCCCCGCAGGGGTTCGGCGAAAGCAGGCAGCCAGGGACGCTTGCCGGTGCCAAGACAAAGATGACGCGCTCGGTAGCGGCCATGTTCGGTCGTGACCCGGAAGTGGTCGTCGGCAAAATCGACCTCACGTACGCCCTCGTCCAGCGAGACATTGGGCAAATGCTCCGCTACCCAGCGCAGATAGTCGGAAAACTCGGCACGGCTGACCGTGGACAGCTCGGCATTGAGAAAACGATAGAAGCGCCGGTGCGCCACCAGATAGCTGAGAAAGCTGTGAGGGCTGGTAGGCGCCACTCCTGTAACCAGATCCTTCAGAAAACCGGTCTGTAGATGCGTGCCCGGCAGCATCATGCCGCTGTGCCAGACATAGTGACGCTGGCGATCGAAAAAGCGCGTTGTCAGTGAGGGCACATGGCTATCGGCCAGGGCAGCAATGCTGAGATTGAACGGGCCGGCCCCGATACCGGCCAGGTCGACACTATGCGAAACGTCACTCATGGGGAATACGGTCCTTGCCCTGACTCTGTTGGCGCTCGCCCGGTCCGAAGGGTCGGCTGGCACGCGTTACCAGCGCCAGCGGATTATCGATTTCGTAATCCATGTCGGGCAGCATGCGACTCGACGCGCCCTCGGCATCGTGCAGGAACTTCGATCGATTGAGTCCCAGTCGCAGGATGCGCGGTCGGAACAGCGTGAATTTCGCAAAGCGCTCGGCCATCTCAGGATGGCGCGCCATGTAATTCTCCAGCACTTCAGCGCAGAGCTGATAGAAGCGGCGCTCGGAAACGCCTACTGCCGGTGCCAGCGGCGCTACGAAACGCAGCAGGGTGACGAAGTGGCCGGTTTGCAGATCATGGATCAGCTTGTCAGCCGGCAGACGAACGGTCACCTCGAGCAGTGTCGAGGGTAGATCGGCCGCTTCGGGAAAATCTTCATCGGTCAGCCGCAGATCGCCCTGGAAATCCTTCAGTGCCAGCCGGTGCGGGAGGCCATCCCGAAGAATCAGCGTCAGATTCTGACCGTGGGCAATAATGGTCATGCCATAGCGACACAGGAGGTGATACATGGGCACCAGTGTCGCCTCGAACAGACGCGTCAACCAGAGCTCGGGATCACAGTCGGCGGCGTCGATATAGGCTGCCAGCCAGGGGCGGCCGTCGGCATCGCACTGCATCAGCTCCGCCATCAGCAATGCCTGTTCCCCTTCCCCCACACGGGGCGTCAGACCTTCGCGCCAGATCACGCCGCACAGTTCACGGTAGCGATAGGGCGCCCCGGCAAGGCGCGCATACTGATCATGCTCGAGCACTGCCGACGCCGGCTCGGCCAGAATTTCCAGCCCGGCACGCACAAACTCGTCATCGTCTCCAGCTCGCACCCGCAGCCAGTGTGAGACGTCTGGTCCGGCCAGCATGTACTTGCCCGGAATGCCGCGATAGCTCGACGTATTCATGATCGATAGCGGCAGCTTGATGTCATGGCTGCCCGCACCGGGTCGCTCGCTGACATTGGTCAGCGTACGCAGCGACTGCTGGGCAATGAACTCGTCGCCGAAACTGCCCAGATGGATCATCTCGCCGCGCCCGATGTCCCCGACATGCAGCATGGCCAGCATCTGTTGCCACTGCCAGGGATGCACCGGCATCAGCGCATACTCCTCGACCGCATGGTCGGTTTCCTTTACCCGGCGCTGCAGCGTCGCGCGCAATTCGCGCAGGGCGTCGTCATCAAGCACCGAGGCCAACAGATACTCACTGTCCACCGGCTCGCCACCGGCATGCAGCCGCTGCCGCAGAATCGCGATCCAGTCGAGCCGGATGCGCTCACCATATTCAGGGGCATAGGCGCGCAGTGCCTCCAGCCCCCAGCCACGTCGGCCCTTGTTGAACAGAAACTTGGGATGACCATCCAGCAACGCCTGACGCTCGGCTTCAGGCAATCCGATAGCGCGATCGGCAGTCAGCTGACGGTGGGCCTCGATGAGCTCGCAGTCGGCGCGCAGCGTATTGAACAGGTCTTCCAGGGACTCCGCCTGCCGGGCATCATCCATCCCCAGAGCCGGGCCGATGGCCAGCAGCAGATCGGCTGCTTCCATGCGCACACCATCGGGCGGCGTCAGTGAATCGATATCAATCAGCAGTTGCCCCCACAGATTGAGCTGCGCCAGAAAGGTCCAGCGCCCACGCGGGTCCGTGTCGAGCGCAAAATCATACTGCTGCTCACTCCCCAGGGCCCCGAAATCATCGAAGACACAGGGTGTGGAGAGCTCAACGATCGGTAGCACCTGTTCATAAGCCAGTTCGCTGATCATCTTGGCGATCAGCGCCCGATTGGCTGCATCCCAGTGACGGCGGATCGCCACATCCGCCACCACGTGTTCGGAAGTCTCGCCCATCACATCACCTCACCGAAGAACTGCGAACGCCAGCCCATCACCAGCGCTGCCCGCTTGTCGGGCAGATCGAATTCACGCTGCCGAAACAGTCCCAGCCGCTCCAGATGACGGAACAGTCGCTCGTTGGAGGCAGCAGGCTCCAGTACCAGTCGATCGGTTCGTGGCTCCGCCAGATAGGCGTAGTGCTGCAGCCCACCAAGCCAGGCGTTCACGAAGCTGGCACCGCGAAAGTCTTCCTCTCCCACCAGAACATGCAGGCCACGATCGAAACCCTGCCAGACATAGTACGGGGCAATCACATCCTCGGCGGCCCAGTAGAGCTCGAAATAGCCGAACGGCTCACCATCGAACTCGCCGATCAATCCCAACCGATGGGGCTGTGCCAATCGATGAGCAAACCACTCGGCCAGCTCTTCCCGTGGGCGGGCCTGCTCCCAGAAATGCGCCACCCGGGGATTGTTCATCCAGCGCACCAGTCGATCGAGATCATCATCGAGCGACACGGTTCTCAGGGTCAGGCAACGTTCGAGCCGGGGATCAAAACGTTCGTAAACCCGTCCTTCCGGGTTGAGCGGGCGCTCGACGCGTCCCAGCTCGATGTTGAAGCGAGTTGCGGGGCGATCATGATGCAGCCAGTGCCAGGGAGACTGATAGAAGCCAGCACGCGGAATACGGGGCGCACCGAAAAATTCGCACAACATCTGCCAGTGCGGTCGATCACGCCAGGCGTCTTCCAGTACCAGAGTACTCAGCTGCGGATGAAGCGCAAAAGCGGCATCAAGCGCCTCGACCGGATCCAGCGATTCGATCAGCGGCAGCCGCGCTGCGCCATCCCCCAGCGCAGCCGGCTCGATGCCCTTGAGCGGATTGGCCTGAGCGGCCCGGGTCACGGTCATGCAGCGATCTCCAGCAGCGGGTTGGGTATGTCGATATAGATGCGGGCCGGATCATCCAGGGTAGACTCATTGATGCCGGCGAGATAGCAGAAGAAGTTGCTCTTGACCTCGAGAGTAGGCGAGTACAGAAGATGGTCCAGTAGCGCCCGATCCCCTTCGAGAGTGGCCGCAAGGTGTTCGAGATGATGACGCAGCCGGACCAGCAGGTGACGTTCATCCATCAGGCCATCCTCGGCCAGCGCACCGGTCACTGCCAGCGTCGAATTGACCAGTACATAATAGGGAAAATAACGCCGGAGCATGGCATCGGTCAGGCGATGATCCTGACTGACCTCGGCGGCCGGATGACGTTCGAAGAAGTGCGCAGTAACGCCACTGCCCTGGCAGTCGCGGTAGTCCACCCCGGCCGGCAGCCCCTCTTCAAGGCGCAGTACGATATTCTGCTGATGCGCCAGCAGCACAACCCCCTCCTCCACCACCAACCGCAACAGCGGTGTCAGCACCTGCTCGCAGAAAGCCTCGAACCATTTCATGGCGGCAGAATCAGAGGGCATAGCGTGCTGTCGCGCGTAATGCCGAACCCGTGCGGTCAGCAGCGTCGCGCTATCACTCTCCAAACGCTGGGTCAGGGTCGCCAGCACCGAGCGTTCGGCACCGGGCTCGGTGATACCATTTTCACGCAGTAGTATCAGGCTCGCTTCATCGATGCTGCCCTGATCGTCATGCCAACCCAGCCAGGCTGGCTCCTGCATCAAGCGAAAGGATCGGGTCAGCGATGCCGGCAACGATCGCCACCAGCGATCCAGACGCAAACCACGTGCGACTTCATTGATGTGCAGTTCTCGCACCGAGTTCGTCAGTCGCGCCGACAGCGAGCCCTTGAGCTGCCACCTGGCTCCGGCGAGATACAGCGAACGATGCGATGAAGTCGGCGCCCAGCGCTGCGGACTCTCCCCCAGGCGCACCAACCGACCCGCAGTCATACGGGCACGGATATCGTCACGCTGTTGCAGTTGCTGCGCCTGCCAGGGATGCATTGGCAGAGGCATGAACCC